>JBBIOL010000004.1:0-67293 GCA_037443385.1 Anaeromyxobacteraceae bacterium
GCTCCGTACGGCGGCGGCCCGCATCGAGGCCTTCCACCGGCGCGAGACCGACGCGGTCGTCCCCGTGCACCGTGACCGGGCCGGGGCGCGCCTGGGCCAGGTCTCCCGGCCGCTCGGCCGCGTGGGGCTCTACGTCCCGGGCGGCACGGCGCGCTACCCGTCGAGCGTGCTCATGACCGCCATCCCGGCCCGGGTGGCCGGCGTCGGCGACGTGGTGGCGGTCTCACCGGCCGACCGCCGCACCGGGGACGTGGACGCCTGGACGCTGGCCGCCTGCCACGTCGCCGGCGTCTCCCGGCTCTTCCGCATCGGCGGCGCGCAGGCGGTGGCGGCGCTCGCCTTCGGGACCGCCACCGTCCCGGCCGTGGACAAGATCTGCGGGCCGGGGAACGCCTACGTGGCCGCGGCCAAGCGCATGGTCTTCGGCACCGTCGACATCGACATGATCGCCGGCCCCTCCGAGGTGCTGGTCCTGGCCGACGCCGGGGCACGGCCCGGGGAGGCCGCCGCCGACCTCCTCGCCCAGGCCGAGCACGACGTGCGGGCCGTCGCGGTGCTCGTCACCACCAGCGAGACCCTCGCCCGGAAGGTGCAGGCCGAGGTCGCGCGCCAGCTGGCCGGCCTCCCCCGCGAGGAGATCGCCCGGCGGTCCATCGTCGAGCGCGGCGCGGTGGTGGTGGCCCGGGGGCTCGCCCGGGCGGTCCGCCTCGCCGACGAGTTCGCGCCGGAGCACCTCGTTTTGCTCGTGAAGGACGCGGCGCGCCTCGTCCCGCGCCTCTCCCGCGCCGGGGCGGTCTTCGTGGGCAGCCGGACGCCGGAGGCCATCGGCGACTACGTGGCCGGCCCGAGCCACGTGCTCCCCACCGCGGGGACCGCGCGCTTCGCCTCGCCGCTGTCGGTGGCCACCTTCCGGCGACGCATGAGCGTGGTCGAGATGAGCGACCGGTCGCTGGCGGCGCTGGCCCCGGTGGTCGAGGCGCTGGCGGCTGCCGAGGGGCTCGAGGCGCACGCCCGCGCGGTGCGGGTCCGCCTGCCGGGACCGAGGTCGCGCCCCCGGGCGCGGAGGAGCTGATCATGGCGGCTCGCAAGGCCCGCGGCGCGAAGACCCCCTCCCGTCGGGGCGCGGTGGCCCGGAGGACCCGGGAGACCGACGTGGACGTCGCGCTCTCCCTCGACGGCGGCGCGGTGAGCGCCGCCACGGGGGTGCCCTTCTTCGACCACATGCTCGACCAGCTCGGGCGGCACGGCGGCCTCTCGCTCGCGGTGAAGGCCGCCGGGGACCTGCACGTCGACGCCCACCACACCGTCGAGGACGTGGGCATCGCCATCGGCGAGGCGCTGCGGCAGGCCACCGCCGACAAGGCCGGGCTGGCGCGCTACGGGCACGCGGTCGTGCCGCTCGACGAGGCACTGGTCGAGTCGGTGGTCGACCTGTCCGGCCGGCCGCACCTCACCTGGAACGCCCGGCTTCCCTCCGGGAAGCGCTTCATCGGCGCCTACGACGTGGACCTGACCCAGGACTTCTTCCAGGCGCTCGTAAACCACGCCCGCATCACGCTCCACGTGAACGTGCGCCAGGGGCGGAACCTGCACCACGTGGTCGAGGCCATCTTCAAGTCCACCGCCCGGGCCCTGCGGGCCGCGCTGCGCCGCGAGGGGGACGGCATCCCGTCCACGAAGGGCGTGCTGTGAGCCGAGGCGCGGTCGCGCTCGTCGACTACGGGGCGGGCAACCTCCGGTCGGTGGAGAACGCGCTGCGGGAGGTGGGCGCCGAGGTGGCCGTCACCCGCGATCCCGACGTGGTCCGCCGCGCCGGGCGGGTGGTGGTGCCCGGCCAGGGGTCCATGCCGGCCTGCGCCGACGCCATGCGGGCCTCGGGGGTGGCCGACGCCCTCCGGGAGGCGCTCGCCGGCGGCGCGCGCATGCTCGGCATCTGCGTGGGGCTCCAGGTCCTCTTCGAGCGCGGGGAGGAGGCCGGTGGCGCCCGGGGCCTGGGAATCCTCCCGGGCACGGTCTCGCGGCTCCCCGCCACCGTCAAGCTGCCCCACATCGGGTGGTCGCCGGTGCGCGCGGTGGGGTCGCGCCACCCGCTCCTCGCCCCGCTCGACGGCCAGCACGTCTACTTCGCCCACTCGTTCGCGGCCCCCGCCGACGCCGGGGGGGTCGAGCTCGTGGCCGAGCACGGCCGCCCCTTCTGCGCCGGGCTGGCCCGCGAGAACCTCTTCGCGGTCCAGTTCCACCCGGAGAAGAGCCAGGCGGTGGGCCTGGCGTTCCTCGATCGCTTCGTGAGGCTCTGAGCATGCTCGTCATCCCCGCCATCGACCTCATGGACGGCAAGGTGGTGCGCCTCTCCCGGGGCGACTTCGCCACCCGCACCGTCTACTCCGACCGTCCGGCCGAGTTCGCCGAGGCCTTCCGCAGGGCGGGCGCCCGGCGGGTGCACGTGGTGGACCTCGACGGGGCCCGGGCCGGGCACCCGGTGAACACCGACGTGGTCCGGGCCATCGTGGCCACCGGCGTCGAGGTCGAGCTGGGCGGGGGCCTGCGCTCGATCGAGGCGGTCGAGCAGGCCATCGCGATCGGGGTCCGGTTCGTCGTGCTCGGGACCGCGGCGGTGGAGCGGCTCGACCTCGTCGCGGACGCCTGCCGCCGCTTCCCGGGCCGCGTGGTCGCCGGCATCGACGCGCGCGACGGGGAGGTGAAGGTGGCCGGCTGGGAGCAGGGGACCGGGTTTCCGGCCGCCGACGTCGCCGGGCGGGTGGCCGGCGCCGGCGTGACGCTCGTCGAGTACACGGACGTGGCCCGCGACGGGATGTTCACCGGCGTGGACGCCGCGGGCGCGGCGCGCCTCCAGGCGGCCGCCGGCGTGCCGGTGGTGGCGAGCGGCGGGGTGGCCTCGCTGGCCGACCTGGCGGCCTGCAAGGCGGCCGGGCTGGCCGGGGTCATCGTGGGGAAGGCCCTCTACGAGCGACGGCTGGATCTCGGCGAGGCGCTGGCCGTGGCGGAAGGCTAGGATCGATCCGTGCCGGCCAAGCGCATCATCCCCTGCCTCGACGTCAAGGGCGGACGCGTGGTGAAGGGGGTGAACTTCCTCCACCTGCGCGACGCCGGCGACCCCGTCGAGGCGGCCCAGCGCTACGACGCGCAGGGTGCCGACGAGGTCACCTACCTCGACATCGCCGCCACCCTGGAGAACCGGGGAACCCTGCTCGACCTCGTCTCCCGCACCGCGGCGCGCGTCTTCGCCCCGCTCACCGTGGGCGGGGGGGTGCGCTGCGAGGAGGACTTCGTCGCGCTGCTCCGCGCCGGCGCGGACAAGGTGAGCGTGAACTCGTCGGCGGTGGCCGACCCGGAGCTCGTCGACCGGCTCTCCGCCGTGGCTGGCGCGCAGGCGCTGGTGGTGGCCGTGGACGTGAAGCGCCGCGCCGGGAAACGCCCCACCGAATGGGAAGTGCACGTGGCCGGCGGCTCGCGTCCCACCGGCCGGGAGGGAATCGCCTGGTGCCGCGAGGTGACCCGGCGCGGGGCGGGCGAGATCCTGCTCACCAGCATGGACCGGGACGGAACGCGCGCCGGCTACGACCTGGAGCTGCTCGAGCGGGTCTGCGGCGAGGTGGGGGTACCGGTCATCGCCTCCGGCGGGGTGGGGTCGCTCGAGCACCTGGCCGAGGGGCTGCGCTTCGCCGACGCGGCGCTGGCCGCCTCGATCTTCCACGATGGCCAGCACACGGTGGGGGAGGCGAAGCGCTTCCTCGCCGAGCGCGGCATCCCGGTGCGCCCGTGACCGGCCCCGTCGCCGTGCCCCTCGCCGTCATCCGCTTCGACGAGCGCGGGCTCGTCCCGGTGGTGGCTCAGGAGCTCGACGGCACGGTCCTCATGCTGGCCTGGGCGAACCGCGAGGCGCTCGAGGCCACCGCCCGGACCGGCCGGGCCCACTACTGGTCCCGCAGCCGGCGCGAGCTGTGGCGCAAGGGGGACACGAGCGGCCACGTGCAGGAGGTCGTCGAGGTCCGCACCGACTGCGACGGCGACGCCGTGCTCTACCGGGTGCGGCAGACCGGCCCGGCGTGCCACGAGGGCAAGCGCAGCTGCTTCGATCCCGCGCCCTGAGGGCGCCCGGAGGCGTCATGGCGAACGAGCAGGTCCTGGCCCGGCTCTGGGCCACCATCGAGTCGCGGAAGGCCGAGGCGGGCGGGGAGCGGAGCTACACGCGAGAACTGCTCGGGAACCCGTCCCGGGCGCGCAAGAAGGTCGCCGAGGAGGCCCACGAGGTGAACGAGGCCCACCAGGCGCTGCTCGCCGGCCAGGACACGAAGGACCACCTGGCCCACGAGGCCGCCGACCTCCTCTACCACCTGTTCGTGGTCCTGGCCGCGGCCGACGTGACCCCCTCCGAGGTCTACGCCGTGCTCGAGGCCCGGCACGGCAAGCCGCACCGCGGGTCGAGCGGGGCACCGAACCCGACCTGATCCTCCCGGACCGGGGAGCGGCGCCCCGGGACCCGATCGGCGCGGTCGGTCGCGGCGCGACGGACGGCGCCCGGGCTCGCGCCGGCAACGGGTCCGGAAAGCCCTTGACACTCGGGGGGTTTCCCCCTAAACGAGCGCATTCAGCCAACGTCCGGGCCGGGTGGGTCGCCACCCGGCCTGACGACTTTCCAGAACCTTTATCGGTCGTATCCGCGCGAGGTGCGCATGACGGGAGTGCGAGTCAAGGAGGGCGAGTCCTTCGAGAACGCCATGAAGCGTTTCAAGAAGGCTTGCGAGAAGGCCGGGATCCTCTCCGAGGTGCGAAAGCGCGAGCACTACGAGAAGCCCAGCGTGAAGCGGAAGAAGAAGGCGCTGGCCGCGAAGAAGCGGGCGATGAAGAAGGCCCGGAAGACCTGGTAGTCCTGGCCTCCGGGAGACCCGCCATGGCGCTCCGCGAGAAGCTCGACGACGATCTGAAGGCGGCCATGCGGGCCAAGGACGCGCTCCGCATGAACACCGTGCGCGCGCTGAAGAGCGCCATCAAGTACCGCGAGATCGAGCTCATGAAGCCGCTCGACGACGCCGGCATCCTCGGCGTCGTGGCCACGGAGATCAAGCGCCGGCGGGACTCGGTCGAGCAGTACCGGGCCGGGAACCGTCCCGACCTGGCCGACAAGGAGGACGCCGAGATCCGCATCCTCCAGGAGTTCCTGCCCCAGCAGCTCACAGCGGCCGAGGTCGAGGCCAAGGTCGCCGAGGTGATCGCACGGGTGGGAGCGCAGGGCCCGAAGGACATGGGCGCGGTGATGAAGGCGCTCCTGCCGGAGGTGCAGGGGCGGGCGGACGGCAAGGTGGTGAGCGAGCTCGTCAAGCAGCGGCTCTCGGGGCGATAGCCCCGGCCGCGGCGCGACCCGGCGGGAATGATCCCGGATTCCACCATCGAGGAGATCCGGAACCGGACGGACGTGGTGGCGGTGATCGGTCGCCACGTGGAGCTCCAGCGGTCGGGACGCACCTGGAAGGGCTGCTGCCCCTTTCACGGGGAGCGGACGCCGAGCTTCCACGTCTACCCGGAGGACAAGCACTTCAAGTGCTACGGCTGCGGCGAGTACGGCGACGTCTTCAAGTTCCTGCAGAAGCTCGAGGGAAAGGAGTTCCCGGACGTGGTGAGGTCGCTCGCGGCCGAGGTCGGCGTGGAGATACCGGAGGAATCCTCCGAGGACTCGGCCGAGGCCCGCCGCCGGCGCAAGGAGCGCGCCGAGGCGCTGGCCGCCTGCGACGCCGCCGCGCGCTACTGGCAGGCCCGCCTGTGGACCGCCCACGGCGAGGCCGGCCGCGCCTACCTCTCCTCCCGCGGCGTGTCCGACGAGGAGGCCCGCCGCTTCCGCCTGGGGATCGCCGCGCCGGACTGGAACGACCTGCCGCCCCGGCTGGCCCAGAAGGAGGTCTCGCTCGCGGCGGTGGAGAAGGCCGGCCTGCGGGTGGAGAGCGACCGCGGCGGGTACGACCGGTTCCGCGGCCGGCTCATGTTCCCCATCGCCGCCATCGACGGCCAGGTCATCGGCTTCGGCGCCCGCGCCATGGGGGACGAGAAGGGGGCCAAGTACATCAACACGCCGGAGACCGTGCTCTACAAGAAGAGCCGGGTCCTCTACGGCCTCGACCTGGCCCGCGAGTCCATCCGGAAGACGCGCTCCGCCGTGCTGGTGGAGGGGTACTTCGACGTGATCGGCCTCCACCAGGCCGGGGTGCGGAACGCGGTCGCCGTCTGCGGCACCGCGCTCACGCCGGAGCACGTGGAGCTGCTCGAGCGCTGCGACTGCCGCGAGGTGGTGATCCTCTTCGACGGCGACCAGGCCGGGCTCGCCGCGCCGGCCCGTGCGGCCCAGGTCCTGCTCCCCTCCGGCGTCTCCGGCAAGGTGGCGGTGCTGCCGTCGGAGGCCGGCAAGGTCGACCCGGACGACTTCGCCCGCGCCCACGGCAAGCCGGGCGTGGACGCGCTCCTCGCCGCGGCCGTCCCCCTCACCGATTTCCTCATCGCCCGCGCCGAGGAGCGCCACTGCCACGGCGACGCCGCCGACGCGCCGGTGGAGGCCAAGCTCGCCGCGGTCCGCGAGCTGGCTCCGCTGGTGCGGCTGGCGCCGGAGGGGCTCGCCCGCGCCACCTTCGAGGAGCGCATCGCCCGCCGCATCGGGCTCGACCTGCACGCCCTCCGCGACGAGATCCAGGGACGGTCGCGCCCCGCCACTCCAGGACCCGACCGGCGCCCGCGCATCGCACCCGCCGGTCCCCGCGCGGCCGTGCTCCTGCCCGGGCCGGCGGTGGACGCGCTCGGCATCCTGGCCGGGCACCCGTCGCTCGGCGGCGTGGCCGCCGAGGAGGACCTGGCCCGCCTCTTCCCGGAGGGTCCCCTCGCCGACCTGGTCCGGTCGCTCTGCCAGGATCCGCTCCCCCTCGCCGACCTGCTGGAGCGGCTGGCTCCGCTCGCCGACTCCCGCGCGGTGGAGCGGGTCCGGGCGCTGGCCGGCCCGGCCGCGCCCCGCCCGGAGGCCGCCGAGCGCGAGCTTCGCCGTGCCGCGGTCGAGGCCCGCCTGGACGCCATCCGCCGGGAGCAGTCCCGCCTGCTCGCGCTCGTCGCCCGGGGGGGGGCGCCCCCGGCCGAGGAGCTCACCCGGGAGCAGCTCACCCTGCAGCGCCGCCGGCAGGATCTGGAGCGGCGCCGCGAGGAGCTCCGCCGGCCATGACGCGAAACCCCGAGATGGGCGCCGCCCGCCCCGTTAGAGATACCCACGCCCGACCGGGAAACCGGAGGAGCCCCGCGAGATGACGAAGAAGCAGAAGGCGAAGAAGCAGGCCCCGAAGGAAGCCAGGCCCCGGGCCCGGGCCGCGAAGCCGGACCGGCCCGAGAAGAAGGCCGCGGCTCCCCGCAAGGCGGCGCCCTCCGCGAAGGGCAAGGCGCCGCCCAAGGCCCCGCCCGCCCGGGCCGTGCACGCGAAGGTCGCGCCCGCCCGGGCGGCCCAGGCCGGGAAGCCGGCCCGGAAGGACGCGCCCGAGAAGGCTCCCGCCGCCGCGGCCCGCGGGGCGAAGGGCGCGAGGCCCGTCGACGGCAAGCCCGAGCGCAAGGTCCCCGGCAAGAAGCTCACGCGCGAGGAGAAGGCGCGCCTGCGCGCCCTCAGCCCCGAGGAGCGCGAGGCGCTCGGCGAGGACGAGGAAGAGGTCGAGGGCGCCGAGGGCGAGGACGAGGCCGAGACCGCCGCCGACGACGACGACGAGGCGGGAGACGACCTCGACGTCACCGAGCGCACCGAGGTCAAGGCGCTCATGGAGCGCGGTCGCGAGAAGGGCTTCCTCACCTACGAGGAGGTGAACGACGCGCTGCCGTCCGACATCGTCTCCTCCGACCAGATCGACGACGTCATGTCGATGTTCGGCGAGCACGACATCGAGGTGGTGGACGACGCCAAGAAGATGAAGCTCCCGGACAAGCCGCCCGAGCCCGAGGCCAAGGCGGCCACCGAGGAGGAGAAGGAGGAGGAGGAGGACGCCGGCTACGGGAAGTCCAACGACCCGGTCCGGATGTACCTCCGCAAGATGGGCTCGGTCTCGCTGCTCACCCGCGAGGGCGAGGTCGAGATCGCGAAGCGCATCGAGGAGGGGGAGAAGTCGGTCCTCACCTCCGTCCTGGCCTCCCGGCTCGCCATCATGGAGATCCAGGAGCTCGGCGAGCGGCTCAAGAAGGGCAAGATCCGCGTCCGGGAGATCATCAAGGACGCCGGGGAGGAGAACGCGTCCACCTCCGAGTCGGAGGCCGAGACCGAGGAGGAGGTCGAGGTCGAGGAGGCCGACGAGGCCGCCCCGGAGGGCGCCGACGGGGAGGCCGCCGTCCCGGCGCTCCCCAAGGAGGAGGAGCGCAAGGTCGAGCTCGTGCTGAAGCACATCGAGCGCATCGCCAAGCTCGAGCGCGACGTGGCCCGGCTGAAGGAGACCCTCGAGCAGAAGAAGCTCTCCGACGCCCGGCGCCGCGAGATCCGCGAGGAGGTGAAGGCGCTCGAGGGGCAGATGGTCGAGAGCCTCGAGGACATCGGGCTCAACAGGAAGACCATCGACCGCATCGTGTCCCGGCTGAAGGGGCTCATCAAGCGGGTGGAGGAGGCCGAGCGGGAGCTCTTCGACCTGGAGCGGCACCACCGGGCGCCGCTGAAGGAGCTGCGCCGGCTCATCGGCGAGGCGCGCCAGACCGACGCCGCGGGGCGCAAGGCCGCCCGACGCCTGGGGCTCGCGCCCGAGGGGGTCGAGGAGCTCGACCGGCTGATCCGCGCCGCCAAGCGCAAGATCCAGCGGGTCGAGGAGGAGGCGCTGCTGCCGGTCGAGGACCTGCGCCGCACCTACCGGGCGCTCGCCGAGGGCGAGCGGGCCGCCGAGCGTGCCAAGACCGAGCTCGTCGAGGCCAACCTGCGCCTCGTCGTCTCCATCGCGAAGAAGTACACCAACCGCGGCCTGCAGTTCCTGGACCTGATCCAGGAGGGCAACATCGGCCTCATGAAGGCCGTCGACAAGTTCGAGTACAAGCGCGGCTACAAGTTCTCGACCTACGCCACCTGGTGGATCCGGCAGGCCATCACCCGCGCCATCGCCGACCAGGCCCGCACCATCCGCATCCCGGTGCACATGATCGAGACCATCAACAAGCTCATCCGCACCTCGCGCTACCTGGTGCAGGAGCTCGGGCGCGAGCCCACGCCGGAGGAGATCGCCGAGAAGATGGAGCTGCCGCTCGACAAGGTCCGCAAGGTCCTCAAGATCGCCAAGGAGCCCATCTCCCTCGAGACGCCCATCGGCGAGGAGGAGGACAGCCACCTCGGCGACTTCATCGAGGACAAGGCCATCGTCTCCCCGTCCGACGCGGTCATCAACATGAACCTGGCCGAGCAGACGCGGAAGGTGCTCGCCACGCTCACGCCGCGCGAGGAGAAGGTGCTGCGCATGCGCTTCGGAATCGGCGAGAAGTCCGACCACACGCTCGAGGAGGTGGGGCAGGACTTCGAGGTGACGCGCGAGCGCATCCGGCAGATCGAGGCCAAGGCGCTGCGCAAGCTGCGCCACCCCAGCCGGTCGAAGCGGCTGAAGAGCTTCGTGGAGAACTAGGTGAACGCCCCCGGGCCCTCGACCGTGCTAAGGAAGGGGCCAGGCGGTCCGGGGGCCCATAGCTCAATGGCAGAGCGGCCGGCTCATAACCGGTTCGATCCAGGTTCGAGTCCTGGTGGGCCCAACCCGGTGGTCCCGGGTCGGCCCACCGAGCGAGGAGACGTCCTTGTCGCTGCGTGAGAAGCTGAAGGCGCTGGAGGAGCTGCAGCAGGTCGACATCGAGACGGCCGAGGTGAAGGCCGAGGCGGCCGCCGTCCCCCGGCGCCGTGCCGAGATAGAGGCCGGCGTCGAGGGGGTCCGCAAGACCTGGCAGGCGGAGCAGGACCGGCTGGCGTCGGTCGAGCGCGAGAAGCGCAGCCAGGAGCAGACCATCGCCGCCGAGCGCGACAAGGTGAAGAAGTGGGAGGGGCGCCTCGCCGAGATCCGCACCCCCCGCGAGTACGCCGCGCTCTCCCGCGAGATCGACATCGCCAAGAAGACCAACGAGTCGGCCGGGGAGCAGGTGAAGGTCCTCGCCGCGCAGGCCGAGGAGCTCTCCCGGTCCATCGAGGCGCTCCAGGAGAAGCTCGACGAGAAGGAGGCCGGCGCCCAGGAGGAGCTCGAGGGCCTGGTCCAGCGCGAGGCCGAGTTCGTGACCCGCACCGCCGCGCTCGACGCCCGGCGCGCCGAGCTCGCCACCCGGGTCGAGCCCGCGCTGCTGAAGCGCTACGAGAACATCCGCATGCGGCGCGGCGGCGTGGCCGTCACCCAGGTCGTGGGCGGCACCTGCCGCGGATGCAACCGGCAGATCCCCCCGCAGATGGCCATCGTCCTGGTGCGTGCCAACTCGATCGAGAACTGCCCGAACTGCAACCGCATCATCTACGTCCCGGAGGCGGTGAGCCCGGCCTCGCCGCCCACCGCCTGAGCGGCGCCGTGGCGAAGCCCGTCCTGGCCGAGCTGCTGCGCTTCATCGCCGCCAACGAGGACCTCCCGCGCGCGCTGGCCCGCTACAAGGGCTACGACCGGGACGTCCTCGGCAAGCTGATCAACGCCGCCGCCGACCGCATCGAGCAGGCCGAGGCCGCCGCCGCCGGCGCCGCCGCCGCGGCCGTGAAGGGCGGGCTCAAGGTCCGCAAGGTGTCCGAGGTCGAGCGGGCCGCCCGCGAATCGGCCGAGGAGCTCGACGCGGCCATGAACGAGTCCAAGACCGACCGCGACCGGAAGAAGCGGGAGAAGTCCGCCGCGCTCGCCGCCGAACGCGAGGCCGAGCGTGCCGCCGAGGCCCGCCCGGTCCGGACCCGGCTCTTCACCGACGGCGCGGCACGGGGCAACCCCGGACCGGCCGGCGCCGGCGCGGTCATCATCAGCCCGGAGGGGCACGTGGTGGCCAAGGTGGGCAAGTACCTGGGCGAGACCACCAACAACGTGGCCGAGTACACCGGCCTCATCCTGGGGCTGAAGCGGGCCAAGGCCATGGGGCTTCGCGAGCTCGAGGTGCTGGCCGACAGCGAGCTGCTCGTGAAGCAGCTCTCCGGCGAGTACGCGGTGAAGGCCGACCACCTGGCCCCGCTCCACGCCGAGGCGAAGGCGCTGCTCGGGGCCTTCGACCAGATCGAGGTCCGGCACATCCCCCGCGAGGAGAACGCCGCGGCGGACGAGATGTCGAACCGGGCCATCGACCTCCGGCTGTAGGGCGCCGTTTGCCGCACCCCGCGCTGCGTGTTACATCCCCCCTCGCCGGAGCCGTCCGGACGAACGCGTCGGAACTCGTGTCCGCCGAGGAAAGTCCGGGCACCACAGGGCAGGGTGCCGGTCAACGACCGGCCGGGGCGACCCGCGGGACAGTGCAACAGAGAGGAGACCGCCGAACGGCGCCGCGAGGCGCGCGTGGCAAGGGTGAAACGGTGCGGTAAGAGCGCACCGCACTCCCGGTGACGGGGGTGGCACGGCAAACCCCACCCGGTGCAAGAGCAAATAGGGAGGCGTCCCCGTCGCAAGGCGGGGTGTCGGGCGGCCCGCCCCAGCCTCCGGGTACGGCTCGCTCGAGACGTGCGGCAACGCACGTCCCAGAGGAATGTTCGTCACCGCGGGGTTTCCCGCGGAACAGGACCCGGCTTACAGGGCGGCTCCGGCATTTTCATCCTGAATCACGCTTGCTTGCGACGACGGGCGTCGCGCCTTCCGGTCAGGTCCGGGCATCCTCGACGGGAACCACCGCACCGGGAGCCGATCGGTCCTCCAGGATTGGGCCGCGCGGGAGCCTGGGGCGAACTGGACCGGCGGGATGTGGGCGTACCGGTGACCACCACGGAGGAGCGCCCCGGGATTTCTTCAGCTCCTCGGTGGACCGCCCCGCCATGTGACGTCCCGACGGATCCAGGACGGTTTCAACCCTCAGGAAACCTCAGAAGCTCGTCCCGAAGCCCTCCGTTGAAGCCCTCGATGGATGCGCCTCCAACGGCTTCCCTGGGCGGATGAACGGAAGCTGGGACCTCACTCCAGCCGTGAACGGGTCGCGCTCGGAAAACTGGGATCGATTACCATCGCCGGCGATGGAAGCAGCCCTCCTTGCCATGGCCGCCACGCTCACGTGCTGGGCGGGCCTCGCCGTCCTGCTCGTCGGGCTCGGTCTGCTCGTGCCGTCGGGCTTCGCGGATCGGGACTGGAGCGCGGACAGGATCTGCGCCACCTTCTGGCTCGGCTGGCTGGTGGCCATCCTCGTCCTCCTCGCCTGGAGCTCATGGGCAGCCGTCAGCCCGTGGGCGTTGCCGTTCCTGGCCCTCCTGGGCCTCCTTGGGCTCTGGCGACCGGGAGCCGGACTTGCTGCAGCCGTGGCTCGCGGCATGGGGCGTCGGCCCGGCACGGCCGCAGCCATCGCCCTCCTCGTCGTATGGCTTTCCAACCGGGCCCTCGGGCCGCCGGTCGGAGATTCGGGCCTCTACCACCTGAGCGCGATCCGTTGGCTCTCGGGCTACGGGACCGTGCCCGGCCTCGCCAACATCGTGGGCCAGTTCGGACTTCACCAGCCGAGCCTGGTCTGGTCGGCGGCACTGGAGATCGGCCCGCTGTGGGGACGTTCCTCGCACGTGGCCCTGGGCGTGCTCGTGGCGGCCATCGGCGCGCGAGGGCTGCTGGGACTCGCGCGTGCGAGCCACCCGGGGGCGGCCCGTCCGGTCGACGTATTCGCCGCGATGCTCTTGCCGGTGGTCGTTGCTCAGGCCGTCACGCTCCACGAGCTCAGGCTCTCGGGCCCGGACCCGGATACGGCAGCCGCCCTGACAGGCCTCGCCGCTGCCACCGAGCTGGTCGCCGCACTCACCGATCCGCGAGGCGCGCCCGCCTGGCCCCACCGGGTCACCGGGATGCTCCTCGCCGCCCTGGCCGCCGCGATGAAGCCTTCGATGGGCGTCTTCGGCATTGGCCTCGTCCTGATCGGAGGGCTCACGGGGGGGCGGCTCGGGAGTCCGTCGGAGCGCCGCCGGTCCTTCGGATTGTGGTTCGCCCTGGTGGTGCCCCTCGCGATCCTCTGGCTGGTCCGCGGCGTGCGCTTGAGTGGCTATCCCTTCTACCCGTGGGGCTACCTTCCCGTCCCCGTCGATTGGCGTCTCCCGGAATCGGATCGTCAGGGCGTGCTCCAGGGCATCATCGGCTCGCTCCCGCCGGTCGTCGACCAGCTCCAGGCCGGTGGCGACAGCCGCCTGCGCGCCTGGCTGGTCTGGCAAGTCACTCGCATTCCGGAACTGGCACTCCTTCCCGCCACGGTCGTCGTCGCTGGGCTGGCGCTCCTGCGGCGCACGGGAACCGACCCGGCGCGGAGAGCACTCTGGCTCCTCGTCGCCGGCCTGCCCGCCGTCGCCCTCTGGATGGCCTCCGCTCCCCATCCACGGCTGGTGTACGGGGTGGCCTGGGCCTGCGCGGCCGGAGCCGTCACCGCGGCCGGGACCGGCGATCTCGCGCAGGTCGGGACCCGCCGAAGGGCGCTTCTACTCGCCTTGCTCTTCTCGCTGCCCGCCTTTCCGGCGATGCACCGGGTGGCGGCGTGGGCATGGCGCGGCGAGCCGGAGCGGGCCGTCGAAGCCCTGATCCTACGAGCCGGGCCGGACCACGGTTTCCACCCCACGCCGAAGATGGTCGCCTCGACTTGCGTCACCGCATCCGGCCTCCGGGTCCTCGTCCCGGTCGGTGACGACAAGATGTGGGACGCTCCCCTCCCTGCGTCGGCGTACTGCGACCCTCGCCTCACGGCGAGACGTCCGGGTGACCTTGGGCAAGGGTTCCGCCTCCAGCGATGAGCCGGACCGGGCCGCCGGCGAAGCGTTGGATGTGGACGGTCGTCGGAGGCCGTGCCGTGGGCCGGAGAGCGCATCCCGGCACCGGGGAGGGGTCCTCCGCCCTGCGCGACGGCTGCGCCCATCCATCCCAGGCACCGCGGCGGTAGCACGACCAGCACCAATGTGCTACGGCAGGGTGCACCTCCCGCGGAAAGGGTCCCCATCACGTGCCTTCGGTCCTGCGCGCATCGCTTCTCGCCCTGGCCGTGGCGGCGACGCCCTTCGTCGCGCGGTCGCATGACCTCTGGCTGGAGGCGCAGGGCGACGGGCTCGTCCTGCGATACGGACATCGGGGCGGGGATGCGCTCGATCTCGACGCCGGGAAGATCGGCGCCATCCGCTGCCGCCGGCCGGGCGAATCCACCCCGTCCGACGTCCGGGCCGTCGCCAGCGCCCACCCGAAGGAGGTCCGGGTCCTGGCCCGGTGCGTGGCGGCGAGTGCCTACGTGGACGGCGGATACTGGTCGCTCACCCCGGACGGGGAGAAGAACCTGCCGCGAAGCAAGGTCCCGGACGCCGTGCGCTCCTGGCGGTCCCGCCAGTGGGCGAAGTGGGTGGTTCCGGGCGCGCCCGGAGCGACGGTACCCATGGGCGACGAGCTGGAGGTGGTGCCGGTCACCGACCTGGCGAGGGTGCGGAAGGGGGACAAGGCGACGTTCCGGGTCCTGTGGCAAGGAAAGCCAGCGGCGGGCGCCATCTGTGGCATCGATCACAGGGCGCTCGGAGAGACCGACGGCGCTGGCGAGTGCCGCGTGATGGTCCGTGCCCCGGACATCGAGTCGGTGAGCGTCACCCTGAAGCGACCGCTGGGCACGCCGGAGGCGGAGGCGCTGACCGCCGAGGCGAGCCTCACCTTCCCGGTGGCGAAGTGATCCGTCGCTTCGCGCTCACCTGCGCCCTGATGCTGGCCGCCCCCGCGCGGGCCCACGAGGTCCTGCACGAGGTGCGGATGGGGCAAGCCGTGGCCGTCCACGCCTGGTTCCCGGACGGGGAGAGCCTGGCGTACGACCAGGCGGAGGTGTTCTCTCCCAGGGACAACGCCATCCCGTACTGGAAGGGGCGCACCGACCGCAACGGGTGGCTTGCCTTCGTGCCGGACGTACCTGGAACCTGGCGCGTCCGCATCGTGGACTCGACGGGCCACGGGCTCGACACGACCGTGGACGTCCCGCCCGTCCCAGGGGCTGGCGATCCCGCGCCAGGTGCCTCGTCCGGCATCCGATCGACGTGGGCGTTCGTTCTCCGACCCGTGATCGGCGCCGCGGTCGTCGCCGCCATCTTCGGAGGGCTCTTCCTCCTGGGCCGGAGGAAGCGCTCGTGACGCGGGCTCGGGTCGTGCGCCTCGTCGCCGCGCTCGCGGGCGTCTGGGTCGCAGGCGTGGCCCGCGCCCACCACGGCAGCGCGGGCGTCGGCATGGCGGGGCCGGAGGGACCCGGAGCCGCCATCGAGACCTCCTCCGCCATCCCCATTCCGCAGGGCAGCCTCTTCTTCATGGCGAAGTCGGAGTACGTGCCGTTCCGTCCGTACGCGTTCGCCGCCCCGGAGAACAAGGCCTACGCGCTCTACGACACGCTCGTGGCCGGCCTCGGGATCGAACCCTGGCTCAGCGCCTACCTCTTCCTCCCCTACAACGTGAAGGCGCAGGACGGCGTGGGAACCAACGTCGGGTTCGGGGACCCCGGCCTCTACGTCACCTTCTCCTTCAAGTACGACGAGGGCTTCCGGCTCGTGCCGGCCAAGGAGAGCCTCGACGAGCTCCTGGACTGGCACTTCTCCGTCTTCGGGTACGCGACCGTCCCGATGGGGTCCACGGTCTCGGCGACCCACGCGCTGGCGTGGTACGCGCCGGACATGCAGACCGGGTTCGGGTCGCCGAGCTTCCAGGTCGGCGTCGCCGCGACGAAGCAGCTGTCCGCCGACTTCACCTGGCTTGCCGACGCGAGCTACCAGTACTTCGTCCCGCACACGTACCCGTTCACGCGCTACCAGTTCGGCGCCGAGACCCGGGTGAATGCCGCGCTGTCCTGGCGGGTCGTCGCCTCCCCCGGATTCCGCTTCGACGTCGCCGGGGAGGTGAACCTGCTCGACGTCCAGCGCGACCAGGAGGCCAGCGCCGATGGGGTGCTGGAGCCTCTCGCGGCGTCGGGTGGGACCGTCCTCTACGGAGGTGTCGGCGTCCGCGCCTACTTCGGACGCTTCTCTGCGGCCCTCGCGGCCCGGACCTCGTTCATGCGCTGGCTGAACGAGGGCGCCAGCCAGCAGGGGTCCGAGGGCCTGGAGTGGGTTCGCGTGGCGCTCAGCCTGTCCTGCGTGTTGCCGCTGTAGGCGCGCGCCACCCTCTCCGGCGGCGGAACCACCCCCGGCTGGTCATCCGCCGCCCGTCGTGTGAACCTGCGTCCCCCGGCGCCTCTCCCCGCCCGGGAGCACGGAGTCCCACCATGCGAAAGCTGCTCACCGCCTCCATCGTCGCGCTCTCCACCGGCGTCGCGCACGCCCAGTCCCAGGCCCCGGTCGACCTCCCCGTCCAGGTCGCGCGTCCCCCGGCGCCGGCCCCCGGGTCGGTCGAGATGAAGCTCGAGCGGCCGGGCAAGGCCACCGCCACGCGCCTGGCCGTCGACAGCGCCACCATCGTCGGGATCGACGTCCCGGGACGCGTCATCGCCCTCCGGAGGCGCAACGGGGAGGAGCAGACGTTCAAGGTGGGGTCCGACGTCACCCGGCTGAAGGAGTTCGCCGTGGGCGACGTCATCCGCGTCGAGTTCCAGCAGACGCTCGAGCTCGAGTACCAGCCCCCGGGCGCGCCGACGGTCGCCCCGGAGTCGGGTGCGACCCTGGGTCGATCCGGCCTGAACGAGGCCCCCGGGGCCACGGTGTCGGCGGGCGTCCAGGGCACCGTCCGGGTCACCGCCGTCGACGTGGCGCAGCGGCTCGTCTCGTTCGAGGGGCCGAAGGGCGAGATCCACGAGGTGAGGGCCGGTCCCGGGATCCAGCTCGACAGGCTCAAGGCGGGCGATCACCTGCTCGCGACGTACGTCGAGAACGTCGCCATCCGGCTCGAGAAGGCTCCGCCGAAGGGACACTAGGCCGACCCCGCGCCGCGCCGTCTGGCGAAGCGTTCCCCCGATCGGGTAGCCTCGATGGGCCTGACCGGGGGTGCGCGTGTCCGAAGGCGCCGGGGACGTCAGCGGTGGAGCGACGGGCGTCCCGCCCGGTGCGCTGACCGCGCTCCTGGAGGAGGTCGCGGCGACCCCCGAGACGCGCGAGGTGGAACCCGACGCGATCCCCGCCGGCACGGTCGTCGGCCGGTTCGAGATCGTCCGGGAGCTGGGACGCGGCGGCTTCGGGGTGGTCTACGAGGCCCGGGACCGGGACCTCGACCGGCGGGTGGCGGTGAAGATCGTCCGACCCGGCCGCATCCAGGAGCAGGAGGGCAGGGTCTCCCGGGAGGCCGAGGCCATCGCCCGGCTCTCGCATCCCAACCTGATCACGCTCTTCGAGGTGGGCAGGAGCGAGCACGGGCCGTTCCTGGTGTTCGAGTTGCTGCGCGGGAAGACGCTCGACCTCCGCATCGAGGAGGGGCCGCTTCCCGTGCCGGAGGCCGTGCACGTCGCGACGGAGATCGCGCGTGGGCTCGCGCACGCCCACGCGGAGGGCGTGATCCACCGGGACCTCAAGCCCTCCAACGTGTTCGTGACGACGAGCGGGCAGGTGAAGATCCTGGACTTCGGGATGGCCCACGCCTTCGGGCGCCGCCGCCTCTCCGGCGGGACGCCGGCCTACATGGCGCCGGAGCAGTGGGACGATGCGCCGGAGGACGAGCGGACGGACGTCTTCGCGCTGGGGGTGATGCTCCACCGGATGCTCACCGGCGCGTACCCGTTCACGGAGGGGAAGGGGCGGTGGGCGGCCGAGCCGGGGCGTGCGGGCAGGCTCGACGCGCCGGGCGCGCCGGAGCTCGCCGGCCTGGTCGAAAGGATGCTCGACCGGAGACCCACCGCCCGGCCTCGCGACGGCGCGGCGGTCGTCGCCGCGCTCGCACCCGTCGAGGTAAGGCTGCGGGCGACGCCCGCGCACGGCGGTCCACCGGCGCGCGCGCGCCGCCGAAAGGCCACGCTGGGGGACCGCCTGGCGGACCTGAGGCGGCGGAGCCCCCGGCTGCTGGCGATCGCGCTGGTCGCCGGCCTGCTCGCCGTGGCCGCGATCGGCGGGGGCGCGTGGATCGCCTGGAGACGGGGCGCGGGGGAACGGTCCGCGTCCGCGCCGCCAGCGGCCTCGCCGTCCGTCGCCGTGCTCCCGTTCAAGGACCTCTCCCCGAACCACGACCAGGAGTACTTCTCCGAGGGGGTCGCCGAGGAGATCCTGGGCGCGCTGACGCGCGTGCGAGGCCTCCGGGTGCCCGGTCGATCCTCCAGCTTCTGGTTCAAGGGGAAGGGACTCGAGCCCGCCGAGATCGCCCGCAGGCTCGGCGTGAGCCACCTCCTCGACGGGACCGTCCGTCGATCCGGAACCAAGGTGCGGATCTCCGCCGAGGTGGTGACCGCCGCGAGCGGGGAACGGCTGTGGAGCCAGACCTACGAGCGGGACGGCGCCGACGTCTTCGCCATCCAGGACGACATCGCGCGATCGGTGGTCCAGGCGCTCGCGCCGGTGCTGGTCGCCCGGACTCCTCCGCCTCCTTCGACGAGAGCCACCGACCCCGAGGCATACCGGCTCTTCCTGCTCGGCCGATCGCTGAACAGCCAGGCGACGGCGGAGTCGCTCCGGCGAGCGGTGGAGACGCTGGAGCGATCGGCCTCCATCGACCCCCGCTACGTCCCGACGCAGGCGTTCCTCGCCTTCGCCTACGCGAACCTGTCCGAGTTCGAGAAGGGCGACGAACGGGAGAGGCTCCGAAGGGTCTCGAGGAGCGCGGCCGATCGGGCCGTGTCCCTCGACCCGGCGGCCGCGGCAGGATACGCGCCCCGCGCCCTCTTCCGGGTCCGGGACGAACTCGACTGGGAGGGAGCGGCGGCGGACCTCGATCGGGCGATCGCGCTCGATCCGTCGGATCCGACCGTCCTGAACGCCCGGGCCCTCCTGCTCGCGTACACGGGGCGGACGCGAGAAGCCATCGAGGTCCAGAGGAGTGCCGTGGACCGGGATCCGCTCAGCGCGATCCACACCGACAATATCGCCATCTTCCTCCTCGGGGATGGTCAGTACGCGGAGGCGGGGACCTGGGCCCGGCGTGCGCTGGAACTCTCGCCCGGGATGCCGGGCGCCTCGTACGTCCTGGGGTGGACGGCCTTCCTCTCCGGAGACGCCCGCAGCGCCCTCACGACCTTCGAGTCGCTCTCCGAGCCACGGCGCAGCTCCGGGATGGCGGTGGCGCTTCACGCCCTGGGCCGCGAGACGGAGTCGAAGGATGCCGCCGACCGGCTGGAGCGGGACTTCCAGGACCGGCCGGTCCTGATCGCCGGAGTCCGGGCCTGGCGGGGAGAGTTGGACGCTGCGTTCGAGGCGCTCGATCGGGCGGTCCGGGAAAGGGCCCCGGGCCTGCAGGCCGTGAGGGCGTCGTTCCTCCTGCGCCCGCTCCACGGCGATCCGCGCTTCACCACCCTTCTCCGGAGCCTGGGCCTCCCCGCCGATGGAGCGGCGGCGCCGACGGCCAGGGCCGGCTCGCCCCTGCCGTCCGTCGCGGTCCTCCCCTTCGCCGACATGAGCCCGAGGCACGACCAGGAGCACTTCGCGGACGGAATCGCGGAGGAGATCCGGAACGCGCTCTCGCACGTCGCGGGGATCAAGGTGATCGGCCGCACGTCCTCCACGGCCTTCAAGGGGAAGCCCGACGATCTCCGGACCATCGGGCGGAAGCTCGGGGTCGCGAGCGTGCTGGAGGGAAGCGTCCGCAAGCAGGGGACCCGGCTCCGCATCACGACCAACCTCGTCCGGGTGGACGACGGGTCCCAGGTCTGGAACCAGTCGTTCGACCGCGACCAGGACCGGGTGTTCGCCGTCCAGGAGGAGGTCGCACGAGCCGTGACGGCGGCGCTCCGGGTGAAGCTCCTCCCGGGGGAGGACCTGGTCGAGCGGTGGGTGAGGACGGACGAGCCCGGGGCCTACGAGCAGCTGCTCCTCGGGAGACGCTTCATGCGGCAGGGGACCCTGGATGCCTTCCGCCGGGCGCTTGCGGCGTTCGAGAAGGCCCTGGCGCTCGATCCGGGCTACGCGCCGGCCTGGGCGGGCGTCGCCAACGCCCTCATCTCCATCCTGGCGTTCGACCGGGACGATCCGGAGCTGCGCCGGAGGGCCATGGCCGCCGCCGACCGAGCCGTGGCATCCGCTCCGGACGACCCGAATTCCTACCTCGTGCGGGCCTGGGCCCGGAGGAGGCTCCAGTTCGACTGGGCCGGCGCCGTGGCCGACCTGGACCGGGCCTCGCGGCTTCGCCCGGGGGACACGGCGATCCAGGCGCTCCGCGCCGAGCTGCGGGGAACGCCCGAGCCGGTGGCGGAGGCCATCGCGCGCGCGAGGGCGGGTACGGACCGGGACCCGCTCAACCCCAACGCCTGGGTCGATCTCGGCCTCGCCCACATGGCGGGCGAGGACTTCTCCGGTGCCCGGCAGGCGCTGGCGCGCGCCCTGGAGATCGCGCCGGGCCACTCGGGCGCGACCTGGAACACCTGCGCCTGCCTCGTCGCGGGGGGGCGAGCCGCCGAGGCCCTGGAGCTCGCGTCCCGCTCCCCGTTCGAGTGGCTCCGGCTCACCTGCACGGCGCTCGCGCAGCACGACCTCGGAAGGTCGAAGGAGTCGAACGCGGCGCTCGCGGCGCTCGTCGAGGGCTGGGCGGACTCCTCGGCCATCCAGGTCGCCCAGGTCCACGCCTGGCGTGGCGAGGCGGACCGTGCATTCGAGTGGATGGACCGCGCCTTCGCGCAGCGTGACCTGGGAATGCTCTGGATCCGGACCGACCCGCTCTTCCGGAAGGTGCATGCCGACCCGCGCTGGGAGCCGTTCCTCCGGAAGATGAGCCTGCCGGGGGATTGACCGCCGCCGGGTGACGACGCGGCCGGGCCGTGGCAGGCTTTGCCGCATGGGAAAGCCCGGCCGACCGCCCCCGGCTCCATCGGGGACGCCCTTCCACGCGCCGTTCGCCGGTCTCTCCGCAAGGCTCGGAGCGGTTGCGCGCGAGTCCGGGGAGGACGCCGGGGCCCCGAATCCGCCACCCGTCGCCGCACCTCCCGGCTCCCCGGGTCCCGCCCGGGCTGTGGTCCGGATGGAGCGAGCCGGCCGGGGCGGCCGGACGGTGACCGTGGTGGACAGGCTCGACCTCCCACCGACCGAGCTCGAGGCCTGGTGCGCCGAGCTGAAGCGCTCGCTCGGCTGCGGCGGATCCGTGCAGGGCGGGACCCTGGTCGTCCAGGGCGACGCCCGGGATCGGGTCGCGGCGTGGCTCTCGCGTCGCGGCGTCCGGAAGGTCACGCGCGGCTAGGCCGCGCGTCGTCACCCGGCCTTCACGGATAGAGCCGGTCCCAGAAGGCGCAGCGGTGGCGCGCCGCGGCGTCGTCCGGCGCGGAACCGCCCGGAACGAGCAGCATCACCTCCCGGCCACCTCGGGCGTACCGGGGCCAGGCCGGGAGGCCGGCGGTCGCGGGTGCACCCGTGGCCGCGAAGGCCGCCCACGCGTCCACCATCCGGTCGGCCAGCTCCTCCGATGCGGGCGCCAGCGCCGGGCCGTCGATCGCGGAGGTGTTGGAGTATCTCGGGAAGAGGTAGCCGAGCTCGGACGAGTGGACGGCGCCGAGGGCGAACCCCGGGTCCATCCCCTTCGCGATGCCCACCCCCAGGACCGGCGCCGCGGGGTCGGCGAACTCGAGCTGGTACACGGCCGGCGCGAGATCGACGAGCGCATCCGACGTGCGCAGGTACAGGCAGTTCGTGATGCCCACCGCGACCTGGTGGTCGGACAGCATCGATCCGAGGGAGGCGCCGTCCATCGCCCCGCCGCTCGCGTATTCCGCCACGATGGCGTCGTGCAGGGTCCGGCCCGGCGTCGATGGATCGGGCGCGTCGGCCCCGTAGTACGCCGGCAGCCAGAAGCTGCGGAGCTTCGCCTCGGAGTAGTCGGAGACGAAGGGGGAGAAGAGCTTCGCGTAGGCGACGTAGAGGCGAAGCTCGTCGCGCGTGCCGCCCATGAGGAGGGGAACCCGGACCACCCGGCCGGCCCGGATCGCGTCGCGCGCCTGGGACGGCACGGTCCCGTTCCCCACGCTCGGGCCGAAGGACATGACGCCCGAGGAGACCGCGTCCTGCGCCTCCAGAAGCGAGTCGACGGACGCCGCCCGGAGGCAGGCCACGACGTCGGTCGCCGAGCCGCAGCCCACCCGGTCGGCCACCTTCTTCCAGGCGGGCGGCCGGGCCGGGTCGGAGTCGTCGATCGAGGCCGCCAGGGTCGGCATCGGCTGCAGGCAGCCCGCGCTCTGCACGATGGCCTTGTGGAAGAGGCCGGCCACGCGGGCCGGGCTCACGAGGTGCATGCAGATCGACCCGGCGCCCGCCGACTCCCCGGCGACGGTCACGTTGCCCGGATCGCCGCCGAACGCGGCGACGTTTCGCTGGATCCACCGCAGCGCGAGCCGCTGGTCCTCCAGGCCGGCATCGCCGTTCGCGTCCGGGTCGAGCCCCTTCACCGGCATGAAGCCCAGGAGCCCCACGCGGTAATTGAAGGACACCACCACCATCCGCCCGCGCGCCGCGAGCCGGTCGAGGCGGTACAGGCTGGAGGAACCGCCCACGAAGGCACCGCCGTGGATCCAGGCGAGGACCGGAAGGCGCTCGCCCGCCCGCACTTCGGCGGGGACGCTGACGTTCACGAATAGGCAATCCTCGGTGGTGCTCCGCTCGGTGAGGTCGAAGCGGCGGGTCTGTGGACAGGAGGCGCCGAACGCGGACGCGTCGCGCACGTCGGCCCATGGCGACGCAGGGCGGGGAGGGGCGAACCGGAGGTCGCCGACGGGGGGAGCCGCGAAGGGGATGCCCCGGAACTCGATCGCCCCGTTCCGCCGGACGCCGCGGACGGCACCCAGGTCGGTGACCACGACCGGCCCGTCCGGTGCGGGGCGCACGGGGGTCGACGCGCAGGCGGAGCACGCGAGCAGGGCCAGGACGCAGGTGGCACCGGAGGGCCGGGCCGGGGATCGACGGGGCATGAAGCGATAGTGCCCGCCCGCCCGGCGTCCGGGAACCGACCAGCAGGGGGCGGGGCCCCGGTCGGGCCGCCAGGGCCCTCCCCGTGCCCGCGCCCTTCCCCGTCCGGTGGATCAGTTGGCGACGAAGCAGTACAGGAGACCCGCTCCGCCCGAGGCCTTGAGGCCGTCCTGGCTGCACCCGCGCGACCCGTGCGACGAGTTCCAGGACTTCATGTGGCGGGTGTCCTGGAGGCCCACGCGGTCGGAATGGCCCACGATGGCGGAGCCGTCGCCGCTGCTCGTCCAGTTGGCGCAGGTCGTGTCCCCGCCGGCGGTGGAGTACATGCCGGCCGGGTCGGACCCGGTGAGGATGTCGTGGGTGTTGACCGGGTCTCCGCGTCCGCTCACCACCTCGCCCTTCTCGGTGAGGGCCGTCTGCTTGGTGATGTTCACTCCGGGAGAGTGGAGATCGTCCACGCTCCGGGCCACGACCTCTCCCTTCGCGTTCTTCCACGGGCCCTGGCCGATGCGGTCGCGCGCGTTCACGCCGGCGGCGCCGCCGGGCGCGGTCGTGCTCAGGTAGGCCTTCCAGTTCACCTGCTTCGATCTCACGGCCTTCGCGAGCGCGAGGCAATGGGCGTCGGCTCCCTCGAGGCCTCCCAGGTCGGCGCCCTTTCCCTTGCCGACGCTGGTGACGAAGAAGGTCATTTCCGGCGAGGGCTCGGCCGCGAGGGCCGGGAGGGACGCGGGAACGAGGAGGGCGGCGAGGGCGATGCGTGCGAGCGACCGGACCGATGGCGTCATGTTGACCTCCGGGGGGTTGGACACCCGGGCACCCTTAACGGGGCCACGCGCCTCCCGCAGGGGGTGCCACCCCACCTAGTCCGGGAACATGAAGGTCACCACGAGCCGGGTGAGCCAGGGCGAGCCGTTCTCCGGGTGGACCACGTTGGCGTAGTAGGAGAAGGAGAGGGAGATGGGCTGCTTCGCGATGGCGATGGTCTTCGCGATGCTGGCGCCCACCGGCACCGTCCACTGCTGCCCCACCAGGTTCCAGTTCACGAAGAAGGTGGGAGCCATGCCGATCGACCAGGCCCGGGGCAGGTTGTAGAACACGAACACCTGGAGGGACGAGGTGTCGAGGTGTGCCGAGCCCATGCGAGCGAAGGCGTCCAACTGGACGAGGAGCGCGCCCACCACCCACGGTCCGGACATGTAGAGCCCGGCGATGGCCGGGCCCGCGGCGAAGCAGCCGGTGGCCACCGCCGGATTGGTGGCGGTCGGGAGCGAGACCGCCGGGCCGATGCCCCACAGGAAGCCGGTCGACCGGTTCGGGGAGAAGAAGCTCTCCAGGACGATCTCCCCGAGCCCGGTGCTCCGGTCGCCGTCGCCGACCGCGACGCTGTAGTACGGGATGATCGGCCGCAGGATGAGGTTCCACCCGTCCGAGAGCTGGACGGGGAGCACCGGCTGGAGGTTCAGGTTGTAGGACGCGCCCAGCCCGGCGGGACCGCCGCCGTTGAAGTTGTTCTGGAACGGCACCGAGACCAGGTTCGCCACCGGGTTCTGGAGCTGCTTCGTCAGGTCCTCGAGCGAGTCGCCGCCCACGGACGCACCGCCCAGTGCGGCCGCGGCCTTCCCGGGTACGTGCTGCGCAGGCGGTGGAGGAGGCTCCGGGGAGGGCGGGTCGGCAGGAACCGTGAGGAGCAGGATCGCGACGAGCGGACCGAGCATGTGCGCCATTTGCCCATGCCCCGGGAGCCCCCGTCAGCGAACCCCCCGGGGGCCGACCCATCCGAGCCGTTCGTGGTATGGGACGCGGATGCGCTCATTCCTCCGGAACGCCCTCCTCGTCGTCCTCCTGGTGTCCGCCTCCGGCTGCGTCAGCACCGAGCTCGTCCAGCTCTGGCGCGATCCGGGATACCGGTCGAGGCCCGTGAAGCGCATCTTCATCCTGGCCGAGGTGAAGAACCCGGCCTACCGGGCCCAGTTCGAGAACGCGCTCGCCCGCGCCCTCGACTCCAAGGGGTTCCAGGCCGCGACCTCCACGAGCGCGTTCCCTCCGGGCGACCTCGACAAGTTCGCGGTCGCCGACTACGTCGCGAAGAACGGGGTCGACCTCGTCATCCGCGAGCGACTCACCAAGGAGACGACGACCACGGTCGTGCCCGCCACGGTCAGCTACGCGAGCGGGTGGTACGGCGGCGGCGCGGTGGCCTACTCGAGCGGCTACACGTCGGAGGACACCAAGGTGTTCGCCGAGACCGGCGTCTTCGACGTGAAGGCCGACCCCGAGGTCCTCGTCTGGGTGGGCAAGTCGGCCACCACGAACGTCCAGGGAGCCTTCGACGCCGCCCAGTCCTACACCAAGGCGCTCGTCGATGACCTCATCCAGGCTGGCATCCTGGTGAAGTAGTCGCCGGTCCCGCCTGCCCATGAAGGGCGTTCCCGGCGCGCCCCGCCGGTGCGACGGTCTCCAGGAGTCCCGCCTCCGTCGAGGCGCTCGGACGAAACGGAGACCCAACATGACGCGACTCCTTCGTATCGGCCTCCCCGTGGTCCTGGCCCTCCTCGTCGGCGCCTGCGGTGGCAGCGACTCGACCACGAGCGCCTGCCCGGCGCTGGGCGTGGACGAGGTCCTCGCAGCGCCGATCCTGAATCCGTCCGGCACCTGGGACGTCACCTACACGGCGACCGTGACCGGCGCCCCGTCGGTCACCCAGCTCCAGTACCGGGACACGAGCGGCGCGCTCCAGACCGTGAACAACCCGACCTTCCCCTTCACGTACACCATGTCCGGGAAGCCGGCCGGGACCCGCGTCACGCTCGCCGCCACCGCCAGCGCTCCCCCGGGGACCGTGAGCCTCGAGGTCGTGGCGCTGTCCGGCCCGCCGAATGCCCAGGAGCGGTACCGCTGGGCGTCCTCCTGCGGCCCCTAGGAAGGCGTTCGTCGATGCGCGACGCCGCCCGTCCGCCGCGACGGGCCGCGCCGCGTTCCGGGGTAGGATGCCCGGATGTTCCGCGACCTCGGTCCGGAGGCCCGGCTCGCCGCGGCGCTGGTGGCGCTCTCGGTCCTCGTGGCCGGTGCCACCGCGCTCCTCTTCATGCGCGACGTGGCGGTGCTGGATGCGCTGCTGGCGGCCTCGGCCTGGCGCACGGCGGCGGTGGCCGGCTTCTCCATGGCCATCGGCTTCGCGGCGCTCCTCGTCCTCCTGCGGGCGCTGGGAGAGCGCAACCGGGAGCTCTCGGCGGCCCTGGCCGTGGCCGAGGCGGAGCGGGCGGCAAGGCGCGCCGAGCTCGAGCAGATGCAGGCCATCGTCGACTCCATGGTGGACGGCGTCATCTTCATCGACTCCGGGAACCGCATCGCGCTCGCCAACCAGGCCGCGCGCGTGCTGCGCAACCTCTCGGGCGGACCCGGACAGGACGTCAAGGACTGCCACCCCACCGCCACCCACGCCATGCTCGAGCGGGTCATGGGCTGGCTGCGGTCCGGCGACGACTCGGGCCCGGCCCACTCCATCATCAAGGAGAAGGAGGGGCGCTACGAGACCACCTACGCGCCGGTGCGCGGTCCCGGCGGCGCCTACCTGGGAACGGTGATGGTCATCCGCGACATCGCCGAGCGCAAGCACCTCGAGACCCGCCTGCTCGACGCCGAGCGCCTGGCCGGCCTGGGCCAGATGTCGGCGCAGGTGGCCCACGAGCTGCGCAACCCGCTCAATGCCATCGCCGGCGCGGCCCAGTACCTCGCGCGGCGTCTCCCCGGGGATCCCGACGTGGCCGAGTACGCCGGGCTCATCGGCGAGGAGGTGGAGCGGGTGAACCGGTTCGTGGGCGAGCTGCTCGGCGTCTCGCGGCCGGTGGAGCCGACCTACGCCCCGTCCATGGTGAACCGGGTGCTGCGCGACGCCGCGCAGAAGGCCGCGGTCGCCCGCGGCCTCCCGACCGACGCGGTCCGGCTCGATCTCGCCCGCGACCTGCCACCGCTCGACCTCGACGCGAGCATGGTGGGGGACGCGCTCGTGAACCTGCTCGCCAACGCCTTCGACGCGGGCGGCGACGCGCCGGTCGAGCTGTCGAGCCGGCTCGAGACCCGGGGCGGGGAGGGGACGGTGGTGGTCGAGGTCCGCGACCGGGGCTGCGGGATCCCGGAGGACCGGCTGGAGGAGGTGCAACGCCCGTTCGTCACCACCAAGGCCCACGGCACCGGACTGGGGCTGCTCGTCGTGCAGCGCGCGGCGGGCATGCACCGCGCCACCTTCTCGCTGGCCCGCCGCGACGGCGGCGGCACCACCGCAGCGCTCCGCTTCCCGGTCCGCCGGCTCGCGTCCGCGGCGCCGGCGTCCACCGAGGCCTCCGCTTGACCGCCCCGGCGCAGGTGCTCCTCGTCGACGACGATCCGGGCACGCGCAAGGTGGGGCGCGCCAACCTGGGGCTGGAGGGGTTCGACGTGCTCCTCGCCAGCTCCGGCGCGGAGGCGCTCTCGCGCATCGCCGAAGGCGATCCGCTGGCGATGGTCACCGACCTCAAGATGCCCGACACCGACGGGATCGCGCTCATGGAGCGGGTCCACGCCGTGCGTCCGGGTCTGCCGGTCGTCCTCGTCACCGCGCACGCCACCGTGGAGACGGCGGTGGCGGCGCTCCGGCGCGGGGCCCAGCACTACATGGTGAAGCCGGTCCGCTGGGACGAGCTCGGCATCGTGCTCCGCCAGGCGGTGGCGCACGAGCGGGCTCGCCGCGACCTGGAGCGGCTCCGGGGAGAGCTGGAGCGGGCCGCCGGATTCGAGGAGCTGGTGGGCGGATCGCCGGCGATGCAGGAGGTCTTCCGCGTCGTCCAGCAGGTGGCCGACTCCGACGCCACGGTGCTCGTCCGCGGGGAGACCGGCACGGGCAAGGAGCTCGTGGCACGGGCGCTCCACCGGCGATCCTCGCGGCGGAACGGGCCCTTCGTGGCGGTGAACTGCACGGCCGTGCCGCACGACCTCATGGAGTCGGAGTTCTTCGGCCACGAGAAGGGCTCGTTCACCGGAGCCACCTCCCGTCGCCAGGGACGGTTCCAGCAGGCCGACGGGGGCACGCTCTTCCTCGACGAGGTGGGCGACCTCGGGCTGGGCGTGCAGGCGAAGCTCCTGCGCGCGCTCCAGGAGCGCGAGGTCACCCGCGTGGGGGCGGACCGCCCCGAGAAGGTGGACGTCCGGGTCGTCGCCGCCACGAACCGCGATCTCGAGGCGCAGGTGAAGGACGGGCAATTCCGGGACGACCTGTACTACCGGCTCGACGTGATCCCCATCCGGCTGCCGCCGCTGCGCGAGCGGCCCGGCGACCTGCCCGTGCTGGTGGACCACTTCCTGCGCTCCTTCGCCGAGCGGCTGGGCCGGCCGGTGCCGCTGCCACCCGCCGAGGTGCTGGCCGCGGCGGAGGGCTACCCGTGGCCCGGCAACGTCCGGGAGCTCCGCAACCTCTGCGAGCGCGCGGCGCTCATGGGGTGGGAGGCGGTGGCGCCGATCCTGGGCCGGCCGGAGCCGGCGACGCTCGCACCCCCGGAGGAGTTCTCCCTGCCGCTCCTCGACGCGCGCGCGCGCCTCGTCGAGCGGTTCGAGCGCGCCTACCTCACCCGGCTCCTGCGGCTGCACCACGGGAAGGTGGGAGAGGTGGCCCGGGCGGCTGGCATCGCCGAGCGCAACCTGTACGAGAAGCTGAAGTCGTACGGCCTCTCCCGCGACGACTACCGCTGAGGGACGCCCGGACCGGCCGATCGGATGCGCGGGTCCGATCCCGGCTGCGCGCATCCGGACGGAGCAGGCCCGGCGGGGGCATGGGCCCAGGGATCCCGTGGGGTTGCACGTCCTCCGGCGCCGGACCGGATGGCCCGAGCCTTGCTCCTGGATGGGGCAACCTCGAGGCCCCTCCATGACGCAGAGCCGTGGCATGACCCCCATCTCCGTCCCGCTCATGCTGGCCGCCACCTTCGGCCTGGCCATCGGCGTGGCCGGCTACGCCTTCCGCTACGCGAAGGGCGATTCCTACCTCGGGAACGACCCGGCCACCTGCGCCAATTGCCACGTGATGGCCGGCCACTACGCGGGCTGGCAGGCCTCGCCGCATCACCTCATCGCGACCTGCAACGACTGCCACACGCCGGCCGGCCCCGTCTCCAAGTACCTGGTCAAGGCCACCAACGGCTACCACCACTCGATGGCGTTCACCATCGGTGGATACCCGGAGAACATCCGGGCGCGCCCGGCCAGCCGGGAAGTGGTGGAGGCGAACTGCCGCCGCTGCCACGCCGAGCTGGTGGACGACATCGCCCACGGCGACGGCGTCTCCTGCGTCCGCTGCCACGCCTCCGTCGGCCACCTCCGCTGACCCACCCGTTCCGCACCGCAAGACAGAAGGAGCAAGCCCATGTCCGTCGAAACCCAGCCCCCGAAGAAGCGCGGGCTCCTCGTGGCCCTGGTCGTCGGCGTGTTCGCGCTGGTGGCCGTCGGGGCCGCCGCCCTGCTCGCCAACATCGCCGAGCGCAAGGAGGCCGCCCGGCACCAGTACGTGAAGGTGGTCGAGGTGACCGAGGCGGACACCGACCCGGCCAAGTGGGGCAAGAACTGGCCTCGCGAGTACGACGGCTACCTGCGGACCGCCGAGCCCACCAGCACGAAGTACGGAGGCGCCGCCGGTGCCAGCGAGGGGCAGCCCGCCCCGCAGAAGGCCGACCGCGATCCCTGGCTCAAGCGGATCTTCGCCGGCTACCTCTTCGCGGTCGACTTCCGCGACCGCCGCGGCCACGCCTACATGCTCTTCGACCAGGAGAAGACGAAGCGCAACGTGCCGGCCGAGAACAAGCAGTCGGGCAACTGCCTCCACTGCCACGGCTCGATCATGCCCCTCTACGCCAAGCTCGGGCAGGAGGCCGCTCCGCAGGCGTCGAAGGCCGAGCAGATCCAGGCCGGCCTCGTGAAGGTCTCGGAGATGGGCTACTGGGACGCGCACAAGGCGCTCGAGGACCTGGGCGGCGGCAAGGCCCACCCGGTCTCCTGCGTGGACTGCCACGACCCGCAGTCGATGGAGCTGCGCGTGACGCGCCCCGGCTTCATCACCGGGATCCAGAAGCTCGCCGCGTCCGACGCCGAGGTGGTGGCCTTCCCCTCCATCGAGCGCTGGCGCCGCGGCGACCGGTCGAAGCCCTACGACCCGAACCTGGACGCCACGCGGCAGGAGAAGCGCTCCTTCGCCTGCGGTCAGTGCCACGTCGAGTACTTCTGCGGCAAGGGCATGACCATCTTCTTCCCCTGGGCGAAGGGGCTCAAGGTCGAGCAGATGGAGGCGCTCTACGACGCCACCGAGGTGAAGGGGAAGCGCTTCAAGGACTGGACGCACGCCGAGACCGGGATGGACCTGCTCAAGGCCCAGCATCCCGAGTTCGAGGTCTGGAGCATGGGCGTGCACGCCCGCAGCGGCGTCTCCTGCGCCGACTGCCACATGCCCTACAAGCGCGAGGGCGCGCAGAAGATCTCCGAGCACTGGGTGCGCAGCCCGCTGCTCTCGCCCAACCGCTCCTGCGCCGCCTGCCACCCGTACGCCGACGACGAGCTGAAGGCGCGCGTCACGTCCATCCAGGACCGCCACTTCGCCCTCATGACCCGCGCCGGCAACGCCGCCGTCGCCATGATCGACGCCATCGTGGCGGTGCGGAAGCCCCACGACGAGAAGGCGCGCCCCGCGGCCGTGGCGAAGGCGAAGGCCACGCTCGAGGCCCGGGATGCCTACCAGAAGGCCCCGAAGGAGGAGCAGGAGAAGCTCATGGCCGCCGAGGTGAAGGGGAACCTGCTCGCCTCCTGGCGCGAGGTGGTGGAGAAGGATCCCGCCCTGCGCGAGCTCGAGGCCCTGCAGCGGTCGGCGCAGTGGCGCCTCGACTTCGTGGCGGCCGAGAACTCCATGGGATTCCACGCCCCGCAGGAGCTGGCCCGCATCCTCGCCGAGTCGATCGACCTCTCCCGCCAGGCGCAGGTGAAGGCCGCCGCGCTCGGGGCGGTGACGCTGGCGTCGGCCGCCCCGGCGACCCCGGCGGCGAGGCCGGCCCCGGCGAAGTAGCGACCGTACCCGCGTCGCACCGGGCGGGCGCTCCCCGAGGGGCGCCCGCCCTTTTCGTCGCGCCCGGCGGCGGGAGGGTTAGAAGGCCCCGATGGCCCCGGGAGCGGTCACCCGCAGGACCCCCGTGCCCGGCGCGGCGCTCGTCCTCGTGCTCCTCTCCGCGTGCACGGGCGGGGCCGGCTGCGCGGGCGGCACGCCCTCCGGTGGACCGGGGGCGGGCGGGGCGAGCGGCCCCTCGGGGCCCACCGGCGCCCCGTCCCCGCGCGCCGTCGTCCTGAACGGCTCCCTGGCATCTCCGTGGGGCCTCGCCTTCCTCCCCGACGGCCGGATGATCGTCTCCCAGAAGGGCGGAAGCTTCGCGATCCTCGACGCCGCGGGCAACCTGCAGGCCACGGTCTCGGAGGGAGTCCCCGCCGTGGCCGCGTCCGGACAGGGTGGCCTCCTCGACGTGGCCGCCGATCCCGGCTTCGCCTCCGATCCCTGGGTCTACTGGACGTACGCCGAGCCGGGCACGGGCGCCGAGGCCGGGCTGTCGGGGACGGCGGTTGCGCGCGCGCGCCTCGTGGGCTCGGCGCTCCGGGACGTCGCCGTGCTGTACCGGCAGGTGCCCAAGGTGGCCGGGAGCGGCCACTTCGGCTCGCGGCTCGCCTTCCGCGGGGACGGGAGCCTGTTCGTCACGCTCGGTGAACGACAGAAGGGGAGCCCGGCCCAGGACCCGGCCACCACCCTCGGCAAGGTGATCCGCATCCGGCGCGACGGCACGATCCCTCCGGACAACCCGGCCATCCCCGGCGCCCGCCCGGAGATCTGGAGCCTGGGCCACCGCAACCCGCAGGGCGCCGCCATCCACCCGGCCACCGGCGAGCTCTGGATCGACGAGCACGGCCCGCAGGGAGGGGACGAGCTCGACCGCGTGGTCGCCGGCGGCAACTACGGCTGGCCGGTGGTGAGCTACGGGTGCGAATACGGCGCCCCGGTCGGGGAGGCCTGCCGCATCGGTGGCGGCACGCACGCCCCGACCTACGTGGAGCCGGTGAGCACCTGGGTTCCCACGTCCATCGCCCCGGCCGGTCTCGCCTTCTACACGGGGGATGCCTTCCCGGCCTGGCGGGGGAGCGCCTTCCTCGGCGCCCTCGCCGGCACGGCCCTCTGGCGCGTGGAGCTCTCCGGGGACCGCGAGGTGGCGCGGGAACGGCTGCTCGCCGACCTCCGGGAACGCATCCGCGACGTCCGGCAGGGGCCGGACGGCTTCCTCTACCTGCTCACCGATTCCGGCAAGCTCCTCCAGGTCCGGAACTGAGATACTCCGCCGATGCACCTCCTCGTCGCGGCCGGAATCGCCCTGGTCCTCGCCGCGGACCCCGAGCCGCCGCCGTCGAGCGCCTGGACGCGCACCGAGGTGATGGTGCCGATGCGCGACGGCGTCCGGCTCCAGACCGTGATCCACGCGCCCCGCGCGGCCGTGGCGTCGGGGGAGCGCCTCCCCATCCTCTTCATGCGGACCCCCTACGGGTTCGACGCCGACGAGGAGGGCTACTCCCGGTGGCTGACCCGGCCCTGGCTGCGGCCGCTCCTCGACGACGGATACCTGCTCGTCCTCCAGAACGTCCGCGGCCGGTTCGGCTCCGAGGGCGTCTACGCGATGGAGAGCGTTCCGCGCGAGCGCTCCGACCCGGGGTCGGTGGACGACGGCACCGACGCCCATGACACCGTGGCCTGGCTGCTCGCCAACGTGCCCTCGAACGGCCGGGTGGGCATGCTCGGGGTCTCCATTCCGGGGCGCCTCGTCGCCATGGCCATGCTGGAGCATCACCCGGCGGTGAAGGCCTACTCGCCCCAGGCGGCACCGGCCGACAACTTCGTCGGGGACGACATCTTCCACAACGGGGCCTTCCGGCTCTCGCAGAACCTGGACTTCATCCACGCGATGGAGACCGACGCCGGGTTCGCCGACTTCGCCTTCGATCGACTGGACACCTACGACTGGTACCTGGCCCTCGGCTCCCTCGCGAACGTCGATGCCCGCTTCTTCCACGGCCGGTACCCCTCCTGGAACTTCCTCGTCGCCCACCCCACCCAGGACGCCGCGTGGAGGCGGCGCTCGCTGCCGCGCGTGCTCGTCCGCGCACCGGCGCCCACGCTCCACGTCGGGGGCGTCTACGACCAGGAGGACCGCCGGGGGCCGGTGGCGCTCTACGAATCCACCGAGCCGAACGACCTCGAGGGCTGGAACTTCCTCGTGCAGGGGCCGTGGGCGCACCGCACCTGGCGCCTCCATGCCGGGGACCGCCTGGGCCGCATCTCCTTCGGAAGCGACACGGCGCGCTACTTCCGGGAGGAGGTCCAGGCGCCCTTCTTCGCCTGCCACCTGAAGGGCCGCTGCGGCGCGCCGCTCCCGGAGGCGCTGGTCTTCCAGACCGGGACCAACGTCTGGCAGCGCCTCCCCGCCTGGCCCCCGCGCGAGGTGGGGGAACGGAGCGTCCACCTGGGCGACGGAGGCCGGCTCTCGTTCGCCGCGCCGGCGCCGGGAGCGCGCGAGGTGGTGCGCTCCTGGGTGAGCGACCCGGCGAGCCCGGTGCCGTACCAGCCGAGGCCGATCCCGTCGCCCACCCTCGACCGCACCGGCGCCGACGCCGCCTGGCCGGTCTGGATGGTGGAGGACCAGCGGTTCGTGACCGGCCGCCCCGACGTGGCCTCCTGGACCTCGGACCCGCTGGACGAGGACGTGGTCCTCTCGGGCCGGATCACCGCCCACGTCTTCCTCTCCACCACCGGTACCGACGCCGACCTGGTGGTGAAGCTCGTCGACGTGATGCCCGAGAAGGTCGAGGACGACCCACGGCTGGGCGGTGCGGAGATCATGGTCGCGGCGGAGATTCTGCGTGGGCGGTTTCGCAGAGGATTCGACCGGGCCATCCCGTTCACGCCCGGGAAGGTGGAGGAGCTGACCATCGACCTCCTCACCCGCAGCCACGTCTTCCGGAAGGGGCACCGGATCATGGTGCAGGTCCAGGGCAGCTGGTTCCCGCTCTACGACCGCAACCCGCAGACCTTCGTCCCGAACGTCTTCCGGGCGCACGAGGCCGACTTCCGGGCGCAGACCCTCCGCGTGCACGCCTCGGCCCGCCATCCCTCGCGCGTGACCTTCCAGTCGCCCGCACCGGCGGGCGAGGTCAGCGGACGATGAGGACGATCGCCGCCAGCATGGCGGCGATCCCGGCTCCCTGCTTGCGGCTCACCCGCTCCCGGAGCACCCCGGCGGCGAGCAGCAGCGTGAAGGCCGGGTACATCGCGGCGAGCACGGCGGCCACGTCGAGGGAGCCCCGGCGGCTCGAGACCAGGAAGAGCGCGGTGCCCACCACGTCGAGGAGCCCGGAGGCGGCGGCGAGCGGGAAGGTGGACCGGGTGGGCGTCCAGGCGCCGCCGCGGGCGAGCCCCGCACCGATCACCAGGAGGAGCGAGGCGAGCCGCGCCGCGGCCACCGGCCAGAGCGGGCTCGCGCCGGCGCCCGCGTGCACCAGCACGAGCGAGGCGCCGATGCCCACGCCGGCGGCGAGCGCGAGCAGGACGCCGCGCCCGTCGCCTCCCCGTCCGGACGGTCGCGCGGCGAGCCAGATCCCCACGAGCGCCAGCCCGAACCCGGCCAGGCGCGAGGCCGGCGGAGGGCCTCCCGACAGCGCGGCCCACCCGGCCGGGATGGCCGCCTGGAGCACCGCCGACACCGGCGCGACCAGGGCCATCCGTCCCACGGCGAGCCCACGGTAGAGCGCCGCCAGGCCGAGCGTGAAGGTGACGCCCGCCGCCGCCGCCCAGGCGAGCGCCGGGGCGGCCGGGATCGGGTCGCCCACGACCAGGGCGGCCACGACGACCAGCACGATCCCCACCGCGTGGCCGGTGGCGAGCACCCCCAGGACCGAGGAGCGTCGTGAGGCCATCCCGCCGCACCAGTCCCCGGTGCCCCAGCAGGCCGCGGCCAGGATCGCGAGAACGGGGGAGAGCGGGGCGGGCGACACGGCCGGCGAGCCTAGCCGCCGGCGCGGGGACGATCACCAGGATTCGGCGGCGTCGGGCCGGTTCGCCTTCCCCGGGTGGGTGCGCATCGGGCAACATGCGGTCTCCACCTTTCCCGGAGGGACCCCTTGGACGACCGCAGGCCGCCCGCTAGACTGACCGACGAGCAGCTGCGCTCGGCGGTCGACTTCGCCATCTCCTCCCGGCGCAGCATCCGGGCGTTCCTCCCCACCCCGGTGCCGCGCGAGGAGATCGAGGCCATCCTTGCGGTGGCGAGCCGCGCCCCGTCGGGCACCAACACCCAGCCGTGGAAGGTCCACGTCCTCACCGGCGCTGCCCGGGAGCGGCTCTCGTCGGCGATCCTGGCCGCCTACCACGACCCGGCCACGGCCGCCGCCCACACCGAGGAGTGGGACTACTACCCGCGGGAGTGGGTGCCCCCCTACGTGGACCGCCGCCGCAAGGTCGGCTGGGACCTGTACGGCCTGCTCGGGATCGGCAAGTCGGACAAGGCCCGCATGCACGCGCAGCACGCGCGCAACTTCGCCTTCTTCGACGCGCCGGTGGGGCTGGTGTTCACCATCGACCGGATCCTGCGGCAGGGGAGCTTCCTCGACTACGGGATGTTCCTCGAGAACGTGATGGTGGCGGCCCGGGCCCGCGGCCTCGACACCTGCCCGCAGGCGGCCTTCATGCAGTGGCACCGGATCATCGCCGCGGAGCTCTCCCTCCCGTCGAGCGAGATGGTGGTCTGCGGCATGAGCCTGGGGCACGCCGACCCCACGCGCGTGGAGAACGGCCTGCGCACCGAGCGGGAGCCGGTGGCCGCCTTCACCACGTTCCACGCGTAGCGCGGGGCCGGGCGGGGCGTCAGCGGCGCAGCTGCGCCAGGACCATGTCGAGGATCGCGCGCTCCAGCCGCTCGGAGTCCGCTCCCGGCATGGGGCCGAAGGCGAAGGACACCCGCACGTGCCCCGACGCCGGCGCGACACCGGCCACGCGGACCGGTGCCCGGAGCTGCTCTCCCTCGGGCAGCCGGAGCGTGGCGGTGAGCAGCTCCCCCGGGGGCGGCGCGGCGGCCATGGGCGCGGAGAAGCCGCCCGCGGAGACGTCGAAGGTGGTGAGACGCTCCGTGCGCCCCGCGCCCGCGATCTCCACCTGGAGCGCGCGGGCCACGCGGAGGGACTGGCGCCGGGCCTGGCCCGGCTGCCGCCCCATCCCCTGGGCGATCCGGAGGGCGCGGGCCAGCTCCTCGCGCCGCGCCCGGTACTCGCGCTGCTCCGCGGCCGGGAGCGTGGACGTCCGGGCCTTCGCGTGAAGCGCCTCGAGCTCCTTCAGCCACCGTCCCAGGTCCACGTCCGCCTCCCACCTCTCGCAGTGCCCGGCCGGAGATCACCTGCGCCGGTAGACCACCTCGCCGCCGAGGATGGTCTGCTCCACCACGATCCGGTCCAGCCGCTCCGGGGCGATGGTGAACGGATCCTCGGAGAGGACGACCATGTCGGCGAGCTTCCCGCGCTCGATGGTCCCCCGAGAGCGCTCCTCTCCGATGGCCCGGGCTCCCCACGCGGTCCACATCCGCAGGGCGTCGGCCACCGGGAGCGCCTCGCCGGGGTCGAGCACCCCCATGTCGCTCTCGCGCGTGACCGCCGCCTTCACGTGGACGAACGGGTTCACGGCGTCCAGGTACGCACCGGTGGTGTCGGACGACGCCGCCGGCCGGAGCCCGGCCCGCACCATGGACCCGTAGCGGAACCCGGTGCGGGCGCGCTCCTCCCCGAGGAGGTGGTGGGTCGAGCGCCCGAGGAACTTCAGCCAGGCGGGCTGGGTGACGACGTGGAGCCCCAGCTCCTTCACCGCACGCGCCTCCTCGGGCGTGGGGCCGACGAACTGTCCGTAGTGCTCGAGCCGCTGGAGCGTGCGCGGCCCCGGGTCGCCGGCCACGGCGCGGTAGGCGCGGACGGCGATGTCCCCGGAGGCGTCGCAGGAGGCGTGCATGGCGGCCCCCATCCCGGCCGCCCGCGCCCGGCGCGCGAACTGGACGGCCTGCGGCTCCGGGGTGACGAGCAGCCCGCGGCCGCCGTCGGGCACGCCGTCCGGGTCGGCGTACGGGGCTGCGCAGTAGCCGGACCCGGCGTCCACCTCGCCGTCCACCCAGAGCTTGATCCCCACCGTCCGGAACCGCTCCGGCGGCGCGGTGTCGGGCATGGCCAGCGTCCTCAGGTCCTCCGGGAACCCCGCACCGTCCGGCGCGGCGAAGGCGAAGGCGGTGTAGCGGATGGACGGGCGTGCGCCCGAGGCCGCCACCGCCTGGAGCGCCGCGATCTCGTCGAGGGCGAGCATCCCGTTCACGCTCGTGAAGCCGTGCGCGTTCCAGAGCGCGGGGATCCCCTCGCGGAACCATCCGGCGACCGTCTCCGCCGACGGCAGGAACGGCACGTTGGCCTCGGCCTCGAACATGGCCCCGGTGGGCTCGCCGCTCGCGTCCACCGAGACGCGGCCGCCCCTCGGGAGCGTGAGGTTGTCCCGGGAGATTCCCAGGGCGGCGAGCCCGCGCGAGTTCAGCACCTCGGCGTGGGTGCCGTTCCAGAACCAGACCGGGTTGTCCGGCGCGGCCCGGTCGAGCTCGGAGCGGGTGGGCAGCCGTCGCTCCAGGTACTTCGTCTGCGAGGCGGACGCTCCGACCACCGCGATCCACTCGCCCTTCGGCGTGACCCGGGCCCGCGCCTCCACGTTCTCGAGCACCTGCGCCACCGAGGGAACGCCGGGAGCCCGACCGTCCACCATGCCGGTGAAGGACATGGTCACGACCGGGTGGCAGTGCGCGTCCACGAGCCCGGGGAGGACCGTCTTCCCCGCGAGGTCCACCATCCGGGTGGCCGGACCGGCGAGCTTTCGGACCGCCCGGTCCGAGCCCACCGAGACGAACCGGCCACCGGTCACGGCGACGGCCTGCGCGAAGGTCCCCTTCGCATCGAGGGTGGCGATCCTGCCGTTCACGAAGACGACGTCGGGCGGGAAGGCCGCGGCAAGGCCCGGAAGCGCCAGCGCTGCGAGCGCCGCCGCGAGAACCAGCGCGTGCCGCGCGAGGATCACGAACGGCGTTCGGGGGGCGTCGGGACGAGTCGGGCGCTCTCGCATCTCGACAGGTTCGCCCATCCGCCGGGCGCGTCGAGGACCCTCTTGTGTCGTCTGCATGACGCCGCGCGTCAAGCTGGCCGATCGTTCACTTACACCGGCCATGCTACGTTGCCACGCCGCGATTAGACTGTCGAACCACCCGCTTCTCCCCCGGCCGGTCGTCCGGCTCCCACCGACGAAGGGATTCCCGACATGAAGTCGATCCTCGCACTGCTCCTCTGCGCGGCGGCGCTCCCCGCGCTCGCCGCCGACACCGTCAAGCTCGCGCTCACCGGCCCCTACTCGGGGGGCTCGGCACCCATGGGCACCTCCACCCGCGACGGATCCAAGCTCGCCATCGCCGAGATCAACGCCGCCGGCGGCATCGACGTGGGCGGCAAGAAGATGAAGATCGAGATCATCGAGCGCGACGACGAGGCCAAGAACGAGCGCGGCGCCCTCATCGCCCAGGAGCTCGCCTCGATGTCCGACCTCTCCGGCGTCATCGGCTCGGTGAACACCGGCGTGGTCATGGCCGGCGACAAGTACCTGCAGGAGAAGGGCATCGTGAAGATCATCTGCCCGGCCGCCGGCTCGGCCTCGATGACCCAGTGGGCCAAGGCCGACGGGCCGACCGACCTCTCCATCTTCCGCTTCGCCGCGCACGACGGCATCCAGGCCGCCATGGTCGTGGAGGAGGCCATCCGCCTCGGCTTCAAGAAGGTCGCCGTCTTCTACGACTCGACCAACTACGGGGTCTCCGGCCGCGACGACCTCATGAACCAGATCAAGGCCCAGGGGAACAAGCTCGAGGTGGTCGCCAGCGAGAAGTGGAACATCGGCGACAAGGACATGACCGCCCAGCTGCTCAAGGCCAAGGCCGCCGGCGCCCAGGCCATCCTGATCTGGGGCATCGGGCCCGAGCTGGCCGCCATCGCCAACGGCAAGGCCAAGATCGGCTACGCCGTGCCGCTCATCGGCGGATGGCCGCTCTCCATGTCCAACTACATCGACAACGCCGGCCCCAACGGCAACGGCGCCCTCATGCCCCAGACCTTCATCGAGGACAAGGGCATCTCGCCCCGCATCGACAAGTTCATCGCCGACTACCACGCCACCTACAAGGTCGACCGCATCCCCTCGCCGGTCTCCGCCGCCCAGGGCTACGACGCCGTGCTCCTCTTCGCCGAGGCGGTCAAGCAGTCGAAGAGCACCGATCCCCGCAAGATCAAGGAGGCGCTCGAGAGCCTCCAGGCTCCGGTGAAGGGCGTCATCGCCACCTGGGTGAAGCCGTACTCCAGGTGGGACCGGGGCAACGTCGAGACGCACGAGGCGTTCCGGCGCCAGCAGGTGGTGATGGGCAAGGTGCAGGACGGCCGCGTGGTGTTCTCGAACCCGGCCGACAAGGAGCGGCTGAAGGCCCAGGCCGCCAAGTAGCGCGAGGCCCGCGGGGGAGGGGGCGCCGCCGCCTCCCCCGTCTCCCTCCCCGCGTCCGAGCCCTCCTTGCCCTTCTCCATCATCGCGCAGATGGCCGTGAGCGGCGCGCTCATGGGGCTCGTCTACGCCCTCATCGCCTACGGCTTCCAGCTCACCTACTCGACGTCGAAGAGCCTCAACTTCGGCCAGGGCGAGCTGGTGATGGTCTCGGCCTTCTTCAGCCTGACGCTCATCGGGCTGGGGCTGCCCTACGTGCTCGTGGTACCGGGAGGACTCCTCTTCGGGGCCGCCGTCGGGCTGGCGGTCGAGCGCACCGGAGTCCGGCTCGCCCTCGAGCAGAAGAGCGAGGGCTGGATCCTCCTCACCATCATCATCGGCCTCTTCCTCTTCTCCTTCTCGGAGAACGTCTGGGGCCGCGACGACCGCCCGTTCCCCACGCCCATCCCGTCCGCCCCCATCCAGATCCTGGGGGTCGACGTCACCCCGCTCGAGCTCTCGGTGCTGGTGGGCGTGCTGGCGGTCATGGGCATGGTCGAGCTCTTCAAGCGGCGCACGCTGCTCGGCAAGGCGGTGGAGGCGGTCTCGGCCGACCGCGACGCCGCCGAGCTCATGGGCATCTCGGCCACGCGCGCGGTGGTGCTCTCCTACGCGCTCTCCGGCGGCGTGGCCGCGCTGGCCGGCATCCTCGTCTCCCCCATCACCACCGTCGGCCCCACCATGGCCTCGGCGCTCGTGCTGAAGGCCTTCTCCGTCGCCGTGGTGGCCGGCCTCGAGTCCGGGTTCGGCGTGGTGGTGGTCGGGCTCCTTCTCGGGGCGCTGGAGAGCCTGGCCTCCTTCTACGTGGGCAGCGGCTGGCGCGAGGCGCCCGGCCTCGTGCTCCTCATCCTGGCGCTCGCCGTCCGCCCCACCGGCGTGTTCGGCAAGGCCGTCATCCGCAAGGTCTAGGAGCGAGCCCCGTGCTGAAGCGACTCCTCCTCGTCCGCGGCTCCGAGCTGGCGATGTTCGGCCTGCTCGCGGTGCTGCCCATCTTCGTCCAGTCGCCGTACGCGCTCGGCCTGCTCACCCTGCTCGCCATCTACGGCATCCTGCTCATCGGGCTCGACGTCACCGTCGGCTACCTGGGCCAGGTGAACCTGGGCCAGGCCGCCTTCCTCGGGCTGGGCGGCTACGCCGCCGGCATCGCGGTCACCCGCCTCGGGCTGGGCATCCCGCTCGCCATCGTGCTGGCCACGCTGCTCTGCACCGTCGTGGGCGCGCTGCTCGCGCTCCCGGCGCTCCGGCTCGAGGGGCCGCAGTTCGCGCTGGCCACGCTCTCCTTCACCGCGCTCACCACCATCGTGCTGAACGAGTGGGAGAGCCTGACCATGGGCGCGCAGGGGCTGTCGGTCTCGCGCCCGCCCATCCTGGGCCACGTGCTCCGCTCCCGCGACTTCTACTGGCTGTGCATGGTGATGCTGGCGCTGGTCTGGATGGCCATGCGCAACCTGCTCTCCTCCCAGTGGGGGCGGGCCTTCGAGGCGCTGCGCGACAGCCCCATCGCCACCGACGCCATGGGGGTCGGGGCCTACCGACACAAGGTGGCCGGCTTCGCGCTCGGCTCCGGCCTGGGCGGCCTGGCCGGCGCCCTCTACGCCTTCAACTTCCAGTACCTGCAGCCGCACGCCTTCGTCTACGAGCTCACCGTGATCCTCCTGCTCGGCGTGGTGCTGGGCGGGCGCAAGAGCCTCTGGGGCGCGTTCGTGGGCGCGTCGCTGGTGGCGCTGCTGCCGAACCTGCTCTCCAGCAAGGGGCTCTTCCAGGCCATCTCGGCCGCCGGTCTGGCGCTGGCCCTCCTGGCCGGGCTCCGCGGCCTGGCCCGGAAGACGCTGCGCCCCTTCCAGGCCATCGCGCCCATCGTGGCCACCGCCACGCTGCTCCTGGGCAGCCTCCTCGTGAAGAACACCGAGGACTGGCGCAAGGCGGTCTTCGCGCTCATGCTCTTCTCGGTGGTGGTCGGGCTCCCCGAGGGGCTCATGGGGTTCGCCACCTCCTTCCTGGCCCGCCTCTTCCAGGTGGCGCCGCCCCCGCTCCCGCCCCCGGCGCCGCTCGACGAGGTCCTGCCGGTCCACACGGCCGGCGAGGGGCTGGCCCTCGAGGTGATCGACCTGAAGCGGTGGTTCGGCGGGGTGAAGGCCGTCGACGGCATCACGCTGCGGGTGAAGTCCGGGAACGTTCACGGCCTCATCGGCCCGAACGGCTCGGGGAAGAGCACGGTGGTGAACGTGGTGTCGGGGCTCTACACCCCCACCGGCGGGCGCATGCTCCTCGACGGGACCCCGCTCCCGGAGGGCAGCCTGTTCCGGGCGGCCCGCGTCGGCGTGGCCCGCACCTTCCAGAACCTCCAGCTCTTCTCGGGCATGACCGCCATCGAGAACGTCATGGTCGCCCTGCGCGGCGCCTACCGGCTGCCCCTGCCGCTCGTGCTGCTCGGCATGGGGCGCATCGAGGAGCGGAGGGCCCAGGCGCAGGCGCTGGCGCTCCTCGAGTTCGTGGGGCTCGCCGAGCTGGCCCGGGCACCGGCCAAGGACCTCACCTACGGCGCCCAGCGCTTCCTGGAGATCGCCCGGGCCCTGGCCCGCCGGCCCGAGGTGCTGATCCTCGACGAGCCCGCCGCCGGCCTGGCCCATCCCGACGTGGTGAAGCAGGTGGAGATCATCCGGCGCATCCACCAGCGCGGCGTGGCCATCGTGCTCATCGAGCACCACATGGACGTGGTCACCGAGCTCTGCGACGTGGTCACCGCGCTCGACGGCGGCAGGATCATCGCCGAGGGCACGCCCGCCGAGGTGAAGCGCCATCCCAAGGTGATCGAGGCCTACCTGGGCTCGGAGGCGCCGGGAGAGGTCGGGACCCATCCCCTCGCGCCGGCGCCGGCGCAGGGCGCACGGGGGACCGCATGCTCGTCGTGAGGGATCTCCACGCCGGGTACGGCCAGAGCGAGGTCCTGGTCGGGACCTCGCTCGAGGTGAAGGCCGGCACCGTGGTGGCGCTCATCGGGGCGAACGGCGCCGGCAAGACCACCACCATGCGGGCCATCTCCGGGCTCATTCGGCCCACCCAGGGCGAGGTCGTGCTCGACGGCACGCCGGTGCAGGGGATGGAGGCCTCCCGCATCGCGCGCCTGGGCCTGGCCCACTCGCCGGAGGGGCGCAAGGTCTTCGGCCCGCTCTCCACCGAGGACAACCTCCTGCTCGGCGCCTACCGGCGCCTGCCCCGCTTCGTGGGCTTCGCATCCCGCGCGGCGCCGGACCTGGAGCGCGTCTACGGGCTCTTCCCCCGCCTCGCCGAGCGGCGCGGCCAGCCCGCCGGGACCCTCTCCGGCGGCGAGCAGCAGATGCTCGCCATCGGCCGCGCCCTCATGGCCCGGCCCAAGGTCATGCTCCTCGACGAGCCGTCCATGGGCCTCGCACCGGTGATCGTCCAGGAGGTCTTCCGGACCATCGCGCGGCTCAAGGCCGAGGGCATGACCATGCTCCTCGTGGAGCAGTTCGCCCGGGCGGCGCTCGACGTGGCCGACCGCGCCTACGTCATGGAGCGGGGCCGGATCGCCATCGAGGGGACGCCGGCCGAGCTGCGGGCCAACGAGAAGGTGGTCGCGGCGTACCTGGGATAGCGGCGGTGGCCGGATCCGACGGTACCGGCGTCAGGCGGGGGGCAGCGGACAGGTGCGGACGCCCAGGACCCGGTAGAGCGGGCAGAAGCCCAGGATCCCGGTGGCCAGCGGCACCAGCCCGACGTATCCCCAGGGTGTGCGAGGACCGATGAAGGCCAGCGAGACGAGGCCCAGGCCCAGGACGATGCGGACGGTGCGGTCGACGGTTCCTTCGTTCTTCATTCGTGCTTCCTCCTTGGCCAGGTGGAGTCACGGACCCTCCCGGAGGATTCACCGCGTCCGGGACGGAATCCTTTCCCGTCCCCGGTGACTCCAAGGCAGCGGATGGACCCCTTCGCCGGACCGGCCGACGAGCGCAGCGACCGGGCCCTGGTCGCGAGGTGCGCCAGGGGCGATCGCCTGGCCTTCGACCACCTCGTCGACCGCCACGGGGATGCGCTCTTCCGCTTCGCCGCCCGGACCTGCCCTGGGGCGAGGGACGCCGAGGACGCGGTCCAGGACGGCTTGCTCGCGGCGTGGCGCGGAGCCGGCACCTTCCGGGGGGAATCCTCGGTGCGGACCTGGCTCTACCAGGTCGTGCTCCACGCCTGCCGCCGGAGGGGGCGGCGCCGCTCGGGCGAGCCGGCTGCGCACGCGCCGGTGGAGGAGGCGGAGCGGGTGCCTTCCGGGGAGGTCGGCGCCGACGCCCGGGTCGACTCGCGCAGGACCGCCTCGGCGCTGGAAGCGGCGCTGGCGGGGATGGCGCCCGAGGCGCGCGAGGTGCTGCTGCTCCGCGACGTCGAGGGCATGTCGGGGGACCAGGCCGCCGAGGTCCTGGGCATCTCGACGGCGGCCATGAAGAGCCGGCTCCACCGGGGCCGGCTTGAGCTGAAGGAGCGCGTCGAGGCCATCCTCGGTCACGCGCCCGGGGAGGCCAGGCGATGACGACGATCCGAGACGAAAAGGTGGTGGCCGGGCTCCGCTGCGGCCAGGTTCTCGATCGGCTGTCCGACTACCTCGACGACGGCCTGCCGGCGCCGGAGCGGGACCGGGTCGAGGCGCACCTGCGGGGTTGCGAGGGCTGCGCACGGTTCGGAGGGGCGTTCCGGGACACGGTGAGGGCGCTCCGCGAACACCTCACGTCCCGCCAGGTCGTCATGCCCCGGTCCCTCCGCGACCGACTTCGACGCGCCATCGACTCCCGGGTACGATGACGGCGGCCGATCGAAGGGCCCGGAGGGATCATGCGCTTTCTCGCCGCCGCCGTCCTGCTCCTCGCCGCCTGCGCCTCGATCCCCACCCAGACCGCCTACATGAAGGAGCAGGGCGTCAAGGTCTCCTCCGACGCGCTGCGGGCCCGCCTTCGCGCCGAGGCGACCCCGTTCACCGGGCGCATGGCGCTCGCCGCGGACGAGGCCGCCGCCGCCACCACGGATCCGGCGCAGCGGCGCAGGGCGCTGGTCTGGAAGATCAACGTCGTCCCGGCGCTCTACCGGACGCTCTTCGCCCAGCGCCCCATGGTGGCGCTGCTCGACACCTGGGCGCTTCTCCTGCAGGCCGAGGCCTACCTCGACTCCCCGGCGGGGCGGGCCGACTTCGGGCCGGGCTCGGCCACGGTGCTCGCCACCACCCGCGAGCTGGAGGGGCGAGTCCAGGACGTCGCCGCCTGGGCCTTCCCGGCGCGCGACCTGGGCGTGGCCCGGGCCCGGCTCTCGGAGTGGGCGGGGAAGCACCCGGTGGTCCTCACCTTCGCCACCCGCGACAGCATCGAGCCCGACCTCGTGAAGATGGCCCCCGAGGAGGAGCTCTCCGCCTTCGCCCTGGCCGGCCGCATCGACGAGGACATCGGCGGGATCGTGGACCGCCTGGACTTCCTGCCGGTCATGGTCCCGCACCAGGCCACCTGGCAGGCGCAGCTGGCCTACGTCGACCTCGTCGACCCGCGCCTCGACATGGCGCTCTCGCGGGGGAGCGACGCGCTCCGGAAGATCGACGACATGCTGGTCTGGCTGGGGACGAGCGGGCTCGACGGGTTCGCCGAGGAGCAGCGGGTCCAGCTCGTGCGCGCGCTCTCCGCCGAGCGGGCCGAGGTCGAGCGGCTCGTCGACCGGCAGCGCACGCAGGTGGAGGCGTTCGTCGAGCGGGAGCGTTTGGAGGTGCAGGCCCTCATCGCGCGGGAGCGCGCGGCCGCCATGGACGACGCGCGGAAGCTCGCCGATCACGCGGCCGCCGAGGCGTCGCGCCACGCACGGGAGGTGGTGGACCACGCGCTCCTCCGCGCCGGTGCGCTGCTCGCGGGCCTGCTCGTGCTGGGCGCGGTGCTCGCCTACGTGGTCCGGCGCGGAAAATCCGATTCTGCCCGGGTGTCGTGACGCTTACGCCCCTTCCTGGCCCGTCCACCCGCGCCGCCCGGGGGTACACCGGCCCGGGGAGGAGAGCGAGGAGCGGGACCATGGCGGTCGACCTGAGGCAGACGTCCCGGCGTCTCATGGAGGAGGCGTTCGGCAAGGGCAACATCGGGGTCTTCGACGAGCTCTGCTCGGAGGAGTTCCGGGAGCACGATCCACTCACCGGAGACGCCGACCTCGACGGCGCGAAGCGAAACTGCGCCATGTACCGGGAGGCCTTCCCGGACCTGCGCCCGTCCATCCTGAGCGCGTACACGAACGGCGAGGTGTGCGTGACCCACTGGCGCATGACCGGCACCCACCAGAAGGAGCTGCTCGGCCTCGAGCCCATGGGCGCCCGCTGCACCGTCGAGGGCATCTCCATCGACCGCTACCGCGGCGGGAAGATCGTCGAGACCTGGGTACAGTGGGACGCGCTGGGCCTCATGCGCCAGCTGGGCGTCGCGCCGACCGTGGGCGCGGCGGCCGCGGCCAAGGTCGCCGCGGAGCGCCGTCACCACGCCTGAGCGGCGGCCGGCGGCCCGCCAGCACGGCGAAGTGGAGCCACTGGTAGCGACAGGCCACCTCGTCGAACCCGCAGGCCCGGAGCCAGCCGAGCTGGGCATGGAGCGGGGAGAGGACGTCGAGCCGGGTGCGGCGCAGCGCGGCGGCGAGTTCCCGCGCCGGGATGCCGCTGGCCCGCACCCGCTCGATCCAGAGCGACCGGTCGCGCGCCGCGAGCCACGGCGTGGGCGCGAGCACGTTGTCCGCGTCGACGAACCATCCACCCGGCCGGAGCGCGCCGAACGCGCGACGGAAGACGGCGCGCTTCCCCGCGTCGGACAGGTGGTGGATGGAGAGCCCGGACACCACCGCGTCGAACGGGCCGCCGAGCGGGTCGTGCAGGTAGTCGCCGACGTGGATCTCCACGCGCGCCCCCCGGCCCGCGAAGCGGGCCCGGGCCCGGTCGGCCATGCCGGTCGAGAGATCGAGGAGCACCAGGCGGGCCCGCGGCCAGCGGGACAGGATCATCGCCGAGAGGAGCCCGGTCCCCGCCCCCAGGTCGAGGACCCGCGGCGCCGCACCCCGTCGGAAAGGGAGCGCGTCGAGGGCGGCGCCGTAGAAGTCGTCGTAGCAGGGGATGAGCTGGCGCCGGAGGGCGTCGTATCCCTCCGCCGCCGCGTCGAACGCCTCGCGGACCCCCACCTCAGGCCGCCTCGGCGGTGGCGCGCAGGAACCAGGCGTTCTTCTCGAACTCGGTCACGATCTGCGTGAGCAGGTCCACCGTGTCCCCGTCTCCCAGGCCGTCCGCCAGGTCACGCGCCTCGCGGAGTCCGGCCAGGTAGGCGTCGATCCGGTCGGCGAGCAGCGCGACCAGGTCGAGCCCGCGGACCACCCCGGCCGGAGGCTCCGGGAGGCGGGAGGCGGCGCCCACCTGGCGTGCCGTCCCGATCGCGGCCGCCCCCAGGGTCACGGCGCGCTCGGCCACCTGGTCGTTGAAGGCGGCGAGCGCCACCGCGAACTGCTCGAAGAGCGGGTGGAGGGAAGGGAAGAGCGGGCCCTTCACGTTCCAGTGGGCCACCTTGATCTGCAGCTGGAGGTCCAGGCCGTCGGCGAGGCGGGCGTTCAGCGCGTCGGCGATGCGGCGGCGGGCGTCGGGGGGCAGGTTGCTGGGAGAGGCGTACATGGGGTGTTCCTCCTTTTCGGAGGGGAAGATGCCCTCCCGAGACCCGTGCGTCCAAGACATCGATCGGAACGTCACGATAGCCCGAGCCTATCTCCCGGCGCGTCCCACGGATCGGGTTCCGGCGTCGGCCGGGGAAGCGACCTATGATTCCCCCCTCTCCCGGGGGGAATCCATGATCCGAGCCGTCCCACGCCTCGCCGCCCTGCTCCTCGCGACCGTCGCCGTGCCCTCACCCTCGCGCGCCGCGCCACCGGCCGCCGAGGCCGGGGTGAAGTGGGAGCAGACCGTCGAGATGCAGATGGCCGGCTTCTCGATGCCGGCGCGGACCAGCACGGTCTGCGTTCCCTCGAGCGGACTCGCCGAGCCGCCCTCCGCCGGACCCGAGGACGGCAAGTGCAAGGTCACGGACGTCCGCAACGACGGCAGGACCATGCGCTGGTCGATGACCTGCGATGGGGACGAGAAGATGTCCGGCGAGGGGGAGATCGTCCAGGGCAAGGACGGCTACGACGGCAAGATGACGGTGCGCGGCTCCCATGGCGAGATGCTCATGAAGATGCGCGGCAGGAGGCTCGGCGGCGCGTGCGACGCCGGGGAGGTGAAGCGGACCGTGGCGGCGCTGCAGGCCCAGGGCGAGGCGCGGACCGCCCAGGCGTGCCGGGAGGCCGCGCAGGCGGTCTCGCTCCCGATGTTCGGTGGGGCCGCGGCCCCGTGCAAGGACCCCGCCGACCGCAAGCTGCTGTGCGAGCGGGCCGCCACCCGCGAGGGCGTGAAGGCGCTCTCGGTCCAGCCCGCGACGGTGACCCGCGACCTGGGCGCGCTCTGCGGGAAGGACCTCGCGACGCTCCAGGCCGGGGCCTGCGCCGCGGCGGGCCGGGAGGAGTCCGGCGCGGCGCGGGGCGGCGCCGCGGACGACCTGCTCGCCTTCATCGGCTCGGATTGCCCGTCGGAGACGCGGGCCATCGCGCAGCGCGAGTGCGCCGGCCGCACCTACACCGACCTCTCCACCCGCTATCGCTCCTTCTGCACGGCGTACGCCGGCGACCTCCTCGACAAGGGCAAGAAGCCCGCTCCCGCCACGCCGAAGCCGGAGGATGCGGCGCAGGAGGCCGCCAAGAAGGCGGTGAAGGGGCTCCTTCCCTGGTAGCCCGGGCCCGGCTCCGGCGGGTCGCCCTCGGCGCGGTCGCGGCCCTCCTGGTGGCTTCGCGGGCCGGGGCGGCGGAACCGGTCGCCGGTCCGGTCGACCGGTTTCCCGACGCGGCGGCCGCCTACCTGGTGACCGTGGACGGGCGCGTGCTCTGGGCCCGCTCCCCGGACGCCCCGCGTGCCCCGGCGTCGATCGCCAAGCTGCTCGCCGCACTGGTGGCGGCCGAGTCGGGCCTGCAGGACGCCTGGGTCACGATCTCCAGGCGCGCCGCCGCAGAGACCGGGTCGCGCATCGGGCTCCGGGCGGGCGAGCAGGTCCGCCTCCGCGACGCGCTCCGCGCCATGCTGGTCGCGTCGGCGAACGACGCCTGCCGGGCGGTGGCCGAGCAGCTGGCGGGCACGGCGCAGCGGTACGCGGCGCGCATGAACGAGCGGGGCCGGGCGCTCGGCCTCGAGGGGACGAGCCTCGCCGACCCCTGCGGCCACGACGCGCCGGGGCAGCACACCACGGCGAGGGACGTCGATCGCCTGGCCCGTGCGGTCCTCGCCGACGCGGGGCTGCGCGCCATGGTGGGGCAGGGCGAGGTGCGCATCGAGACCCGCGGCGGCAGGGTGCTCGAGGCGCGGTCGAGCAACGCGCTCCTGGGCCGGCTCCCCGGCGCCGACGGCGTGAAGACCGGCTACACGCCGGCCGCCGGGAAGTGCGTCGTGGCCCACGCCGTCCGGGGAGGGCACGAGGTGATGGTGGTCCTGCTCGGCGCCCCCGATCGCTGGTGGACCGCGGCGGCGCTCGTCGAGAAGGCCTTCGCCGAGGCCCCACCGCGTGGCTGATCGCCGGGAGGAGGGGCTGGTCCTCCTGGCCGTGGCCGCCGCCTGGGCCGCCTCCTTCGCCGGCGGATACCAGTTCGACGACTGGAACGTGGTCGTGAACGAGCCCCGCGTCGCGTCCCTCTCCGCGTGGTGGGCGTCCCTCCCGGCGATCCGGCCGCTGCTCAAGCTGACCTTCGCCCTGAACCGGGCGTCGGGCCTGGGGCTCGCCGGCTTCCACGCGGTGAACCTGGCCCTCCACGCCGGGTCGTCCCTCCTCGTCCTCGCGCTGCTCCGGCGGGTGGCGATCCGGTGCGGGCCCGGCGTCGACCGGCAGGCGGCGCCGCTTCTCGGTGCGCTCGTCTTCGCCCTCCATCCCGTCCAGTCCGAGTCGGTGACCTACGTCTCCGGCCGCTCCTCCTCGCTCGTCGCGCTGCTCGCGCTGGGAAGCGTGCTCGCCTGGCTCGCGGGGCGGGAGGGGTCGGTGCCCGGGTGGCGGGCCAGCCTGCGCGCGTCGGTCGTCTCCCCGGCGCTCCTCGCCCTGGCGCTCGGCGCCAAGGAGGGGGCGGTGGCGGTGCCCGCGGCCCTCGTGCTCCTCGACGCGATCGACGTCCGGCGCCCGTTCCGCTGGCGCGACACCCTGCGGGCCACGCTGCCGCACCTCTCCGTGCTGGCGGGGGCGGCCCTGCTCGTCCTCGGGTCGCCCACCTACCGGCGCATGCTGGCGGCGAGCGCGGCGCTCCGCACCCCGTGGGAGAACCTCCCGGTGCACGCCGGGGCGGTGGCCTGGCTCGCCGGCCAGGTGGCGAGGGTCCACGCGCAGGTGGCCGACCCGGGGCTTTCCGCCGGCGGTGGCTGGACCTTGGGGCGCGCGGCCGCCGCGGCGGTCCTCCTCGGGGGGACGGCCTGGGCCCTCGCCTCCGTCCGCCGCCGGCCGGCGATCGCCTTCGGCGTGCTCTGGTTCCTCGTCTGGCTGCCTCCCTGGGGCCCGCTCCTCCCGCGACCGGATCCCGCCAGCGAGCGGCAGCTCTACCTGGCGCTGGCTGGTCCGGCCTGGCTCGTGGGCCTCCTCGCCTCGCCCTGGTTCCTCTCGGGGGGTCTCCGCCGGTCGGCGGTGGCGGCGGGGCTCGCCGGCCTGGGGCTCTTCTCCACCGCGCGCAGCCTGGTCTACGCCGACGAGGTGCGCTTCTGGGGGGACGCGGCCCGGAAGGCGCCGGGCAACGCCCGGGCGCACGGCAACCTGGGCTTCGCGCTCGCCGCGCGGTGCCGGCTGGACGAGGCGGAGGCGGCGCTCCTGCGCGCCCTCTCCCTCGATCCCGGCTACCTGCGGGCCGCGATCAACCTCCGGCTGCTTCGCGAGGGAGCGCCGCTCGGCCCGTCGGAGCCGCGCTGTCCGACACGGCCGGATCGGCCGGAGGAGGCGCGATCGGCACCGTGAGCCGCTCCGCGCCCAGGTAGCCGCGCGACGCCACCTCGCCCTCCTTCCAGACGGCCCAGCTGGGCAGGCCGCGCTGCCAGGCCCGGAGCATGCGCCACGCCTCCACCTTGGAGTTGGCGAGGTGCAGGAAGGCCACGCGGCGGGGGTTCCAGGGATTCGGGAAGGCCACCGACAGCCCGTCCTCGGGCCGGGCATAGGTGCGTCCCTGCCAGCGGAACCAGCCCTTGCCGGTCTCGAGCGGGATCTTCCATCGCGCCGCCATGCGGGCGGCCACCGCGTTGTCGGCCGGTCCACCGACCACCACCAGGTCGTTCTCCGCGAGCTGCGCGTCGGTGGCCTCGGCGTCGGCGACCGCGGCAGGGAGCACCTCCACCGACGTGTCGGCCACCACGTCGCGCCAGACGAGCGCCAGCGTCCGGTTGGCCTCGACCTCCCGCGAGGTCCCCCGCACCCAGAGCAGCGCGGAGAAGTCGTCCAGGATCGAGGTCAGGGCGACGCCCCCGTCGAGCGGCACGGCGACGTCGGAGGCGGCGTTCCAGGTGACCCGCAACGGCCTCTCGCGGGTGGAGAACACGAGCTCCTCCTCGGCGCGCGTCACCACGGCCCGCTCGAACCGCACCCCCTTCTCCCCGGCGATGGACAGGGCGGCGACGTACGGCCAGGTGCGGGGGTGGGTCGCCTTCACGCGCACCGTGTAGCCGTCGGCGCTCCGCTCCGCCCGCGCCGTCACCACCGGCCCGGGAAGGTCGGCGCGCTCGATCCAGGGGGCGACCACGGGGGAGACGTCCCGCCCCGCGATCCTCGCCGCCAGCTCCAGGAACCCGGCGGTCGTGAGAGGCCGCGCCGCCGACCGCTCCACCGCGCCCTTCATGATCCGGGAGAAGGTCGCGTTCCCGACCGCGAGGCGCAGCTGGTGGAGCGCGAAGGTGCCGCGCACCCGCGGCACGCCGTACGGGGCGTAGCCGTCGTATGCGGAGCGGGTCTCCGCCGGTGCCCGGACCTGCTCGTGCCCGGAAAGCCAGGCGAGCCGCAGCGCCGCGTCGGAGAGCGCGTCGCGGAACGCGTCGAGCGCCCGGGCCGGGTCGTCGGGCAGCTTCTTCAAGATCGCCCAGTAGGCGGCCGATCCGCTCGTGAGCCAGTTGTCGGCGTCGGAGGCGGGGAAGATCGTGCCCTCCCAGAGCAGCTTCCGGTCGAAGGCGAGGTCGCCCTTCAGCGCGGCCACGTCCGGCCTCGGCTCGGGGGGCGTCGCCGCAGGCCGCGCGGCCCGCGCCCGGGCCGCCTTCAGCCCATCGGCCACGAAGATCGGGCTGAAGGTCGTGTACCCCAGCGTGAGGTGCGGCACCGCGTTGGGCAGGTCGGGGATGAACCGGCTCCCCACCCACTTCTCGCGCAGCGTGGTCTTCCCGTAGTGGGCGATGAAGACCAGCCGGTCGGCCATCTCGCCGGTGGTGATCTTGCCGTCGCAGGCGTGGGGGCGGTTAACCGGCGACGACGCGAAGAGGCGCACGGCGGCCTCGAGGTCGATCTTCCCCTTGCCGTACCGCTCGTAGAACCTCCAGAACGCGATGTCCCGGTTCCACGCGTTGAAGGCCATGTCGGCGGGCGATCCGTCCGGGCTGCGCGCGTACTCGCGCCGCACGGCGGGATCCCGGGTGTTGTTGTTGGCCCAGACGAAGTCGCGCAGCCCGCCGGGGGTCTCCGCGGCATGACCGGGCGACCCGGTGCGCCAGAGCTTCCAGGCCGCGGTGCCGAGGAGCAGGTCGGCGCCCTCGTCGGTCTTCGCGTCGGCGATGGTCCAGTCGTTCGTGTAGAGGCCGTTGTTCCGCTCCCGCAGGATGCGGGCCACCTCGTCGATCGAGGTCCCGTACTGCGCCGCCTTTCGGGCCCGGTTGGACTGGGGCGTCCCCTCCGGGGCGAAGGGGGTCTGCCCGACGGTGGTCTCCCCGATGACGATGCCGGCGTCGTTCATGTACCAGTCGGACCCGGAGTGGATGCCGCCCGGGAAGGTCTGCATCACCGTTCGCCGGCCCCGGGTGGGGACCACGTCCAGGATCACGTCCCAGTGCACCCCGCTGTACCCGTTCCACATGAAGAGCTGGCCCATCACGAAGCGGCCGTCGGGCGTGGCGCTGCGGGTGGCGACGAAGGAGGAGCAGCGGTCCTTCGCGGTCACGGCCGGGTCGGTCTCGTCGTCGGCCGAGAGGAAGCTCTTGCCGGTGAGCGGGTTCGGGGAGACGTGGAGGGCCTCGTCGAGCTGGGACAGGTCCACCGCGCTGTTCAGGGTGACCACGTCGAGCAGGTCGACGGGCCGCCCCTTGAACTTCGCGCCCCCCTTCGCGGCCCCCTCGGCGATGCCCTTCATCTCCTCCAGGTACTCGGCGTCGAAGCGGCGGAGCAGGAGCGCATCGGCGAGCCGCCGCAGCCCGTTCCAGCCCCGCTCCGGATCGCCCCGGTCCTGCAGGACGGCGAGCTTCTCGAGGTAGCGGGCCAGCTCGGAGGCCACGAGCTCGCCGTACTGCCGGCCGCGGGCGTGCGGCTCCCCCTCCACGTGGACGAAGATCCAGCCCCCGTCGTCGTAGCGGAAGCCCGGCCCGCTCCAGCGCACCTGCTCGAGCGGGACGTAGGCGGTGACGTCCGGGACCTCCTCGAGCCTCACCGCGGAGAAGGTCGCGGATCCGGTGGCCTTGCCGTTTCGGCCGAGGTGCAGCGCCACCCGGTCGGAGGCGGTGGTGGCGAAGAACAGGACCTCCACCCTGCGCTTGCCGTCCCCGGCGACCATCGCGGAGCAGTTGGTGAAGGGGAAGCTCCGCATCGACACGCAGGCGCCGAGCGCGGTGGGGTAGCGCGGAGCGGGATCCACCTGGACGCCGCGGGCCTCGACCTCCGCCGAGAGCCGGTAGAGCTTCCCGACCTGGAGACCCACGGGGCGCGAGGTCGCCTGGGTCTCGCCGCCGCCCGGAGGTGAAGCGACGACGACGGCCGCGCCGCCGGCGGCGTCGGTGACGGTGACCGTGCCGGGGCCGGACCCGGTCCAGCCGGCCGGGGAGACGGAGAGGGGAGCGGAGGCCGTCGCGGGTGCGGCGGCCAGGGCGAGCGCGGCGAGGAGGGCGTGCATGGCGCCGCAACAAACCACGAAGCCGGTCCGAAGTCAGCGCCAGGTGAGGCGGAAGACGAGTCGGGCCGCCTGGCCGGTCACCCGCAGCTGGAGCAGCTGGTCCGGCGACAGGTCGAGCGCCCGTGCCAGGACGTGGGGGGCGATGGCCACGCCGTCGGGCGTCCACTGGGCCAGCTCGAAGCGCCGGTTCCAGGCGTCGAACGTCCTCCGGACGTCGTCGGGGTCGATCCCCGAGATGCGCAGTCGCGCGTGCAGCAGCCGGATGGGGGGGTGCTGCGGGAAGACCAGCGCCCCGAGCTCGATCCGCTGCTCGGCCTCGGGCGGCAGCGCGAGCGCCGCCGGGACGTCCTCGGGCCGGCCCGGGCCGGGCGCGGCCAGGGCCACGCCGGCCAGAGCCAGGAGGAGCCAGCCCCGTCCCATGATCCGAGTCTGTGCCCCGGGACACCGCGTCACAAGGCCCCGTCGGGACCCGGGAACGCCGGCCCCGGAAAAGGAGAAGGGCCACCGGTTTCCCGATGGCCCTCCTCGTCGCTTCGACCGGTCCGGGGTGGACCGGAGTCCTACATGTCCATGCCGCCCATGCCGCCCATGCCGCCGGGCATGCCGCCGCCGGCGCCGCCGCCCTTGTCCTCCTTGGGCTTGTCGGCGATGACGGCCATGGTGGTGAGCATGAGCGAGGCCACCGAGGCCGCGTTCTGCAGCGCGCTGCGGGAGACCTTGGTGGGGTCGATGACGCCGGCCTTCACCAGGTCCTCGTACTCGTTGGTGGCGGCGTTGAAGCCGAAGGTGGCGTCCTTCGACTCCTTCACCTTGTTCACCACGATCGAGCCCTCCAGGCCGCCGTTCTCGGCGATCTGGCGCAGCGGCTCCTCGAGGGCGCGCTTGACGAGCAGGACGCCGGAGCGCTCCGCGTCGGTGACGTCGAGCTTGTCGAGCTGCTTCTGGCTGCGCAGGTAGGCCACGCCGCCGCCGGGGACGATGCCCTCCTCGACGGCCGCGCGGGTCGCGTGCAGGGCGTCCTCGACGCGGGCCTTCTTCTCCTTCATCTCGGTCTCGGTCGCGGCGCCGACGTTGATGACCGCCACGCCACCCACCAGCTTGGCCAGCCGCTCCTGCAGCTTCTCGCGGTCGTAGTCGCTGGTGGTCTCCTCGATCTGGGCGCGGATGGTCTTCACCCGGGCCGAGATGTCGTCCTTCTTGCCGGAGCCGTCGACGATGGTGGTGTTGTCCTTGTCGATGACGATGCGCTTGGCGCGGCCGAGGTCCTTCAGCTGCACCTGCTCGAGCTTGAGGCCGAGCTCCTCGGCGATCATCTTGCCGCCGGTGAGGATGGCGATGTCCTCCAGCATGGCCTTGCGGCGGTCGCCGAAGCCGGGGGCCTTGACGGCCGCGACGTGCAGCGTGCCGCGCAGCTTGTTCACCACCAAGGTGGCGAGGGCCTCGCCCTCGACGTCCTCGGCGATGATGAGCAGCGGCTTGCCGCCGCGCGCCACCTGCTCGAGCAGCGGGAGCAGGTCCTTCATGTTGGAGATCTTCTTCTCGTTGATGAGGACGTAGCAGTCCTCGAGCTCGACCTCCATCGCCTCCGGATCGGTGACGAAGTAGGGCGAGAGGTAGCCGCGGTCGAACTGCATGCCCTCGACCACCTCGAGGGTGGTCTCGAGGCCCTTGGCCTCCTCGACCGTGATGACGCCCTCCTTGCCGACCTTCTCCATGGCCTGGGCGATGATGTTGCCGATGGTCTCGTCGCCGTTGGCGGAGATGATGCCGACCTGGGCGACCTCCTTCTGCGAGGCGGTGGCCTTGGAGAGCTTCTTCAGCTCGGCGACGACGCTCTCGACGGCCTTGTCGATGCCGCGCTTGATCTCCATGGGGTTGTGGCCGGCCGCGACGAGCTTGGCGCCCTCGCGGTAGATGGCCTGGGCGAGCACGGTGGCGGTGGTGGTGCCGTCGCCGGCGACGTCGGAGGTCTTGCTGGCGACCTCCTTCACCATCTGGGCGCCCATGTTCTCGAACTTGTTCTCGAGCTCGATCTCCTTGGCGACGGTGACGCCGTCCTTGGTGATCGTGGGGGAGCCGAAGCTCTTCTCGATGACGACGTTGCGGCCCTTGGGGCCGAGGGTGACCTTGACGGCATCGGCGAGGACGTTCACGCCCCGCAGGATGCTGTCGCGCGCGACCTGATCAAAAAGGATCTGCTTGGCAGCCATGTTCAGTGCTCCGTTCCGTTGGGGGAAATCACTTCTCGATCACGCCGAGGATGTCGTCCTCGCGCATGATGAGGTTCTCCTCGCCGTCGACCTTCACCTCGGTCCCGGCGTACTTGCTGAAGAGGATGCGGTCGCCGACCTTCACGTCGAGCGGCTGCAGCTTGCCGTCCTCGCCGACCTTGCCCTTGCCCACGGCGATCACCTTGCCCTCGGCCGGCTTCTCCTTGGCCGAGTCGGGGATGATGATGCCGCCCTTGGTCTTCTCCTCTTCCTCGACGCGCTTCACGATCACGCGGTCCTGGAGGGGCCGGATCTTCATGTCTTCTTCTCCTCTGTTCGGCTCCGCGAGGTTCGCCGCTCGGGCGGGCGCGGAGATCGGGTGGAACGATCGAGGCCCTTGGCAGTCGGGAGGTCCGTCTGCCAGGAGCCGGGCGAAGTCTAACCACGGTCGTCGGGCTGTCAACCGAGGACCGATAAATAAATCATCAATAAAAACAGTTATTTGCAAACTTGCTCTGGCAGTCGCCCCGGATGAGTGCTCGTCGTGCAGGAGTGCCAGTCCAGCTCGTCAAAAACCGTTGTCATCGCAGTACCTTGAATACGGGTGACGCGTCCCCGTCGTTCCATGGGTGAGGGAGATCAAGAAGGGGGAATCGACCCATGGCAAACGATCGCACCGCACTCATCGTCGTCGACGAGACCCCGCTGGAGCTCTTCCGGGAACTCGTCGGGGGCGCCCTCGCGCACCGCAAGCTCCGGATCCGGGAGTCGACCGAGTTCTACCTGGTCCACCTGCTCGAGCGCTTCCTGGAGCGCGGCGAGCTCTTCGCCGAGGCCCCGGGCGGGCCGGCCCGCCTCGAGCCCCTCGCGCTCATGCTCCTCCGGGCGCTCGACGAGGAGCGGGAGCGCCGGCGGGAGGGGCTCCGCCGCCTCGGCGACACGTCGCTCTTCGTGGCCGGCTTCTTCGGGGACTCGCTGGCCCGGTCGCCGGTGGCCCCGGCCTACTACACGGCCATGGGGGAGCGGGCCTACGGCGCGCTGGCCGCGTCGCCCGGGACGGCGGTCGCGGCCGAGACCTTCGCCGAGATGGCGGAGCGCTTCGAGGCCTTCGTCGACGTGTTCGCCGAGATCGCCGAGATGCAGGAGCTCCGCTCCAACCGCGGCCTGGTGCAGCTCTACGAGCGCTGGCTGCACACCGGGAGCCGGCGCGTCGCCGAGCAGCTCCGCGCCCGGGGGGTGGCCCTCTTCGCCGGCCCCGGACCGGCCGGCATGCGCAACTGATGACGCCACCCGCCCACGCGGCGGCGACCCTCTCCTTCCTGCAGGAGGAGCTGCACGCCATCAACGCCGTCCGCGCCCCGCCGGTGCTCGACTTCCTGGTGGAACGGGAGCGGGCGCGCCGGAGCGGCGCAGAGCCGCGGGCCCCGGAGGAGCTCCTCCTCCGGGAGGGCGAGGGCACGCTCGACGTCGGGCTCTACCTCGACGACGGCGTCCTCCTGGCCGCGGCCGGCGCCGGTGCGCACCGGGGCGCCCCCCGGCTGCTCGCCCGCGCGTGGATGGAGGGGGTCACCGCCGCGGCCGAGGGGATCTCCCACTTCGTCTACGTCGCCACCCGGGCCGAGGCCGGGCGCCCGATGTCGCTGCTGGAGCTGGAGATCCAGGCCGAGGTGGACAAGTTCGCGCTGCTCCTGCTCTCGCCCTGGGCGCGCCGCAGGCACCGTCAGGCCCGGACATCGGCTGCCCTCCGCCGCAGGCTCTTCGAGCGGGTGCGCTACCTGGACCACCTCGACGCGGACGAGCTCGACCGCTACCGGACGGCGAACCGGCTCGCGGGCGGATACGCGCGCTGGCTGGAGCAGCGGTTCGTCGCCCCCGGGGACCGGGAGGGCTTCCTGCGGGAGCTGCGCGAGACCTACCGGCGCGGCACGGCCGACAAGCCGGGCTACCTCGCGTCGCGGGGACGGACCTAGCGGGAGCGGGACGGGGTGGCCGACGCCACCGGCTTCTCGCGGTCGAACTTGCCGGCGAGCGCGTCGCGGACCGAGCGGTCGAATCGCACCTTCCCGGTGGCGATCTCGCGGAGGGACTGCACCGTGGCCTTGTTGCGGCTCACGGCGAGAAGCGGGCGCGCCCCGGCCATGAGCTGGCGGGTGCGCTTGGTGGCGAGGAGGACCAGGGCGAACCGGTTCTCCACCATCGGGAGGCAGTCTTCCACGGTGACGCGTGCCATCTACGGGACCTCACGGAAACGGATGTTCGGGAGCGGGGAATCTAAGGGCAAGTCCCCGGAAGATCAAGCTCATCCGCCGCCGGGGGCGGGGAGGAACCGATCGGCGGACGGGGTGACCGCCGCATCCGGGACCGCGTCGACGGCGAGGATCTCCGCGCCCCGACGGCAGAACCGGCTCCGATCGAAGGGACTCGGGTCGCCGATCTCCAGCTCCCGGGTGGTGCCGTCCGCGAGGACCACCCGCACCCGGGAGGGGGCCGGGGAGAGCCCCCGGGAGGAGAGCGCTCCGGGATCGGCGGGGAACCGGCCGCGGACGCGCATGGCGGCGAGCTCGGCGACGAGGCGCTCCACCGACCCCGGGGCGGCTGCCCCGGCCCCCTCGACCCTCCACCCGGCGGCGTCGCGCGAGAGCCGGAGCGGAGCGGCGCCGGCGCGCTCGAGGGAGACCGACGTCACCCTGGCCGGGTCGACGGCGAGCGCCCGCGCGTCGAGGTCGTGCCGGGCCCGGGCGGCCTCGTCCGGTCGCTCGACCCCGAGGAGCGCGGTCGCGACAAGCGCCACGACCGCGGCGGCGAGCGCGGCCGCGATGGCCAGGGTCCGGCGCCGGGCGTCCACTCACCGCTCCCTGCGGGAGAGCCAGACGGCGAGGCCGGCCACGAGGAGCGCCACCGGCACCACGTCGATGGTGACGAACTTGAGCCAGCCCACCTGCGCCTCGGTGAGCAGGAGGCGCGACGCCTCCCGGGACCGGGTGCGGATGACGAGCCGGTCGTCCCGCTCCCCGAGCCAGCTCACCACGGAGAGGAAGAGGTCCTGGTTGCCGAGCAGGTGGAGGTAGCCGTTCGAGAAGAAGTCGGAGTCGCCGGTGACCACCGCGCGGAGCTCGCGGGGCGGGTCGGCGGAGACGCGGGCCGCGACCGCCAGCGCGAGCGGCACCGGCCCGACCTTCTCCCCCTCGTCGAGCCGGGCGGTCCCGGCGTAGACCGAGGCCACGTCGGTCTCGGCCCAGGCGCCCTCCGAGGTCAGGGCGAGCGGGACCGGCCGGATCGCCGCCCCGCGCAGCGCCACCAGCGAGCGGGACGTCGGGAAGACCACGCCCAGCTCGGCCACCGGGGCGCTCGCCGGATGGGAGGTGGTGGGGCGGAGCACGGGCATGACCGGCGTGGCCCCGGCGAGCCGCGCGAGCGGGTTCGGATCCACCACGACGTCGTTCCCGGCCTCGACGCCCAGCGCGGCGAGCAGCGGGTCGAGCCCGGCCTCCGAGCCGGGCTCGAGGAAGATCCCCAGGTGCCCCCCGCCCGCGGCGTAGAGCCGCAGCGCGTCCACCTCCGGGTCGAGGAAGCGGCGGCGCGGGCCGGCCACCAGCACCGCCGCGGCGTCCGCCGGGACGGCCCCCGCCGACGCCAGCAGGAGCGGCGCCAGGTCCACCCCCTCCCGCTCCAGCGCGCGCGCCGCCAGCGACCAGCCGGTGCGGCCGGCGTCGGACGGCGAGGCCTCCCCGTGACCCTGGGTGACGTAGACGCGGAGGCGAACCGGGTGGGTCACGCGGACCAGCGCGTTCGTGAGGGACTCCTCGGTGAGCTCGCGGAGCCGGGCCTCGCCGGGGCCGGGCGCCACCACCACCCGCGTGCCCGACTCGGACACCTGGTGACGGCGGACCCGCTCCGGGCTCCGGTAGGGGTCCACCATCTCGAAGCGGAAGCGGGGGGAGCGCCCGGCGTAGCGGCGCAGCAGCGCCTCCGCGGGCGCGAAGCCGGCGTCGTCCGGCCGGTAGAAGGCCAGGACCTCCACCTCGCCGGGCAGCCCCTCGAGCGTGCGGACCGTCTCCGGGGAGAGGGTGTGGATGCGATCGCGGGTCACGTCGAGGACCATGGGGCGGCGGTGCGCGATCCACCCCAGCACCGCCAGGGCGGCGGCGAGCAGCAGCGCCGAGGCCACGGTGACCGTGGCGTAGCGCGTGCCCCGCCCGGAGAGGAGCCGGCCCGCGCCGGCGCGACCGCCGAGCGCCATCCCCGCCGCGACGGCGATCGCCCCCGCCGCGACCTTGCCGAGCAGCAGCCGGGCGTCGCCCAGGAGCAGGGTGACGACGGCGCTCGCCAGGAGCACGAGGCCGGTGGCGAGGAGCAGGCGGGAGGCCAGGGCGCGCTTCACCGGTCAGCCCCAGCGCCGACCCTCGACGGCCCGCTCGGCGACGAACAGCCCGAGGGTGCAGAGGGAGAGGAAGTAGAGGACGTCGGCGAGCGCGATGCGCCCCTGCAGGAAGGGGGAGAGGTGCTCCGAGGCGGAGAGGCCGGCCGCCAGGTTCCGCGCGGCGCTCCCCGCCCCGACGGTGAAGAGGTTCGCGAGCCAGAGCCCGAGCAGCACGAGCAGCGAGAGCAGGGCCGCCACCACCGGCGCCGGGGCCAGGGCCGAGAAGGCGAGCCCCACCGCCAGGCAGGCCGCGCCGAGCAGCAGGAGCCCGAGCAGCCCGGAGAGGACCGTGGGCCACTCGACGGCGCCGCCCCCCTGCGCGCCCCGCCCCGCCAGCGAGAGCAGCGCGGGGAAGAGGCTCACCGGCACGAGCGCGGCGACCAGGACCAGGAGCGAAGCGACGTACTTCCCGGCCACGACCGACGCCGGCCGCACCGGCGACGTGAGGAGCAGCTCCAGCGTGCCGGCGCGCCGCTCCTCGGCCACGAGCCGCATGGACAGGAACGGCGTCGTGACCACCAGGAAGAGGCCCACCGACCCGAACAGCCGGGCCACCACCGCGTCGGTGAGGTTGACCCGGTCGAGGATCGCGGCCCCGCCCGGGGCCTCGCCGGCCCGCGTGACGAGCAGCCGGAACCCGTCGAGCGCGCCGGCGAAGACCTGCGCCGAGAAGAAGGCGACCACCACGAGGACCACCCAGGCCACCGGCGTCGTGAAGTGGATCGCGAGCTCCTTGCGGAGGATGGCGAGGAAGGCGCGCACGATCAGGCCGGGGAGACGAGCTTCCCGAAGATCTCCTCCAGGAAGGCGATGTCCTCGAGGGTCACGGTGCGCCCGGGGAGGTGCCGGGCCACGAGCGCGTCGAGCGTGTCGAAGCCGACCAGGCGGCCGGCGTGGAGCACCAGCACGCGGGTGCAGGTCATGGCCACCTCGGGGAGCAGGTGGCTCGAGAGCAGCACGGTGTGCCGCCCGCCCAGCGAGCGGACGAGGTCGCGGACCTCCCGGATCTGGAACGGATCGAGCCCGACCGTGGGCTCGTCGAGGATCAGCACCTCGGGGTCGCCCACCAGCGCCTGGGCGATGCCCACCCGCTGCCGGAACCCCTTGGAGAGGTTGGCGGTGGGCCGGTCGAGCACCTCGGAGACGCCGGTCAGGGACGCCACACGCTCCGCCTCGGCCGCCGCCTCGCGGCGGGAGAGCCCCTTCAGCTCGGAGGCGAAGGCGAGCTGGGCGCGGACCGGGAGCGCGTCGTAGAGCGGCGGCAGCTCGGGCAGGTAGCCGACGCGCCGCCGGGCCTCCATGGGCTGCTCGAAGACGTCGAAGCCGGCCACCCGGGCGGAACCGGAGGAGGCGGGGAGGTAGCCGGTGAGGAGCCGCAGCGTGGTGGTCTTGCCGGCCCCGTTCGGTCCGAGCAGGCCCACCACCTCGCCCCTGTCGATGGAGAAGGTGAGATCCTGCACGGCGACGCGGTCGCGGAACCGCCGGGTGAGTCCGCTGACCTCGATCATCCGCGCCCTCCGGACGCCGTCCGCCGCCCGGACGACCATCGCGTCCGGGACGGGGCGTGTCAAGGACGAGCGCGGTGGTAGTAGGATCCGCCCGGACCACGGGGCGGAGGGTGGCGACGATGGCGATGAACGTGGTGGTGCAGAAGTTCGGGGGCTCGTCGGTCGCCGACGTCGAGAAGGTGCGGCAGGTGGCCTCGCGGGTGGCGGAGGCGCGACGCTCGGGACGTCGGGTCTGCGTGGTGGTCTCGGCCATGGGCAAGACCACCGACGAGCTGCTCGCGCTGGCGCGCCGGGTCTCCCCGAGCCCGGCGCGTCGCGAGCTCGACATGCTGCTCACCGCCGGCGAGCGCATCTCCATGGCGCTGCTCGCCATGGCGCTCGAGGAGCAGGGCGTGCCCGCCGTGAGCTTCACCGGGAGCCAGGCCGGCATCCTCACCGACGACCGCCACGCCTCGGCGCGAATCGTCGAGGTGCGGCCGGTGCGGGTCTGGGAGGAGCTCGACCGCGGGAGGGTGGTCATCGTGGCCGGGTTCCAGGGGGTCTCGCCGCGCAAGGAGGTGACCACGCTGGGGCGCGGTGGATCCGACACCACCGCCGTGGCGCTGGCCGCGTCGCTGGGCGCCGACTGCGAGATCTACTCCGACGTGGACGGGGTCTACACCGCCGACCCGCGCGTGGTGGAGAGCCCGCGACGGCTCGACGAGATCTCCTACGAGGAGATGCAGGAGCTCGCCCGCGCGGGGGCCAAGGTGCTGAACGCGGACGCGGTCGAGTTCGCGCGCGAGAAGGGCATCGCCATCCACGCGCGCGCGACCGCGGGCTCGACCGCCCAGACCGTCGTGCGGGGGCACGCCGCGCCGGGAGGGCGCATCGCCGGCATCACCTCGCAGAAGGGGGTGGCGCTCCTCGACGTCCCCTGGGGCGGGCTGCCGGCCGCGATCGAGGCGCTGGCCCGGCGCGGGGCGGCGCCGGCCGAGGTGATGGCGCAGGGAGGGCGGGCCGTGGCCGTGGTCCCGCTCGACAACGCGCACGAGTGGCCGGCGGCGCGGGCCGAGCTCGCCGCGGCCGTGCCGGACGCGGGGATCGACGACCGGGACGCGGGCTCGGTCACGGTGGTCGGCACGCGCGTGGGCGCGGGGCCGGAGGTGCTCCGCGAGGTGCTGGCCTCGGCGCGGGAGGCGGGAGAGGAGCCCCGGGCGCTCCTCGCCACGCCCATCCGCGTGACGGCCTGGTGCACGGCCTCGCGGGCGCCGGACCTGGTCCGCGCGCTGCACCGAAGGCTCGTCGAGTCCACGGACTCGGGCGCGTAGGCCGGCCCGGCCCGCTACCGGGGGGGCGGGCGGGTGAGGGGTCCGGCCTGCAGTCCCCCGTCGAGCACGATCTCGGTCCCGGTGACGTAGGCCGCGGCGTCGGAGGCCAGCCAGGCGATGGCGTCGGAGACCTCCCCGGCCGTGCCCATCCGCCCCATGGGCACGTCGGCGGCGACGCGCGCCGCCCGCTCGGCCCGGTCGGGTCCGTCCCCGAGGACCGCCGCCCACATCGGGGTGTCGATGGCGCCCGGCACGACGGCGTTGCACCGCACCGGGATCCCGTTCCCGGCGCAGTGGAGCGCCACCGAGCGGGTCACGCTCAGCACAGCCGCCTTGCTCGCGGCGTAGGCCACCGCCCCGGGCACTCCGATGGTGCCCGCCCGGGAGGAGACGTTCACGATGCTCCCACCGTGGACGCGCATGGCGCGCAGCGCGTGGCGGCAGCCCAGGACCACGCCCTCGAGGTTCACCGCCAGCACCGCACGGAGCGTCTCGAGCGAGAGCGACTCCGGGTCCTGCCCGCCGGGGACGGTCCCGAAACCGGTGATGCCGGCCGCGTTCACCAGCACGGCCACCGGCTCCGGGGGGAGGGAGGCCGCGACCCGGTCCCAGGCCGCCTCGTCGCGGACGTCGAGCGCGAGCGCGAGCGCCCGCCCGCCCGAGGACGCGATGGCCGCCGCCGTCTCCCGGGCCGGATCGATCCGGGCGTCGGTGGCCACCACGACGGCTCCTTCCCGGGCGAGGCGCAGCGCCGAGGCCCGGCCGATCCCGGAGCCGGCGCCGGTGACGATCGCGACGCGATCCTGCAAGGGCACGGTCGACCTCCGTCTCCCGCGGGCGCCCCGGGGCGCGGGCGGGCTACCGCCAGAAGGAGCCGCGTCCCGGCTCCGCGTCCTTGCGGTAGTCCGGGCCGTCCACGGCCACGAAGTCGCACATCTCGTTGAGCCGGGAGTAGATGCGCTGCCCGACGCGCTCCTCGAGGCTCATCTGCTCGGCGTCGCGCTGGAAGTCCTTCGACGCGGTGTGGAACTTCCCGCCCTGCGGCACCGGCACGGGCTGGGGGTCGCGCGGGTAGTTCGTGGCGAAGACCGTGGTGAGGCCGGCGTTGTAGCGGCGGCTGATGAGCTCGTCGAGCATGGAGCGCTCCCACTCGGTGCCGCGCTCCTTGCCCAGCTCGTCGATGGCGAGCACCGGGACGCTGGCGAGCGGCCCCAGGATCTCCATGTGCCCGCGGTTGGAGCCGAATCCGGCGCGGATGTCGGAGAGGAGCAGCATGAACTCGACGTAGCGGCAGGGGATGCCCTTCTCGAGCGCGAGCCAGCGCAGCGCCGCGGCGAGGAGGTGGGTCTTGCCGCAGCCGGGCTTGCCGTGGAGGAGCACGCCGCGGCTGGCCCGGTCGGTCCGCACCGCGTGGGCGAAGGTCTCGCAGGCGGTGCGGGCCTTCGACTGGCTCTGCGACCAGGGCCGGAAGGTCTCGAAGGAGGCCCGGGCCACCGCCGCGGGGATTCCGGCGGAGTTGAAGGTGGCGATGCGGTGGTCGAGGGCGCGGCAGGCGCAGGCCTGGGCCACGCGGTCGCCGCCGGCGGCGACCATCACGTAGCCCGACCCACCGCAGCGCGGGCAGGTGGACTGGCAGGTGCACCGGCGGGCCCGGGCCGGGCCCCCCACCACCTGCTCGACCACGTAGCCGGCCCCACCGCACCCGGCGCAGGCGGCGCTCTCTCGGCTCTCGCTCATCGGGCGGCGGAGTCTACACGTTCCCGCGCAGGCAGAGTATCCCCGCCCGGCGCGCGGCCTCGAGCAGGTGCGTTCGCAGCGTCTCGCGGTAGGCGGCGCGCCGCGCCCGGCGCGTTCGATCGCCGGCGAGGAGCCGGCAGCGTGGGCCGAGGGCGGCCCGCTCGGGTCTCGGGAGGGAGCGGACCCAGCCGCGGAGGAGGAGGGCGTCCGCGGCACCGAGGGCGCGCTCCAGGTCGTGGAGCGTCACGGCGTCGGCGGGGAGGGCTCGCGACGCGGCGCGGTAGGCCTCGCGGAGCGCGTCGGGAGCGGATGCGGTGGCAGAGGCCAGGTGCGCGCGCGCCGCGGCCAGGCGGGCGCGGGCGGCGTCGGCCTCGGGGGCGGGTGATCCGCCGTCCCCCACGCGCCCCTCGCGGTAGGCCCGCCACTCCTCCTCCACGAAGCCGCGAAGGGCCCGCAGCGATCGGGGCGCCGCCGCGCCCGGGGCCCGGTCCCGCGCGAGATCGTCGAAGCCTCGCCGCAGCCCGCGGCACACCACCGCCGTGGGCAGCCCGCGACGCTCCCACTCCGCCACCAGCTCGAGGTCGAGCGGGGAGAGGAGCAGGCCCGTGCCCCGGAGCTGGAGGAAGAACTCCGAGATCAGGGCGGTGTACGAGAGCGAGCCGGCGGGGATGAGCGACACGACGGGAGCGTATCGCGGAGGGGCGACAGGGGCGACCTCCGGAGCCGGTCAGCGGACGAGCGCCCGCGCACGCTCCACCACCTCGGGTGGCAGGGGCCGGGAGCGCCGGGTGGCCGTGTCGAGGTGCACGCCGGTGAACTCGCACTCGGCCGAGACCTCGCCGGTCACGGCGTCGCGCATCTCGTGCCGGAACCGGAGGACCTTCTCCCGCACCTCGAGGAACCAGGATCGGACCGCGACGACGTCGCCGGCGAGCAGCTCGCGCCGGTAGGTGACGTGCTGCTCGACCGCCACCATCCCGCGCCCCCCGTCCCGCATGGCCCCGGGGGTGATCCCGACCGCGGCGAAGAGCGCCCAGGTGGCCTCGTCGAACTTGCCCGTGTACCACATGACGTTCATGTGCCCCATGTGGTCGCAGTGCCACGGGTAGACGACGCCGCGGTAGGTCTCCATCGCGGTCGGCGGGAGGGGGTCGGCGGGACGGTCCATCTCGCGAATCTAGCTCCCGGGGAGCGGGGCGAACAGCCCGAGCGCCGCGCCGGTGGGGTCGGCGATCACCGCCACCGTCCCGACCTTTGGCACGTCCACGCGGGGCACGAGCACCCTCCCGCCCAGCGCCGCGGCCCGGTCCCGCGCCGCCGCGGCGTCGGCCACCGCGACGTACGTGGCCCAGTACGACGGTCCGCCGGGAGGGGCCGCCTGGACGTCGGCGACCGCCGTACCACCCGCGGTGAACACCGTGCCCGCGCCGTCCGGGGTCGGGCCCGTGCCGAAGCCGACGACGCGCCGGTGGAAGGCGATCGCGCCGGGGATGTCGTGGGTGAGGAGCGTCTCCCAGCAGAAGGCGCCCGGCACGGGGCGGGCCGGCGGTGGCCCTTCCCCGCCCAGCGACCGGAAGGGCAGCAGCACGGCGCCCCAGGGATCGGCGATCACGGCGAAGCGCCCCACGCCCGGGATGTCCGCGGGCGGGCGGAGGACCTTTCCGCCCCAGGTGGCGGCGCGGGTGGCGGCGGCGTCCACGTCGTCGACGTGGACGTAGCTCGACCAGGCGGTCGGCGCGTCCATGCCCGGGGGCCTCGCCATCAGGCCGGCGGCCTGCGTGCCGTCCCGCAGGGCCATCCAGTAGGTGCCGGCCGGCCCCATGTCCTCGCCCTTCCAGGTCCAGCCGAACAGGTCGCCGTAGAACTTCCGGGCCCGATCGACGTCGTCGGTCATGAGTTCCCGCCAGACGAAGGTTCCGGGGCTGGTGCGCGTGTCGGCCATGATGGTGCCCTCCGGGAGGTGTCGATGATCCCGCATAACCGGGCACGGTTCCGCGAGCAGGAGGGACCAGGGACGGGCCCGGGCCGACCAGGGTGGGCGCGCGACGGGGTGGGGGCGCGCCGAGGTTGGCCGTCCGATCCGCGGGCCCCGCGGGCAAGTGGGGCGTAAGCATTCGCTGTGTTGACGGGGTTTTCGTGAGG
>JBBIOL010000005.1:0-61593 GCA_037443385.1 Anaeromyxobacteraceae bacterium
AGCACGAGCCGCAGCTTCTTCTCGCCGAGGACAGCAAGGAGGTGCCGTCCGCCGACGCCATCCTTGTCAGGCGGATGAATTGTGCTGAGAAGGCCGCGGTTCTTGTCGGCGAACTGCTGCGCTTTCTTCATGAACCGCGGACAGCCCCTGACGAACTCCGGCGAGACGACCGTGACCGCGCAGAGCGGGAGGAGCCCGACCGCCGCGGCCACCCCTCCCCAGCCGGCGCCGCCGGGGGCGCGGAGCACCCGGTCGGTGGCGTCCCGCGCGATCCCGGGAGCGGCGCCCACGACCGCCCCGACGGCGAGGAGCATCCCGAGCTGGAGGAGGACGGCCCAGGCCGCGCCCCTCCACCCCGTGCCCGGAGGCTCGGGCGGGGCGATCCGGCGAACGCCGCCGTCGATGCGGGCGCCGGGCGCGATCCGCGGTGGCGCGTCCCCCTGGACCGCCAGCTCCCCGTGGAGGTGGGCACGCGGGCCGATCACGACCTCCGACGCGCGCACGCGCGTCGCGCCCCGCACGTCCCCGTCGATCTCCACGCGGGCCCCGGCGGCGTCGAGATCCCCGTACACGTCGCCGCGGACGGTCACCCGGAGCCCGCCCAGGAGCGCGTTGCCCCCCACCCGGCTGCCGCGCACCACCACCACGTCGCCGCCGGCCGCGAGCAGTCCGTCCCGGATCCAGCTCTCCACGACCACCCGGCCTCCCACGGCGCGTGCGTCGTCCCCCACGCCGCCGCCGACGTGGACCAGCAGTCCGGCGGCCGTCACGTCGCCCGACACCTCGCCGTCGAGCCCGGCCTGCAGTCCCAGCATGGTGAGGTCGCCCTCGACGCGCCCGAGCACGTCCACGGTCCCACCGGCCAGGTGCTGGTCGCCCGCGAGCCTCCCCTTCTTCACGATGAGTTCACCGAGCTCCGGGCCCGACGCGGCCGCCGCACCGGCCACGGAGAGCGCGAGGCCCGCCACCACCGCGATCCGCGCGAGCCCGCTCACGCGCGCGTCGCCTTCCCGGCCGACCCGGGCATCGCACCGCGCGGGTCCGCGGCCTCGGGCCTCCGGTCCGGGGTCTGGCTCTTCATGGCCGGGCATCCTATCGTGCGGGTCTTCCCCGGACCGGAGGATCCCCATGCGAAGCCTCGCCGCCGCGCTGATCGTCGCCGCCGCCCTCCCCGCCACCGCCGTCGACGTCGCCGGCGTGAAGGTCGCCGACACGTCCACGGTGGACGGCAAGACGCTGGTCCTGAACGGCGCCGGCCTGCGCAAGAAGTCGTTCCTCGGGATCAAGGTCTACGTGGGCGCGCTCTACGTCACCCAGCGCGCCAGCGACGGCGCCGCGGTGGTGGCGCTCGACGCCCCCAAGCAGATCCGGCTCACGCTGCTGCGCGACGTGGACCGCTCGTCGATGCTGGGCGCCTTCCGGGACGGGATCGAGAACAACTCCCCGGCGCAGGCCGCGGCCCTCGAGCCGCGTCTCAAGCAGGTCGAGGCCGCGTTCCCGACCGAGTTCAAGGAGGGCAAGTCGCTCTCGGTGACCTACGTGCCCGGGCAGGGGACGACCGTCGGCGTCGACGGGGAGAAGGGCGTCACCATCCAGGGCAAGGACTTCGCCGACGCGCTCTTCCGCATCTGGCTCGGCCCGAAGCCCTCCGACGGTGGCCTCGAGGATCTCCAGGCCGCCCTGCTCGGCGGGAAGTGACCGCCCTGCGGCGGCCGACCCGGCCTAGCGGCGCTGCGCGGCCGTGACCAGCGCGGCCATGGCGCGAGGCACCGCGATGCCGAGCGCCTCGCCGTGCTCGCGCATGCGCTGCTCCGCGGCCGTGGCCAGGAGCGAGCGCACCTGCTCGTTCGGGTGGATACCGTGCTGGCGGATGACCGAGTCGACCAGGCCGAACACGTCGCCAACGGAATTGATCGCCATCGCTCCGACGCCCATCGCCGCCTCCCACCGTCCCTCGACGGTCCGAACGAACGGTAGCAGGCTCGCGCACAGGAGCAAGGCCGCCCGCGAGAAAAATCGGGTCGTCGCCGCGACCGGGACGGCCCGCGTCGATGCCCGCCCCACCCGCGGGTCGGCGTGACCCGCCCGGTCGGCGATGGTGGCCACAGTGATTCCGGGCGCTTGCGGTCGGGACGGCGATGGCAGGGCGCGTGCAAAACGTTTCCTCAGCGCGGCCACCCCCCCTCCGGCCGTCGCTGCGACCCTGGCGTTCTCGGAACGACCGGGGTCGCGCTTTTTCGGGTTCAATCCTGGACCGGCTCCTCCGGGGCCTTCTCGCCGCGAGCCGCGGAGGCCAGGGCCTCGTCGAGCCTCGCGAGCAGGTCCCGGTTCCCGTCCTGGCGGTACCCGTCGAGCCTGCGCCGGAGATCGGGTGTGCGCTCCAGGAACTCGCCGAGGACGGCGGCGGTGACGCCGTCCGCGGTCATCCCGTATCCCTCCCGCGCCAGGTACCGGGCGTTCACCACCTGCTCGAACTGCTTGCGGACCGGCACCGAGAGGACCGGCCGGTGGAGGTACACCGCCTCGCCGAGCAGGGTGAACCCACCGTTGGCGACGACGCCGCGGGCGGTGCGCAGGTCGTCGACGAATCCCCGGTCGGAGAACGGCATGAAGCGCAGGTTGCCGTCCCGCTCCTCGGACGCGATCCCGCGCCGGACCCCGTAGATCCGGCACTCCACGCCGCTCTCGCGGAGCCGGTCCAGCAGGGACGCGTCGCTCGTGGAGGTCTGGTAGACGAGCAGGTGCGCGCCGTCCTCCGGCCGCGCCTCGAGCACGAGCGGGCGCAGCACCGGGGGTACGAGCGTGGTCCTCGGCTTCACGACCGGCGGGTGGAAGAAGGTGGTCACGAGGTAGCGCAGGCAGCCCGGAAGCTTGGCCTTCACGATGGCCCGGGTGAGCTGCGCCTCGGCCTCGTGGCCGGCGGTGATCTCCGGGGGAAGCGCGCAGCGGGCCAGGATCTGCTGGTTGTCGAGCGAGATCACCGGCAGCCCGTTCGTCCGGCCGAAGAGCCAGCTCCAGCTCTCGAAGTCGCTCACCACGACGTCGGGCCGGAATCGCTCGGCGATGTCGAAGAAGGCCCGGATGTTCTCCGGCCACCCCCCCTCGACCAGCGCACCCTTCACGTTGGCGAGCAGGGTGCGGAAGTTGCGCACCCGGTTGTCCTCGTAGACGAGCGAGAGCCCCCAGATCCGGTTCACCCCCAGCCGCTCCGACTCCAGGGTCTTGAGGTAGGCGTGGGCCCTCCCCGAGACCACCACCTCGATCTGGTGGTGCCGGGCCAGCTCGTCGAGCACCACCCGCGAACGGATGGCGTGACCCATGCCCTCGCCCACGACCCCGTAGAGGATCCGCACGGCGGTAGTGTAGCCGTGTTTCCGCCCCCCTTCCGCGCTAGAACGATGGGACGCGGCCAGGGACCGCGGGGGGAGGTACGACATGACGACCGGCTCCGACGACATCGGGGTGGGAGTTCAGGAGATCGACACCGAGCACGATCTCCTGCTCGGCGTGGTGCGCGCGCTGGAGAAGGCCATGGCCTCGGCGCCGCGAAACCAGGTGGAGGCGCTGCTCCAGCAGCTCGCCGAGTTCACGCGGGTGCACTTCGCGACCGAGGAGGTCATGATGCGCCTCTACGCCTACCCCGAGTTCGCCCGTCATCAGCTCGAGCACGCGCGCCTGGTGGAGCAGATCGACCACGTGCGGGCCGAGTTCGCGCAGGGACAGTTCCAGCCCAGCCGGTCCTTCGCGTCGGCGCTGCGCCACTGGTTCACCGAGCACGTGCGCTCCCACGACACCGCGCTGGCGCGGTTCGTGCGCGACGCCGGGGCGGGTGCGCCCTGATCGCGCCGGCGGTCCCGCCCGGCTTCGTCGAGGTCGCCTCGCCCCTGCTGCCCGGGACGCGGGCGCGGATCCGCGTGCGCGACACCGGCTCCGGCCCCGCGCTCGTCGTCCTGCACAGCGGGTGGGGATGGGAGGCCTACCCATTCGACGCGCAGGTCGAGGCGTTCCGGGGCTCGTTCCGGGTGATCGCCCCCGACCGGACCGGGTACGGCGGGTCGCCCCGGCTCCCCGACGTCCCCGACGGCTACCACCAGCTCTTCGCCCGCGAGTGCCTGGCGGTCCTCGACGCGCTCGGCGTGGAGCGGGCGGCAGTCTGGGGGCACAGCGACGGCGCCGTGGTGGCGGCCTGGATGGCCATCGAGGCGCCCACGCGCGTCCGGGGGGCCGTGCTCGAGTCGGCGCACTTCTGGCGCGCCAAGGTGGCGTCCCTGCCCTTCTTCCAGACCGCCGCGACCCGTCCCGAGGAGTTCGGCCCCCACGTGACCGGGCCGCTGGCCCGCGATCACGGAGACGCGCGCTGGCGCGAGATCATCTCCGCCGGGGCGCGGGCCTGGCTGCGGATCATCGAGCGAGGCCGGCGCGAGGGGGGCGACGTCTACGACGGGCGCCTCGGCGAGGTCGCCTGCCCGGTCCTGCTCCTGCACGGCACCCGGGATCCGCGCACCGAGCCCGGGGAGATCGATGCCGCACGGGCCGCGCTCCGGGACGCGCGCGTCGCCTGGGTCGGGGCCGGCCACTCCCCGCACACCAGCTCCCGCAGCTCCGCGGAGGCCACGCGCCTCGCATCGGAGTTCCTCCGCGCCCTGCCCCCGTGATATCCGGGGACCAACCACGAACCGACGGAGCCGAGAATGGCCGACCTGCCCGAGATGGACATCCACATGGACGCGAACGCGCTCTACCGCGAGGAGATCTACACCGACCGGAAGATCGGCACGATCCGCGCCCTCGTCCCGGTGACGGCCGACGGCGCCACCGACATCGGCCGCAAGGTGCTCTACGTCGGCGAGGCGCAGATCGTGACCCAGGTCGGGCCGCTCCCGGTCAGCTTCGAGATCGAGGCGCAGAGCCTATCGGCGGCGGTGGCCGCCTACGGGGCTGCCGCGCGTGCCGGCGTGGAGAAGACCATCCAGCAGCTCCAGGAGCTGCGCCGCCAGCAGGCCTCGTCGATCATCGTCCCGGGTGCCGACGCCGGCGTCCTGGGCGGCGGGATGCCCCCGGGAGTCCCGGGCGGCGGTGGGTTCCGCCGCTGAACCGGCCGGCCCGACCCGGCGGGTGACCGTCAGGCGCCGCGGGGCCTCCGCGTCGGGAAGAGGCGCGACGCGCAGTCCGGGCAGATGCCGTGGGCGACGCGGCTGCCCACGTGCCGCTCCACGAAGGTCTCGACCTCCTCCCATCGCGCACGCGCGTCGCCGACCTTCCGGCACCCGGAGCAGAAGGTGACCTCTCCCGGGAAGGTCTTCACGCGCTCCAGGCTGCTGCGCAGTTCGGCCACCAGGCGGCGGAGCTCGTCCTCGGCCTCCTTCCGCTCGGTGATGTCGGTGAGGGCCCCGGAGATGCGGACCGGGCGTCCCCTCCGGTCGCGCCCGACCACCCGGCCCCGGCTCTGGATCCACCGCGCCGTGCCGTCCGGGCGCCGGATCCGGTACTCCCAGGCGTGAGCGTCGCGCTCGCCCGACTCGATCGCCGCCATGTCGGCGAGGATGGTCGGCACGTACGCGCGATCCACCAGCGCCATGACCTCTCCCACCGAGATGCGGGTCGTCCCGGCCGGCAGCCCGTGGATCTCGCAGTACCGGGGGGTGATGGTGACGCACCCGGTGGAGGCCTCGAACTCCCCGAACCCGTCGCCGCTCACCTCGACGGCGCGGGCCAGGTGACGCTCGCTCCGGCGCAGGGCCTCCCCGGCCAGCTTGAGGTCGGTGACGTCCAGTCCCTGGGCGACGGTGACGGGCCCCCGGGATCCCGCGGTCCCGCGGACGCGGTCCAGGCTCCACCGGAACCAGCGCGTCCCACCTTCGCTGGTGCGAATCCGGACCTCCAGCGCGGCCGGAGCCCCGCGGTCCTCCGCGCGCCGCACTTCACGCATCGTGGCGGAGCGGTCTCGCGGGGCGAGCAGTTCCCGCAGGGGCCGGCCCACGACCCGGGAGGCCGTCCAGCCGGTGGCCTGCTCGAAGGCGCGGTTGACGGCCCGGATACCGTGTCCGCCGGCCCAGGCGAGGGCAGGCATCGTCGCCCGCCCGACCCGACCCGCGGCCTCCGGCAGACCGCCCTTCCGGGCCCTGGCGGTCCCGGCGCGTCGACCCGTCCGGCTTCTCTCCATGTGCCTCGCCCCCCGGGCAATTCGCCTGGCCCTCGCGCCGGTGCCGCCGCGCGGCGGGGCGGCGGCGACCCCCCGCCCGCCTCGGACGGGGCGTCCGGCCACCTTCCGCCGGGGGCCACCCGGACGGGGAGTGGATTATACCCAGAGTGGGGTGCGCATGTCTCCGGGAGTCCAGGGAGGGAACATGCCATCGAACCGAAGCCTCGCCACCGTCGCCGTCCTCGTGTCGCTCGGCGCCGGCGCCTGCACCTCCTCGGGTTCGCCGGCCCCGGTCCCCGATCCTCCCTCCGGACTCACCTACCCGTCGGGAGCCGCCACCTACGTGAAGGGGACGGCCATCGCACCCAACACGCCGACCGTGGGCGGTGGGCCGGTCGACGCCTGGACGGTGGCCCGCCGCTCCCCGCCGGCCTCTCGCTCTCCCCGTCGACCGGCGTGATCTCCGGAACGCCCACCGCGGTCACGGCCCCGGCGACCTACGTCGTCCGCGCCGCGAACTCGGGCGGCGGCGCGACGGCCAGCCTGGTGCTCGCCGTCGTCGAGCCGCCCGGTCTCGTCCTCACCGGCGAGACCGGCGGTCCGAGCCGGCTCGGATCGGTGACCCGCCTTCCGCTCGATCTCTCCAGCGGCGAGCTCGCCACCACCTCGTGGACCGGCAAGCCGTACCCCCGGATCTTCGTCGATGCCGCCGACGGCGGGTTCGTCTGGAATCCGCGCGATGCCCGCTTCTACGCGATCCTCCCCGACGGTGGCCCGCACGAGACGGGGGTGCTCCTGGCCTTCGATCCGGCCACGGACGCCGTCGAGGTGCTCTCGGTGCTGTCCAGCCGCCGCTCCCCGGGAGGGGATGGGCCGGGTGGAACCCGGGTGAAGGGCTCGCTCACCACCGGCTTCCACCGCGTGCCCGTCGTGACGCCCGACGGGAGCGCGCTCATCGCGCTGGCCGAGTCGGGCGGCAAGGACGGCCGGGGGTCGCTCGTGCACGTGGACATCGACCCGTCGAGCGCCGCGTACCTCCGCCAGACCACCGTGTACGATTTCTTCTCCTACGAGATGGGCACCGGCACCTACTGCGACTCCCTGCGCGACGAGAAGGGCGGCGGCACCCGCCTCTCCTGGGGCGTCGACGGAACGGGCGCCGCCGTCCTCTACCTGGCCCGCACCGGCCTGGTCTACCAGCAGGACCCGCGCGTCCCCCACTTCGACGAGACGCACCCGCAGTGTCCTCCGGCCCAGGTCGTCGGGTGCAGGACCCTCTGGCAGATGGACGGCAAGGCCTTCACGCTGCGCCCCACCGATCCGGCCGATCTCTCCCGCCCCTGGGAGTTCGGGCGCGTGATCCACGCCCAGCTGGCGCGAAACCAGCTCCTGCCGGAGGCCTACTTCGACGTCAACACCGGCACCTTCCGCTGGTCCACCGAGGAGCCCGGGGCCGAGATCACCCTCTACGCGAACGACGTGGCCAACGATCCGTTCATCCTGCCCGGGCCGGAACGATGCAACGACGGCATCGGCATGGCTCCCATGACCTCCCGCGACTCGTTCTTCCTGTGCGGCGGCCGCCTCGGCTTCGCCGGGGTCGCCGCCGAGCCCTCCAGGGCCATCGCCTTCCGACCCAACGGAAGCTGGGAGTCGAAGCAGGTCTTCCCGTGGCCGGCCTCACCAGGACGAAGCCGCGCGGAGCGACCTCCAGCCTCGACACCAGGACGGCGTACGTGAACGTCAGCGACAGCGCCGACTCCTGCCTCGGCGGCCACGTCATCCCCTGCTTCGGCCCGCCCATCGTCGCGACCATCGACCTGCTCGACTTCAGCTGGGCGACGCTCGCCACGGGGAGCGCGACGGTGGGAACCGCCTTCCTGGGAAGCTCGGCCCTCGGAGGCGCCGTCACCGAGCTCATCAACGACCGCTGGGTGGTCTGGCTGGGGGCGAAGAGCACGCTGGGATCCGTGACGATCAACACGTACGACCGGCTCCTGCGGACGCTCACGACCGTCGGCCTCGACCCGGACGACCTCGCCTGGCCTTCGGGCCGTCTCGTGGACCTCGGAAACGGCACGGCCCTGGGCGTGGCCGCGGTCGGGCCGCCCCGGAATCGCCACGCGCCCGGAGGCTACGCGCTGAACGCGGCCCCGGGCCTGTACGTCCTCGACCTGGCCACGCGTTCGACCTCGGCGTTCAAGGCATCGCCCTCGGGGTGGCCGATCCTGCCGGAGCTGGCGACGCTGGCACGACCGGGCGGCGGACGCGATCGCTTCTACCTCTCCCGGAGCGACCTCCCGGACGGGACGATCACGACCGCCTTCCGGTACGACTCCTCGGCGGCCAACGTCGACCTCGGCATCGAGGTGGTGGGCGCCTTTGGCTACAGCCCGGCCGGCCTGCTCCTCCCGGTGGGACACGGGAGCACGCTCTACTTCCCCGGCATCGACGGGGCCGACGGCATGGTGACCGCGAACGCGTTCTGGCAGCGCGACTACTTCAACGGGGCCCTCTACTGCGTGAACGCCTACGCGGCACGCCCGTCGACGGAGTTCTGGAAGAGCCTTCCCTTCGGGCCGGGGATCGCGACCCTGGCGCTCGCGCACCGCCCGGTGTACGGACCCGCGCTGCTCTCCACGGACGACACGCTCTACATGGCGACGTCCAAGGTGGCCGACGCAGACGAGGGGCGCGTGTTCGCGTTGGACCGGGGCGTGAGCGCCGCCGACCGCTGCAGGCAGCCCCCGGTGCTCACCGAGGTGATCCGGGGCCTGGCCGACGTCCCGTCGACGAGGTTCCTGGAGGTCGCCGGAAGGCTGGTCTACGGCACCGCGAACGGCAAGCTCATGGCGCTCGACGTCTCCACGACACCCGCCACCGTGCGGCAGGTCGCCGACCTGGTATCGGGCCCGTCCTCCTCGGTCCGGGGATACCTGACCGAGACCTCGGCCGGCGTGGTCTCCGGCATCCTGTTCGACGTGGACGCGAACGGGCGGGCGGCGGCGAGACGCCTCTTCTCCGTCGACGTCTCGACCGGTTCGGCGACCTTCCGCGACGTCTCCCGGCTGGTCGGCGAGGACGAGCGGTACCCCGGCGTCCTCGGGACCCGGTGAATCCGGGAAGCGCCCGGGACCTACTCCGGCCGCGGCTCGCGCCTGGCCAGCATCCAGGCCATCACCCCGATGCCCGCCGCGGCGAGGAGGTGCTTCACCGTGTGCCCGCTGACGACGCCGCCCAGCCGGTAGATCTCGAGGTCCTTCACCTCGGTGACCTTGGCCAGCAGGTAGGCGCCGAGCGCCAGGAGGTACAGGCGTGACCCGGTGTAGCGGGCGGGGAAGAGCACGAGCAGCAGCGGGATGACGAGCAGCGGGGAGAACTGCACGAGGAAGTACGGCCTCAGGTCGCCCGTTCCCGTGCGCTCCGTGAGGTACCAGTAGAGCACGCTTCCCAGGCCCACCCCGACGAGCGGCCACAGGAGCCGCCGGCCCCACGCGGCGTCGACGCGCTCGGCGACGAGCGCGGAGAGGAGTCCCATGAAGCCGATGGTCATGGGGAGCCGGTCCCAGACCAGGGACGGCGTCGACGGCCACAGGTGGAACCACGCCGACCCGAAGCCCGTGAGCACGACCCCGGAGAAGAGCACGGCCCAGGGCGCCCGCTCCCTCGGATCGCGGAAGCGGCTCCACGCGGCGCGCAGCGCCGCGAGGCCGGCCAGGCCCACGATGACGAACGCGACGTTGGAGAGCACGTTGAGGCCGTTCGGGATGCCCGCGAACGCGCGCGCGTCGGCGAAGTCGAAGTACTCGACCGACTGCGGCATGGGCGGACCCGAGAAGGCCACCACCGCGGCCGCCACCACGGTGGCCAGGAGCAGCCCGACCCGCCACGTCGTGGCGTGGGACCGGGGAGCCAGGGCGACGTCGACCCGGGTCGTGGGGAGGTGTGCGCGGCGGTCCATGCGTCATCCTATTTAGGCGACCCCGGGACGGAGCGCCTCCGGAGTGGGGTGCCAGGAGGGCAGTCCGGTGTGACAAGCGGACGTTTACCCGGTAGCTGCGACGCGGCGTGAAAGTCGAAGGCAGGCTTGATATCCAGCCCCGGAGGTAGCCGGAAGGGAGGGGCTCGGTGTCGAACCCGCGACCGGACACGCAGGACGGGATGCGGGACCTCGAGCGGGAGGTCCGCCGCCGCCTGGACGAGGGCGACGTCCGCGCCGCCGCCGCCCTCGTCGTGGAAGGGCTCGGCCCCTCCGTCCGGGGGTTCCTGCGAACCCTGCTCGTCGAGTCGGATGCCGCCGAGGCCTACTCCGAGTTCACGGTGAACCTCATGAAGGCGCTTCCGGGATTCCGCTGGGAGTGCCCGCTCCGGGCCTGGACCCACCGGGTCGCGTTCTTCTCCGCGTCGCGGATCTGGCGCCGTCCCGGCCGCAGGCTGGAGGAGCCGCTCCCGTCGTCGCTGTCCAGGCTGGGCCCCGGACCGGGTGCATCGAGGACCGGCTCGAGCGGCCGGCACGCGGGCCTCGCGCTCCTCCGGGAATCGCTCACGCTCGAGGACCAGACGCTCCTCCACCACCGGGTCGATCTCGGGCTCCCTTGGGAGGAGATCGCCGCGATCCTGTCGAACGGGGAGGAGGGGCGGGACGGCGCGCGCGACCGGGCTGCCGTGGCTGGAGGAACGAGGTCGTACGCCCGCGAGGCAGCCGCGCTGCGGAAGCGCTACGAGCGGCTCACGGCGCGGCTGCGGGAGGAGGCTCGGCGCCACGGCCTCCTCGACTGAAGATCCCCCTCGTCCCGGAGGATCGGACGCGACGATCCCGGGCGACGGCGGTCCCGCCGACGGGGAGCCGCCCGAGCCCGGGAGCTTCTCGCGCCTGCTCGCCGAGCTGGCGGCCGCGCCGCGCGAGCAGATGCGCCTCGCCTGGCTGAAGGGCTTCCAGCCCGGGGAGATCGTCGGGGGGCGCTACGAGCTCGGGGAACCGATCGGGCGGGGTGGCTTCGGCGTGGTGATCCACGCCCGGGACCTGCACCTGGGCAGGGACGTGGCGTTCAAGGCGCTGCCCCCGGACGGCCTCCGAGCCGGGGGGAGGCTCCCCGAGGCCGACGTCGCCGCCCGGTTCCAGCACGAGAACCTGGTCCGGCTCTACGACACCGGCACCTGCGCGTCGGGCGCGTACCTCGTCTTCGAGCTCCTCGACGGCGAGACGGTCGCCACGCGGCTGCGCCGGGGCCGGATCCCGCTCGACGAGGCGATCCGGATCGCGCGCGACGTCACGCGGGCGCTCGTCCACGCCCATTCCCTCGGCGTGCTTCACCGCGACCTCAAGCCGGCGAACGTCTTCCTCCCGCGGGGCGGCGGGACGAAGGTCCTCGACTTCGGGCTCGCCTACCTGCTCGGCGCCCGGCCGGTCCGGGGCGGCACTCCCGGCTACATGGCGCCGGAGCAGCGCCGGGGAGATCCGGAGGATCCCCGCACCGACGTCTACGCCGTGGGGGTGCTCCTCGGGGAGATGCTCTCGGGTCGGCCTCCGGCCGGCGTCGATGCGACCGAGGCCCGGGATCGTGCCTCGCCGCCGCTGCCCAGGAAGGTCGCGGCGCTGCTCCATCGGGCCACCTCCCCCGACCCGTCGGGGAGGCCGGAATCCGCCGCGTCGCTCGCCTCCGAGCTCGATGGGCTGCTCCGGGAGGTCGGGGAGCCCCGCGACCGCTGGGTCCGGATCGGGATCCTCGTCTCGATGGCGTGCGCCGGAGCGCTCGGCGGGGCGCTCGTCGCCCAGGTGCTGGAGGCATGGCGCAGCCACCCGACGGTGGCCGTGGCCGACCTGGAGAACGCCACCGGCGACGCGGAGTTCCAGGGGCTCGGCGGGCTGCTCGCGACGTCGCTCGAGCAGTGGCCCCGCCTCTCCGTCCTGCCGCGGCAGCGCCTGCTCTCCCTGGCGGGCGAGCCACCCGAGCTGCCCTGCGACCGGGCGCGCAAGGCCGCGTCGCGGGCCGGCGCCCGTGCCGTGCTCTGCGGACGGATGACCCGCACGGAGAGCGGCTTCGCCGTGGAGCTCGACACGTTCGACCCCACCGACGGCAGCCGCCTCGCCCCGACCGTCCGGGAGACGATGGCCTCGCTCGACGAGGCCCCGGCCATCGTCGACGCGGTCGCCGGCCACGTCCGTCGATCCCTGCTCTCCGCGGTGCCGTGGCCGTGGACGGCGCCCGTCTCCAGCGTGACCACGAGCAGCCCGGACGCGCTCCGCGCCTACTTCCGCGGCGTCGACTGCGCCGACCGGCCGGCGCACGGACAGGACTGCGCCACCGCCTTCCGCGAGGCCCTGGCCATCGATCCCGGGTTCGGCCTCGCGGCGTACCGGCTCGCGACCTGGCTCCACTGGTTCGGCGGCTCCCGGGCCGAGCAGCGGGACCTCGTCGACCGGGCGCTCCGGCCCGACGCGGCCCTGCCCGACAAGGAGCGGGCCCTCCTGCACGCCTGGAGGCTCCGCCTGGAACGGAGGGACGAGGCGGCGATCGACCTGCTCGTGCGGGCGTCCCGGATCTGGCCCGCCGACCCGGAGCCGTCGTACCAGATCGCGGACCTCCTGCGACACGCCGACCGGCTCGCCGAGGCCGTGCCCTGGTTCGAGCGCGCCATCGCGCAGCAGCCGGATCACGCCTGGGCGCTGGGCGGACTCGTCCAGTGCCTGGGCCCGCTCCGGCGCGAGGCCGACCTCCGCGCCTGGGCCTCGCGGTGGGAGGCGGAGCCGGGGCCCGCGACGCTCCACGCGCTCACGCTCGCCCGGGGGTGGCTGCGCGACCTGCGGGGCGCGGAGGACGCGGCCCGCACCGCGCTGCTCCTCGGGGCGGGGCCTCCGGCACAGGAGGACCTGCTCGCCGCGCGTGTATTCGCGGGAGATCTCTCCGGGGCCGAAGGGGACATCCGCCGGGTCGTCTCGGCGGGGGGCCGGATCCGGAAGATGGGGCGCTACGGGCTGGCCGCGATCGCGTCCTACCGGGGTCGTCCGCGCGCCGCGGTGGCCGAGCTCGACGCGCTCGAGCGGGAGGAACCGGAGGTGACCCGGGATGCCGTGTACCACGCGGTGCGCGCCGACCTGCTCCTGGGCCAGGGCGACGCCGCGGCGGTCTGGCGGGAGGTGGAGGCCGCGCGGAGGATCGACCCGCACGTGGCCGCCGAGCACGCACTCTCCCTGGCCTGGATGGGCGACCTCGACCACGCCCGGATCCTGGCGCGCGAGCTGCCGCCGGAGGGCGTGCTGACGCGGACGATCGCGGCGGTCGTCCGCTTCCGCCAGGGCGACCGGTCGGGCGCGCTCGACGAGCTGCATTCCATCTCGGACGGGACGCCGGTCCTCGCCTGGCGGGTGGCGCCGCTCTTCCTCTACGGCGCGCTCCTCGCCGAGGACGGCCAGGACGCGGCGGCCATCGCGTCCCTGGAGGAGGCCCAGGCCCTCTACCTGCCGCTCGCCATGTGGCGCAGCTGGGCGTACCCCACGGGCCTCCTGCTCGTGGCGCGATCGAGCGAGCGGCTGGGCCGGATCGACCAGGCGCGACGGTCGATCGACCGGCTGCTCGCGGAGTGGGGCGACGCCGAGCCGGATGCCCCTGGCGTCGCCGAGGGGCTCGCGATCCGGTCCCGCCTCGGGAGCGTGGTCGCGGGCGAGACCGCCCGCTAGAACGCGTGCACGAAGAGGCCGGAGCGCAGCTTCGGCTCGAACCAGGTGCTCTTCGGCGGCATGATCTGGCCGGCGTCGGAGACGTCCATCACCTGGTCGACGCGCGTCGGGTACAGGTGGAAGGCGCAGCTCCAGCCCTCCCCCACCCTCCGCTCCAGCTCGCCCGCCCCGCGGATGCCGCCCACGAAGTCGACGCGCGTGTCGCGCCGGGGGTCGGTGATCCCGAAGACGGGGGCCAGCACCTGATCCTGGAGGATCGAGCAGTCGAGCGACGCGACCGGATCCCGGGCGTCGAACGAGCCCGGGCGCACGCGTGCGCGCCACCAGCGGCCGTCGACGAACACGCCGAAGGAGAGCGGGGCCTCGGGCGCCGGACGATCGGCCGGAGCGACGTCGAGCACCTTCGCCAGGGCGGCGCGGATCTCGCCCGGCGAGCGCCCCTGCGCGTCCTTCACCACCCGGTTGTAGGCCAGGATCTGCATCTGGTCGTGCGGGAAGACCACGGCGAGGAAGCGATCGTGCTCGCCGGGCGTGCCCTTCCGTAGCGCGTGGACGCGCGACGCCGCCGCCGACCGGTGGTGGCCGTCCGCGACGTACAGGGCGGGAACCGACCGGAACAGGTCGGAGATCGATCCGCTCCCCGCGGGGTCCACGACCCAGAGCCGGTGCTCGACGCCGTCGGCCGTGGTGAGGTCGTACTCGGGCGCCCCGCGCATGACCCGGGCGACGGCCGCGTCGACGTCGGCGCGGGCCCGGTAGGTGAGGAACACGGGCTCGTCGTGCGCGCCCATCTCGTCGACGTGGCGGGTCCGATCGTCCTCCTTGTCGGCCCGGGTCTTCTCGTGCTTCTTGATGCGGTCCGCGTCGTACTCGGCGACCGACGCGCAGGCCACGATGCCGGCCTGGCGGTGCTCCCCCATGCGCTGCGCGTAGACGTAGAGGTGCGGCTCGGGGTCGGCGCGAAGCACGTCGCGGGCGCGGAAGTCGGCGAGGTTCCGGGCGCCGCGGGCGTAGACCGCGTCCGCGTGCTCGTCGGTCCCGGCGGGCAGGTCGATCTCGGGCCGGGAGACGTGCAGGTAGCTGTCCGGGTTGCCCCGGGCGAGGTCCCGCGCCTCCGCCGTGCTCACGACGTCGTACGGAGGCGCCGCGACGCGGACCGCGATCTCGCGCGGCGGACGCAGCGCCCGGAACGGGTGCAGGATGGCCACGGAGCGGTCAGCCCCAGAGCTTCTCGTCCTTGCCCTGCACGGAGCGCCCGCAGTGGACGCACACCTTGACCCGCCCGCCGACCAGCGCGCTCTTCCCACCCGCGTAGGTGTGGGAGCACTCGCGGAGCAGCTCCTCCTCCTGCTCCAGCAGGGCCCGGATCGACTCCTCCAGCTTCACGATCTCCGACCGCAGCGCGTCCCTCTTCGCCAGGCGTTCGTCTTGCGTCACGATCGACTCCTCCCCGGATGCCGCCCGGCGCGGCTCGCCCGCGCGCGGCGTCGATCATCATAAGCCAACTCTCCCGTCCGCAAGGTCCGAATCCGATGGTCCTCGGGCGGGACGGGCGACGGAGGCCCGCCCGCGCGATTCACTCTTGGTGCGTACCGGGACACGCACCCGCCGGACCGCTCGTCCTCCGACCTCCCCCATTGTGCCGTCGTGGACATGAGAATTCGATAATTTACGCCGGAGGAGTCAACCGCTGGCCTGTCCCGTGCACACGATACATCGCCCTACACAGTTCGGAGCGCAAATCGTGCGGTGTAGGTCTCAGACCCCTGGAGGGGAACATGGTCGGACGGCGGTCAATCGGCTCCCAGGCACTTTTTAGCTCCCTGATACTGGCAGCTTCCGTCGCCGTTTTTTCGGGCTGCGCCGACCCCCGTCCGTCCGCCTCCGCCGGCTCGGGTGGAGGGGCCCCGGGAGGGAGCAAAGCTTGCACCCTCTGCCACGGTGACGCGACGCGCGCCGAGACCGCGGCCAACCCGATGCTGCCCGCTGCACCCCCCAAAGGGACCAAGGGCGAGACCGACGTCACCGCCCGCGCCGTCGGAGCCCATCAGCTCCACCTCCAGGGGGGTTCGCTCCGGGCCGGGATCTCCTGCGCCGAGTGCCACGTCGTCCCCACCACGGCCGCACACGCCAACAACAAGGTCGACCTGACCTTCGGCACGCTCGCCAGCAGCGGGGGCGCCACGCCGGCCTGGAACGGGAACTCGTGCTCCGCCTCGTACTGCCACGGTGAGTTCCCCGGCGGCGACCGGACGAACGCCCCGGTGTGGACGCAGGTCCGCGCGGCGTCCTGCGGGACCTGTCACGGGGTGCCTCCGGCCGCACCGCACCCGCCCGTCGCCGCGGACGCGAGCTGCGGGACCTGCCACACCGGCTACACCGCGACCACGGTCAACCTCTCCACGCACATCGACGGCAAGGTGGACGTCGGTCCCCTCACCTGCACCTCGTGCCACGGCGACGCCACGCGCGCCGACACCGCCCAGAACCCCAGGCTCTCGGCCGCTCCTCCGCGGGGCAGCCGGGGCGAGACGGCCACCACCACCCGCGCCGTCGGCGCCCACGCCCTCCACCTCCAGGGCGCGAGCCCGGTCTCCTGCACCGAGTGCCACGTGGTCCCCACGAGCACCTCCCACGGGACCGGCACCGCCGAGGTCACGTTCGGAACGGTGGCCACCACGGGCGGCGCCTCCCCGGCGTGGAACGGCACCACCTGCTCCAACGTGTACTGTCACGGCACGTTCCAGGGCGGAAACGCCGCGAACGCTCCGGTCTGGACCAGTCCCGCGACGACCAGCTGCGGGACCTGCCACGGCGTCCCGCCGGCCGCGCCGCACCCGCAGAACACGAGCTGCGGCTCGTGTCACACCGGATACACCTCGACCTCGGTGAACGCGGCGCTCCACGTGAACGGGCGCATCGACGCCACGGTCGCCGGTTGCACCGCCTGCCACGGCGACGCCACCCGCGTCGCCACCGCGCTCAACCCCGATCTTCCCGCCGCCCCCCCGGTGGACACCACCGGCGCCACGCAGGAGACCTCGCCCGGCGTCGGCGCGCACCAGGCTCACCTGGTCGCCGGCGGGCTGCGTCCGGCCATGGCGTGCAGCGAGTGCCACGCGTCGCCCTCGGGCACGCACCCCACCGGCACCGTCGACTTCACCTGGGGGCCGCTCGCCCGGAGCGGCGGTGCGACCCCGTCGTTCGACGCGGCGACGCTGACCTGCGCGAACTACTGCCACGGAGCGACGCTGCCCGGCGGAACGCACACCCGGCCCAGCTGGGTCGGCGGACCGGTCGAGACCACCTGCGGCAGCTGCCACGGGAACCCGCCTGCGAGCCCGCACCCCGCGGTGTCCGGCGCCACGAAGTGCGGCGCTTGCCACTCCGGAAACCCGGCGCTGATCCTCGACCCGGCCACGCACGTGAACGGCGTCCTCGATCTCAACCTGTCCTGCACGTCGTGCCACGGCGACCCCACCCGCGCCGCGTCCACGCTCAACCCGCAGCTCGCCGCGGCCCCCCCGGCCGACTCGAAGGGCAACGTCGCCACCACCGCCCGGGGCGTCGGGGCACACCTGCGGCACCTGCAGGCCGGCGCCCTCACCGCCGGGATCGCGTGCGCCGAGTGCCACGTCGTCCCCGCCTCGAACGTCCATTCGAACGGGACCGCCGACGTCCGGTTCGGGCCGCTGTCCACGACCGGTTCGGTGAGCCCCTCCTGGAACGGCACCGGCTGCGCGGCGAGCTACTGCCACGGCAACTTCAAGAACGGCAACACCAGCTACGTCCCCACCTGGACCGCTCCCGCCGCCACCACGTGCGGGACCTGCCACGGCCTGCCGCCCGGCGGAACGCACCCGGCCAGCAACAACTGCGCCTCCTGCCACACGGGTTACACCATCAGCACGGTCAACCTCGCCCTGCACGTGAACGGCGTGGTCGACGTGGCCAACATGACCTGCACGTCCTGCCACGGCACGGCGGGCCGCGTCTCGGTCGCCGGCGCCGACGTGAACCAGGCCTCGGCTCCCCCGCTCGACACCCTCGGCGCCGCCACCGGGGTCCGCGTCGGCACGCACGGCTCGCACGTGAACCCGGCCGCGGCCGGCCAGGTCTACAAGGCCGTCGGCTGCGTCGAGTGCCACCCGGACAACGCGGGCAACATCAGCCACGCCAACAACGCCATCAACGTCACCTTCGCCAGCGCCACCGGCGCGAACCTGGCGGGCTTCACCCCCGGCTTCGTCCAGGGGAACGGCAGCACCACGCAGACCACCTGCACCACCTACTGCCACGGCGCCTCGCTGAACGCGACCACCACCCGCGGCTCGGTCGCCACCTGGTCGTGGAACGGCGCCGCCGCCGACTGCGGCAGCTGCCACAAGGCTCCTCCCACCACGGCGAACCACCACAACGCCGCGGCGCTCACCACCTGCGCGAACTGCCACGGCGGCACGGTGAACGCGAGCGGCGCCATCGTCGTCGCGGGCAACCTCCACATCAACGGAACGATCGACACCTCCACCCTCACCTGCACGAGCTGCCACGGCGGCAGCGCCAACGCCGCCACCGGCACCCGCGACCCGAACGTCGCCGCCGCCCCCACCGGCACCGGCGCCCCGGACACCTACGGAAACACCACGGTCGCCACCGCCAACGGCGTCGGCGTCCACGCGGCCCACGTGCTCGGCGCCCGCTCGCGCGCGGTGCAGTGCAACGCCTGCCACACCGTTCCCACCCAGAACGTCCACAAGACCGGCCCGGCCACCGCCGGCACCGTCACCTTCGGCAACCTCGCCAACGTGAGCGGCGGGACCTCGACGTACGCCGGCAACGGCGGCACCTGCTCCAACACCTACTGCCACGGCAACTTCGCCGGCGGCGCCGGCGCGGCGGCGACCCCCGCCTGGAAGACCGCGGGCACCCTCGGCTGCACCTCCTGCCACGGCGCTCCCCCGGCCCTCTCGGCGACCACGCACCACCCGGCCAACACCAACTGCGTCGCCTGCCACGGCACCGGCTACTCGAGCACCACCGTCTCCGCCACGACCCACGTCGACGGCACCGTGACGGTCTCCCGCACCGGCTGCACGCTCTGCCACGGCGACCTCACCCAGACCGGCGTCGCCGCCACCTCCAGCGCCGCTGCGCCCGGCTTCAACGCCTCCTCGGCCGACACCGCCGGCAACACCGCCGCCACCTTCGCCACCGTGGGCGCGCACGCCGCGCACCTGACCGGCACGCGCTGGACCGCCGCACCCATCGCCTGCTCGGCCTGCCACGCCGTCCCCGCCGCGAACGACGTCTCCCACGCCACCGGCGTGGGCTCCGGCGGCGCCCGCGCCACCGTGACCTTCTCCGGCCTCGCCGTCACCGGCGCCATCGTGACCGCCGCCTACGCCGGCTCCACCACGGCCTCCGGCGCGAATGGCGCCGGCACCTGCTCCAACGTCTACTGCCATGGCAACTTCAAGAACGGCGCGACCGCGCTGGCCCCCTCCTGGCTCGGCGGCGCCGCCGCCGCGAGCTGCGGCTCCTGCCACGGCCTCCCCCCCGGCGGCACCCACCCGGCCAGCAACAACTGCGCCTCCTGCCACACCGGCTACACCATCTCCAGCGTCGACCCGGTCAAGCACATGAACGGCGCCATCGACGTCGACAACCTCACCTGCACCTCCTGCCACGGCACGTCCGGCCGCGCCTCGGGCGGGATCGCGGGCGTCACCTACGACGCCAACCTGGCGGCGGCTCCGCCGGTCGACAGCCACGCCTCCGCGACCGGCGTGCTCGTGGGCGCGCACCTGGCCCACGTGAACCCGACGGCCTCCGTGGCCGGCGCGACCCAGCCCACCGGCGGCGTCTACGGGCCCATCGCCTGCATCGAGTGCCACCCGAACAACACCTCGACGACCCATGCGAGCAACACGGTGGATCTCACCTTCGCGACGGCCGTCGCTGCGAACCTGAACGGCTACACGGCCACCTTCGCGCAGGGCAACGGCACCAGCACGGCGACCACCTGCAACACCTACTGCCACGGCGCCCGGCTGCCGAACGGCTCCGCCGGCGGGCTCGCCCCGGCCTGGAACGGCGCGGCCGCCACCTGCTCGTCGTGCCACGGGTTCCCGCCCACCTCCGCGGCCCACACCAACGCCAGCGTACCCTCCAACGCCACCGCCTGCGCCACCTGCCACGCGGACACGGTGAACGCGAACGGGACCATCAAGATCCCCGGCGCCCACATCAACGGCATCGCAGACGCCGTCAAGGGCAACGCCTGCTCGAGCTGCCACAGCTTCGGCATGGTCGCGGCGACGAGCTACCACCACGTCATGGCCACCGACCCGGGCACCGGCTACCCGGTGAGCAACGCCCCCACGCTCGACGCCGACCGGAACTGCAACATCTGCCACATGAAGCACGAGTTCCCGGACAAGGCGAACAACCTGCGCAACAGCATCAACAGCGCGACGCCGACCGCCTCGAACACCGACGCGCCGCTCTGCCTCTCCTGCCACGAGCAGAACCAGCAACTGAAGGACATCACCCGCCAGGCGGCCGACGGCACCGTCCGCACGCCGCTCGTCGGGAGCGTGGACTTCAACGCCTCGGCCCACGCCTACGCGGTCACCGGCCAGTTCACCACGGGCGCGACGGCCAACACCTTCACGGTGGCCTGCGTGAAGTGCCACAACTCGTCGGCGGCCACGAGCCTCCAGACCGGCAGCTTCCAGTTCGCGCTGCACGACAGCCCCGACCGTCGCCTGCGCGCCCCGCTCGGCCGCGCCGGCCTCGCCGACGACGACTCGGCCGGCTTCTGCTACCGGTGCCACTCCAACGCCGCGGACGCGCTCCCCGGCGCGAAGAAGGCGGCGGACGCGAACGACTGGTACGGCACGGTGACCACCATGCCGGCCGGCGCCACCGGGATCTTCGCCCAGATGCAGAAGGGGACGCCCGGAGCCCCGTCCACCGCGACCACCTCGACGAACACCCTCTACTTCAAGCCCACGGCCGCCGAGAACCCGACCGAGCCCATGCCGAACGCCCACGTCACGCCCGACACCTTCGCGGGCGGGACCTGGATCGGCCGGTCGATGTCGCCGGGCACGACGACCACGGCGTACGAGGCCAAGACCCAGAACACCAACCTCACCACCGCCAACGCCCGGTGGCGGATGGTCACGTTCACGTCGCCCGCCGTGGCGACGGCCGTGAACGTCCCCGCGGGCACCTGGACCATCAACGTCTACGACCGCGAGCAGAACGCGGCCGAGAACGCCTTCGTCCGGTACGCCGTCTACAAGTGGAACGCCAACGACACCCAGGGCACCACCATCGTGGCGGGGACCACCTTCGCCACGGAGATGGGCACCACCGCGGCACCCGGCGCGCTGCAGGCCATCACCGCCGCGGGTGCGGCCGTGTCGCTCGCCGTGGGCGACAAGATCGTCATCGACCTCGAGATCGAGACCTCCGCCACGTCCACCGCCTACACCGCCGGCTTCTACTTCGGCAGCGGGGCGCCCTCCAGCCTGGTCCTGCCGGCGAGCGTCACCTTCAACTACGCCACCCCGGCGGTCCCGGCCTCCGGCCGGCACGACGTGGGCGCGTACGCGGGCAAGCACCGGCCCAACCCGGCCGAGGAGACGCTCGCCTACATCGGCGCGAACAAGCACGTGGACTGCGCCGACTGCCACGACCCGCACCGGTCGAAGCGCGGCAACCAGGGCGGCGACGGCACGGTCACCGCCGCCGGCACCGGGTGCACGAACACGGCGACCACGCTCTGCGACACGGCGGCGAACTGGCCGGTGAACGCCTGGGTGGGTTACTCGGTCGACACCTGGAGCGCGACCAGCGCCACCATCGCGCGGTCGCAGATCGTCTCCAACACGGCGAACCAGCTCACCTTCGCCACCACCACGGCGCCGGTGGCCGGGAACTCCTACCGGATCTCGATGCGCAACAACTCCGGCGCGGTGACCGCGGCGACCACCAACACGCTCACCGACGCACAGGCCACCGGGTTCATCGGGAGCACCGCGGCCAAGGCCTGGACCACCAACGCCTGGGCCGGCTGGTACGTGCACATCGTGTTCGGGACCGGCGTCGGCCAGACCGCGCAGATCGCTTCCAACACCGCGCAGCAGCTCACCATCAACGGCACCTGGGCGACGACCCCCACCACCACGAGCCGCTACGTCATCTCGAAGCTCCCGAACGTCCTGCTCGGCACGGGCGGCGTGAACGTCACGGCCTGGGGCGCGGGGACGCCGTCGGCCTGGGACGAGGCGAAGATCTTCAACCCGGCGGCGGGCAGCGCCACGGCCATCCCCGACGCGACCACGCAGTGGCAGGTCTGCTTCAAGTGCCACTCGGCGGCCAACGCACAGCTCACGAGCTGGGGCTCCGGCTTCACCGACCTGGCCCGGGACTTCAACCCGCGCAACCAGTCCTTCCACCCGGTGGTCGCGCCCGCGGGATCCAGCGCCACCTCCGGCTTCGGCAACACGAAGCTCGGAGCCACCCCGGGCGGAGCGAACGACTTCGCGAACGGCTGGCGCGCCGGCGACATGATGACCTGCAGCGACTGCCACGGGAACGACGACCAGACGGGCACGGCCAGCCATGGCCCGCACGCCTCGGCGGTGAAGTACATCCTCCGCGGCCCGAACACGATGTGGCCCACCCAGTCGAACGGCACGACCCGGTGGACGTACACCAACCGGACCACCGGCCAGGGCACGGCGAGCGGCCTCTTCTGCCTCAACTGCCACTCGGCCACGCTGCGAACCATCCCGCACTCCAACCGGAGCGATCACACCGGCCTCGCCTGCACCGGCTGCCACCTGCGGCTCCCGCACGGAGGCAAGGTGGCGCGCCTCATCCGCACCACCAACACGCCTGCGCCGTACGTCGACGCGGGGGCGAACGCGGAGCTGAATGCCTACAACCACAGCACGAGCCTCAACACGGGCTCGTGCGGCGCCGGCTGCGACACCGGGACGCACGGGCTCCAGCCCAACACCGCCACGGCGCCCGTGAACGCCTGGTAGATCTCCCGGCCCGGAGCTCGCAGCCCCGAGGGGCCCCCGGTTCCGGCCGGCGGGCCCCTCGCCCTTTCCGCCCGCGCCGTTGGGCTTCTCTCATTGGACTAAACCGCCCTTTTCGGGTACGAGCGGTCCACGATTCATGGACCACACGCCTCCATTTCCGGGTGCGGTCCGATGGAGGTGGCCCATGGCGTCGATGCGGATCCCGGGACTCGTCGCGATACTCGCCTCCCTGGGGCTCCTCGCGACCGCGTGCTCCAACTCCCGCCCCGCGGCGCCGAGCGGCCCGACGGCCAGCGTCGAGACCTGCGTCTTCTGCCACGGCACCGTGGGCCGGGTGGGGAACCTGCCGGGCACCGACCCGCTGCTCCCGTCGGCGCCCCCGTCCCCGCCCGTCGGAAAGCCGGCCGCGGTGAACGGGGCCCACGAGGTGCACCTGAACCCGCCCATCGTGGGACCGCTGCGCGCACCCATCGCCTGCAGCGAGTGCCACGTGGTGCCGACCAACCTCTCCCACGCCACCGCCCCGCCGGCGAGCCCGGTCCAGTTCGGCGACCTCGCCCGGGCGCACGGCGCGACCCCCACCTACGACCCGACGACGCTCGGCTGCTCGGCCGTCTACTGCCACGGGAACTTCGACTACGCCGGCGTGAAGGGGAAGGCCGCATCGGTCACCTGGAACGGCGGCGTGGTCGGCTGCGGCGCCTGCCACGACCTCCCGCCCGCGGGCCACCCCCCGCTCGCCGGGAAGGTCACCCCGGCCACCTGCAACCAGTGCCACCCGTCCACGGTCAACGCCGACGGGTCGATCAACGTGGCCTCCGGCACGCACGTGAACGGCCAGGCCGACGTGACCTTCAGCTGCACGTCCTGCCACGGCACGGCGGGGCGGGCCGGGCAGCAGCCCGGAACCGACCCGGCGCTTGCGTCGGCCCCCCCGGTGGCGCCCGCCGGCGCCCCGTCGTACGCCGTGGGCGCGCACCTGGCCCACCTCGATCCGCCGGTCGCCGGGTCGATGCGCGGGCCCCTTCCCTGCGCCGAGTGCCACGTGGTGCCGACGACGCCCGCGCACGCCGACGCCCCGCCGGCGCAGAAGGTGGTCTTCGGGACGCTGGCCTCGACCCAGGGTGCGACGCCGACCTGGACGCCCGTGTCGACGGGTTGCTCGGCCACCTACTGCCACGGCAACTTCACCTTCAACGGCGTGTCCGGCGCGAACGCGGTGCCGCTCTGGACGGGGGGGCCGGTCACCTGCGTCTCCTGCCACGGGATGCCGCCCACCGGCCACCCCACCCTCACCGGCACGGTCACCGCGGCCACCTGCAGCGCCTGCCACCCGGCCTCGGTGAACGGTGACGGGTCGATCAACCTGGCCGGTGGAGGCCACCTGAACGGCTTCGCCGACGTGGTGCTCGACTGCACCTCGTGCCACGGCACGGCGGGCCGCACCGGAACCCAGCCGGGCATCGACCCACTGCTCGCGTCGGCCCCGCCGGTGCCTCCCGTCGGCGCCCCCGCCTACGCGGTGGGCGCGCACCTCGCCCACCTCGACCCGCCCGCCTCGGGCTCGTTCCGCGGCCCCATCGCCTGCGGCGAGTGCCACACGGTCCCTTCCGACGCGAATCACGCGACCAACCCGCCGGCGCAGAAGGTGGTCTTCGGGGCGCTGGCGAGCGCCCGCGGCGCCGCGCCGACGTGGACGCCGACGTCCACCGGTTGCTCGGCCACCTACTGCCACGGCAACTTCTCCTTCAACGGGGTCACCGGCTCGAGCGCGACCCCGCTCTGGACGGGCGGCGCGCTCGGGTGCGCCTCGTGTCACGCCATGCCGCCCACCGGGCACCCCGGCATCGCCGGGACCGTCACCGCCACGACCTGCGCGCAGTGCCATCCCTCGTCGGTGAACGCGGACGGGACCATCAACCTGGCCGGCGCCACCCACCTGAACGGCCTCGCCGAGGTGAACTTCTCCTGCACCGCGTGCCACGGGACCGCCGGCCGGACCGGCAACCTCCCCGGAACGGATCCGCAGCTCGCCGCGGCGCCCCCGGTCGCCACCGCCGGCTCCCCGGCCTCGGCCACCGGCGCCCATCAGGTTCACGTGAACCCCCCGAGCAGCGGCGCGCTGCGCTCCCCCCTGCTCTGCAGCGAGTGCCACCTGGTCCCGACCGACGTCGCCCACGCCACGAACCCGCCCGCGAGCCCGGTGACCTTCGGCGCGCTGGCACGCACCCAGGGCAACGCCCCGACGTGGAACCCCACCACGCTCGGCTGCTCGGCCACCTACTGCCACGGCAACTTCTCCTTCAACGGGGTGCGGGGCGCCGCCGCCACGCCGCTGTGGACCGACACCGGGATCCAGTGCGTGAACTGCCACGGGCTCCCGCCCGCCGGCCACCCTGCGCTCGCCGGAACCGTGACCGCGGCGACCTGCACCCAGTGCCACCCGTCCACGGTCAATCCGAACGGGACCATCAACGTCGCCACCGGCAAGCACGTGAACGGGCAGGCCGACGTCGCCGCCACCTGCACGAGCTGCCACGGCACCCCGTCGCGGCCCGTCCCGGCGGGGAACCCCAACGCGCTGCTCGCGTCGGCGCCGCCGGTGGCGCCGCCCGGCTCGCCCGCCTCGGTGGTGGGCACCCACCTGCTCCACCTCCAGGACAGCGCCATCCGCCAGGCCGTCTCCTGCGGCGAGTGCCACGTGGTGCCGGGCGACCCGGACCACTCCATCCAGTTCCCCCCGGTGGTCGTCTTCAGCCCGGGGACGCTGGCCACCACCCAGGGGGCAGCGCCCACCTTCGACGGGACCACTCTCTCCTGCTCGGCCACCTACTGTCACGGTCGGTTCACCTTCGGCGCCGTCACCGGCAACGCGACGCCCACCCCGGCCTGGAACGCGACCCCGACGCTCGCCTGCAACGGGTGCCACGGGATGCCTCCCACCGGCCACCAGGCGCTCACCGCCCCGGTGACGGCCGCGACCTGCGCCGGCTGCCACGCCGACACCGTCGCCGGCGACGGGACCATCCTGGTGGCCGGCGGACGCCACATGAACGGGCTGGCCGACTTCACCGGTGGTCACCCGGCCGGCTGGTCGGCCCCGACCCAGCACGGCTACGCCGCCAACCAGCAGGGGCTGCAGAACTGCACCTCCTGCCACGTGGCCTTCGGCACGGCGTCGGGCGTGGCCGGCAGCTCCTGCAACGACTGCCACGCGGCCGCCAGCCACCCCGGCTGGAAGACCGAGTGCACGTTCTGCCACGGCACGCCGGGGCGGACCGGGAACGTCACCGGGACCGACCCGTTCCTGGCGGCGGCGCCCCCGGTGGGGCCGCAGGGCCAGACGGCCACCTCCGACGCCATGGTCGGGGCCCACCAGCGCCACGTGAACCCCCCGGCCACCGGCCGGGCGGCGGCGCCGTTCGCCTGCACGAACTGCCATGCGACCCCGCTGCCCGCCGACGTGACGCACGTGAACGGGCTCGCGGTGCCGGTGCCCTTCGGCGGCATCGCCATCACCGGCAACGTCACGCCGACCTTCAACCCCGCCACCCTCTCCTGCTCGGCGACCTACTGCCACGGCAACTTCACCGGCGGGAAGACGACGGCGGCGCCGCTCTGGACCGGCGCGGCGATGACCTGCACCTCCTGCCACAACATGCCGGCCACCAGCACGGGCCACCATTCCACGCACATGAGCCGATCGGGCTTCAACTGCTCCCATTGCCACAACGGGATCGCCACCGGGACCGGCAGCCCGTCCACGAACGCCACCGTCTCCGGCCCGGCGCTGCACGTGAACGGCGCGAAGAACGTCGTCTTCGGGGGCACCTACAACGGCCAGACGGTCACCGGGACGTTCTCGGGCGGGCGATGCAGCAACCTCGCCTGCCACGGGAACCAGACGTGGTGACTTCACCCGGAAGTGTGAGACAATCGGTTTACAGGCACCTTCCGGATGAAGGGAGAGGTGGGACGCAACCGCACAGGAGATTTGTAAGTTATCATAATGAGTACCTGTGTTTGCGCCACCTTAGGCCTGTTGACCGGTCGCGTCGTTTTTACTCTAGAAGTACCATGAAACCCGGACTACAGAGGGGGGCCATGCGCGCGACCCCGAGCACCAGCGGCATCGTCGTCGTCATCGCCCTCCTCTCCGGCCTGGCCGCGGGCTGCGGGAGCAACGCGGGCAACACGGCCGCCGCCGGCCTCACCCCGGCCGGGACCAACCACCGGGTGCACCTCTCGGGCAGCGCCTTCGCCCCGCCGGTGACCTGCGACGCCTGCCACGCGCCCACGGGATTCGCGGTCGACTTCTCCCAGAACCCGGCGCTCCAGATGACCGGCGCGCACTTCGATCCGGCCACCAAGACCTGCAGCAACGTGGCCTGTCACGGATCGTTCACCATGGGAGCGGTCTCGGGGACCTGGGCGACCCCGGCATGGACCGACACCGCCCCGATCACGTGCGCCTCCTGCCACGCCATGCCCCCGGCCGGCCACCCGGCCATGGGGGCGAGCGCCACCGCCGCCTCCTGCGCCGACTGCCACTCCGACACCGTGAACGCCGACGGAACGATCCACCTGGCCACCGGCGCGCACATGAACGGCAAGGCCGACGTGACCGGTGGCTCCTGCTCCTCCTGCCACGGCGACGCGTCGCGCGTCTCCAGCATGGCCGGCGTCGACCCGTACGTCACGTCCGCCCCGCCCGTCGCACCCGCGGGCGCACCCGCCTACGCGGAGGGCGTGCACATGGCGCACCTGAACCCGAACCCGGCCGTGGCGGCCGCCACGCCCACGCTCTGCATCGAGTGCCACGTGGTCCCCACCGACGCGACCCACGCCACGAATCCTCCGGCGCAGCGCGTGGTCTTCGCCGACCGCGCCATCGCGAACGGCGCGCGCCCCACCTTCGACCCGGTGACGGCCGGCTGCTCGGCCACCTACTGCCACGGCAACTTCAACTTCTCCGGCATCACCGGATCGACCACCACCATGAGCTGGGTGGACACGAACCGGATCTCCTGCACGTCCTGCCACGCCATGCCGCCCGCCGGCCACCCGCCGGTCGCCGGCACGACCGCGGCCTCCTGCAACGCCTGCCACCCGCAGACGGTGGACGCCGCGGGTCTCGTCATCCCGGGCGGCGCCCACATGAACACCCGCTCCGACATCGCCGCGCTCGGCTGCACGAGCTGCCACGGCGATCCGGCGCGCGTGGCCAACCTGGCCGGCGCCGACGTGAACCTGGCCTCCTCCCCTCCGCTCAAGACCACGCAGGCCGCGGACAGCGCCGTGGGCGCCCACCTCGGTCACCTGAACCCGACCGCGGCGAGCGCGCTCATGGGCCCGGTGGCCTGCTCCGAGTGCCACGTCGTCCCCACCGACTTCGCGCACGCGACCTCGCCCCCCGCGCAGAAGGTGTCCTTCGGCTCGCTGGCCCGGACCGGCAGCGCCAATCCGACGTACACGCCGGCCCCGGCGCTGGGATGCGCCGCCACCTACTGCCACGGGAACTTCGACTTCGCCGGCGTGAAGGGGGCGAACGCCTCGCCCGTCTGGACGGACACGGCCGCGCTCACCTGCACGAGCTGCCACGGCATGCCGCCCACCGGGCACCCGGCCGTGCCCGGGACCACCGCGGCCTCCTGCTCGGGGTGCCACCCCCGGTCGGTGAACGCGGACGGATCCGTGAACCTGGTCGATCGCGGCCACCTGAACGGCCTCCCCGACACCTCCGCCCTGGGATGCTCCACCTGCCACGGCGACGCCAACCGCAAGCCGAACCTGCCGGGCACGGACGGGAACCTGGCCTCGGCACCGCCGGCGGCGCCGGCAAACGCCCCGGCCTACGCGACCGGCGCGCACGAGGGGCACTCGAACCCCACCGCGGCGAGCTACCTCATGGCGCCCATCGCCTGCGCCGAGTGCCACGTGGTCCCGAACGACTCGGCCCACGCCAAGAACCCGCCGGCGCTCAAGGTGGTCTTCGGCGCCTTCTCGGCCACCGGCGGCGCCACGCCCACCTGGTCGGCCGCGACCGCCGGCTGCGCCACCTCGTACTGCCACGGCAACTTCACCTTCAACGGCGTCACCGGCTCGAAGGCCACCCCGATCTGGACCAGCACCGCGGCCATGACCTGCACCTCGTGCCACGGGATGCCGCCCACGGGCCACTTCGCCGTGGCCACCCCGGTCACGGCCGCCTCGTGCGCCGGGTGCCACCCCGACGCCGTCAACGCGGACGGGACCATCAACCGGACCGCGAACGGGCACCTGAACGGGCGCCCCGACGTGAACACGCTGGCGTGCACCACCTGCCACGGCGACGCCACGCGCAAGCCCATCCTGGCGGGCACCGACGCCAACCTGACCTCGGCCCCGCCCATCGCCCAGCCCGGCGCCCCCGGCGGCGCGGTCGGCGCGCACATGATCCACATGAATCCCACCGCGGCCCGCTACTCCATGGCGCCCATCGCCTGCGCCGAGTGCCACGTGGTGCACCCCGACGCGGCCCACGCCACGAATCCCCCCGCGCAGAAGGTGGTCTTCGGGCCGCTCTCGAAGCTGAACGCCTCGGCGCCCACCTTCAACGCCACCACGCTCGGCTGCGCCGCCACCTACTGCCACGGCAACTTCACCCTCGGCGCGGTGTCGGGCTCCCGGGCCGCCCCGCTCTGGACAGACACCTGGCCGACCGGGGAGGCGCGCTGCGCCCAGTGCCACGGGATGCTCCCCACCGGCCACCCGACCTACGCCGGGGCCATCACGGCCGCCTCGTGCTTCCAGTGCCACCCGCAGTCGGTGAACTCCGACGGCACCATCAAGCAGGGCGGTGGCCACATCAACGGCAAGATCGACGGCGGCGGCTGCACCGCCTGCCACGGCGATCCCCCGACCACCGGCAAGCACACCATCGGCGACCACCGCGGGCTCCGCTGCGACAAGTGCCACCCGACCGGCTTCACCAGCTCGGCCACCGTGGCCGCCTTCCACAACAACGGGAAGGCCGATCTGGGTTCGCAGGCCGGCTACATGTGCAACGGCACGAAGTCGCTCGTGGGGTGCACGACCGGACAGACCCGGACCTGCACCAACAGCTGTCACGGGAACGAGCGCTGGTAGCTCGCCCGGCGCGGGTCGCCCGGACTGCCGGGCGACCCTAGTCGCGTGGGACGGCGGTGGTGGGGCGCGCCTCCGCCGGGTCGGCGGCGCGGCGGCCCGGCCAGCCTGCCACCACGGCCACGACGGCGAACCAGGCGGCGCTGCGCCACGCCGACGACGTGATGGCGCAGGTCCCGCCGGCTCGGCATCCCACGAGCTCGTACCAGGTCACGCCGGCGAGGGCGCCGGCGACCGCCAGCACGGCGACCCGCCAGGGCGACGACCAGACCCGCTTCCATCCCGATGCCACGTCCATGCGTCGCTCCCGCCTTCCGGCAGGCCCGTCCGGAACCTTCCGGGGGCCGGGCCCAGGTGATAGGAGGTGGGAGCCCCGGCGCCCGGAAAGGATTCCGGGGCCCGGAGGCCGGAGACGCGCTTGCCCGACGCCCGAGCCGCCCTGCTCACCTCGATCCTCCTCGGCTTCCTCGTGGCCTGCTCCGCGCCGGACAGGGCCCGCGCCCCGGCGACGCCGGCGGCGCCTCCCGCGTGGGAGGCCGAGAACCCCCTCCGCCCGCTGCCGCCCTCTCCGCTCGGCGTGGCCGCCGAGGTGGGCGACCTCGTGCCGCGCGTGACCCCGGAGAAGGTCCGGCTCGGCCGCTGGCTCTTCTACGACACCCGCCTCTCGTCGGACGGCCAGGTCTCCTGCGGCAGTTGCCACGAGCCCGACGCCGGGTTCAGCGAGCGCGAACCGGTCTCCACCGGCGTCCGCGGCCAGAAGGGAACGCGGAAGGCCCCCCCGGTCCTGAACGCGGCCTTCCCGATCTACCCGGTCTGGTTCTGGGACGGCCGGGCCGGCTCGCTCGGCGACCAGGCCAAGGGACCCATGGAGAACCCGGTGGAGATGGGCATGACCCACGCCGGCATCGAGGCCGCGGTGCGTGCCATCCCGGCCTACCGGCCGTACTTCGCCGAGGCCTTCGGCGACGACCGGATCGACGTCGACCGGGTGGCCGGGGCCATCGCGGCCTACGAGGCCACCCGGATGTCCGGCAACTCGGCCTTCGACCGCTGGGACGCAGGCGACCCGAAGGCGCTCGACGCCCGGCAGCAGGAAGGGTTCCGCGTCTTCTTCGGCAAGGCGGCCTGCAACCAGTGCCACCTGGGGCCGAACCTCACCGATTCCCGCTTCCACAACCTGGGCGTGGGCTGGCGACCTCCCGCGCCGGGCGCCGACCCGGCCTCCGGTTTCCAGGACCCGGGCCGCGTGCGGGTGACGGGGAACCCCGCCGACACCGGAGCCTTCAAGACCCCCACCCTGCGCGACGTGTCGCGGCGAGCCCCGTACATGCACGACGGCTCGGTGCCGACCTTGCGCGAGGCGGTGCTGCTCTACGACCGGGGCGGCATCCGCAATCCCTGGCTCTCACCGGAGGTGAAGCCGCTCCGGCTCACCGCGGCCGAGGTCGACGCCCTGGTCGCCTTCCTCGAGGCGCTGGACGGCGAGGGCTTCCAGGACGTGCCGCCGCGCAGCTTCCCGCGCTGACGACCCGCCTCGGCCCTCACCAGATGGGACGTCCGGCCTGCATCCGCGCGTAGCGGTGCGGTGCGAAGCGCCGGAACGCCACGGCGAGCGGCAGGGTGAGGATCGCGAGCAGCAGGACGGCGAGGAACACGCCCACGACGGCGTACCCCACCGACACCGCTCCGAGGCCGACCAATCCGAGAACGGGGACCAAGAGGAACTTCTTCATCGGAGTACCCTCCGTCCGCTTCGCGCATGAAATGCGCATCCAGAGTTCAGGGGCAGTGTGGCGCCCTTTCCCCAGGAAAGTCCATGGCACAGCCCGTGTCGGCTACCCGGACGGACCGACTGGCAAGTCGATTCTTGCGCGGACCACCCGTCCGGGATCCGGATTCGTTCAGTCGATGTCGAGGGTCAAGTCCGCGCGATCACGGGACCGTCAGGCGGGCGGGAAGGGGGCCGTTCCGCCAGGCGGTACGAGGATCGAGCCGGACCTCCGCCGCGAGATCGACTCCGCGACGAGCAGCACGACTGCCCAGGCGACCACCGCTGCGCCCACCCGGGCCCCCACGCCCCCACCCGCACCCTCGGTGACGAGGGCGACGCGGAGCGACGCGTGCCAGACCGCGGCGGGCAGCAGGCTGCCCCCGGTGCGGGCGACCACGAACGCCAGGACCACCGACGAGGAGACGACGAGGAGGAGGGCGACCGCGACCCGGAACGGCGTCGCCCAGGCGGGCGGACCCGTCAGGAGGAGCGAAGGGGCCATCCAGGCGCCCCACGGCAGGGCCAGCAGGATCGCCCCGCGCACCGGCCCGAGGCGGCCCTGCAGCACGGGCAGCGCGAGCCCGCGCCAGCCGATCTCCTGGCCGAACCCCACCCCGACGAGCACGAGGTCGAAGACCGCCAGCGGGGGCAGCGTCGGCAGCCCCGGGTAGCGGCCGAACGCGGCCATCGCCGGGACGGGCTCCCCGGCCACGGCCCGGGCGGCGAGCACCGCGAGCAGGATCCACAGGGGAGCGGGGGCGAGCAGCCAGGTCGCGGGAGACCGCCACGGCACCCGGACCACGCGCAGGGCGAGCCCGCGCAGCCCTGCGTCCCCCCCGGCGATGGCGGTGACGACCAGCGCCGAGAGCGCCGGACCGGCCATGCCCACCATGTCGCTCGGCAACCGGCCGGGCAGGACCCGACCGCCATCCAGGCCGATGGAGAGCCAGTCCGACCAGGAGATGGCGAAGGCTCCCGCCAGGAAGGCGAGCAGCGGGCGCCTGCGCACGAGATCCAGCGCGGCCTGGACCGCGTCGGCGAGGACCTGCAGCACGGGCCCGGGCTCAGCCCGGACGGACGAACAGCCAGGTGAGCACGAGGTTCACGACGCTCACCACGAGCGCCCCGAGGAAGGCGGCGCCGAAGCCGTTCACCTTGAATCCGAGCCCCAGGGCGCCGGAGAGGCTGGCGGTGATCCAGAGCGCGAGGGCGTTCACCACGAAGAGGAAGAGCCCGAGCGTGAGCAGGATCACCGGGAGCGAGAAGAAGGTCAGGACGGGCTTCACCACGGCGTTGACCACGCCGAACACGAGGGCCACGCCGAGGAATCCGGCCCAGCCCCCCTGGTAGGTGATGCCGGAGACGATCCGCACCGCCACCCAGAGGGCGGCGGCGTTCACGAGAAGCCGGAGGACGAGTTCCATCTCAGTGCCCCGCCGGGGCGAGGACCGACGCCCCCTTCCGCGCCACCAGCGCCAGCATCACGTAGTTCCATCCCTGGAAGATCATGTCGACGGCCACGAACATCCCGATGACCCAGGTCGACGACTGGGGCCACCCGTTCCAGATGAGCAGGCCGAGCAGCACCGACACCGCGCCGTTGAAGAGGCCCCACCCCCAGCCCGGGTGGCGGCTCGAGAACGCGCCGACGATCCGGAACACGCCGAGCACGAGGAAGTACGAGGCCACGAGGAGCGTCAGCACGGCCAGCCCGGCGAGCGGGCTCGACCAGATCACCACCCCGGCGACGACGGAGAGGATGCCACCGAACAGGAAGAGGAAGAATCCCTGCCAGCGCCGGTGCCGGAAGGCCTGCACGATCTCCATCACCCCGTAGGCCACCAGGAGTCCGCCCACGAAGACGGTCGTCACCACCGAGACCGCGAACCCGTAGCCCAGCCCGATCACGCCGGCGGTCACGAGCGCGATCCCCCAGGCGAGCATCCAGCCCCACGCCTTCCCGAGCTCCCGCGCGACGGCCGCGCGTGCGCCCACCATGGTCATCCGGTCGTTCCTCCCGGATCGGTCATGCGCCTTGCCGGGGGGCGTCGATAGACCCCTCATGGGTCACGCCGAGTGAACGGCACCCGTGCGGGACCGGCCCTGTCAGACCGGGCCCGTAGCATCCCCGCCCGTGACGCCGAGACGCTTCCTCGCCCTGGACCTGGAGACCGTTCCCGACGAGGACCTGGTCTCCGCCGTGGACGGCGAGCCGGGGCGCCCCTACCCGGAGAAGCTGCGCCGCCTGCTCGACGAGCGCCGCTCCCGCAGCGGCGGGCGCACCGACTTCCTCCCCATCCCGTACCACCGCCCGGTGGCGGCCTGCACGCTGGAGGCCGAGGAGCGGGACGGCGTGCTGCGGGTGGTGGGCGCCACGGCCTGGACCGACCGGGCGGGGGACGAGCCGGCGCTGCTCCGGCGCACCTGGCAGCGCGTCGCCGGCCGCACGCTCGTCACCTTCCACGGCCGCGGATTCGACCTGCCGGTGCTGGAGCTGCGCTCGCTCAAGCTGGGGGTCCCGGCTCCGCGCTGGTTCCAGGGGGCCCGCGCCGAGGGCGCCGAGGAGCACCTGGACCTCATCGAGCTCCTCTCCAACGGCCGGGTCGCGCCGGCCGCGCCGCTCGACCTCTACGCCAAGCTGGTGGGGCTGCCCGGCAAGGAGGAGGTGGCCGGGAGGGACGTCGGGTCGCTCTACGCCGAGGGCGCGCTGGATCGCATCGCCACCTACTGCATGACCGACGTGGTGCAGACCTGGCTGCTCTTCCTGCGTTACCGGCTGGTGGAGGGAACGCTCGACCCGCCGGGCTACGCGGAGAGCGTGGCCTCGGTGCGACGCGACCTGCCCGCGGTCGCGCGGCGCACCCTGCCCGACGGCGAGGCGCGCCTGCTCGAGGCGTGGATGGACCGCAGCCCGCGCTTCTTCGGCGAGCCGGCGCTGGCGCGCCAGGCGCGCTGATCGCGCCCGGCGCCCGGCTCACCACCCGCCCTAGCGGGGACCGCGCTTGGCGCGGCGCTGCCGCTTCTTCGAGCGGACGCCGGCACGCTTCGCGGCGGTGCGCTTCACCTTGCTGCGGTTCTTCACCTTGCGCTTGGTGCGGTTCGAGACGCCGAGCCGCGTCGAGACGTTGGCCATGGACTTCCTCCTCGGGTTGGGCGGCAGTCTATTCGGCGCCGCCCGGCCGTCAACTCGCCTCCGTCAGGCGATCCAGTCCTTCTCCTTCAGCTTCGCCGGCAGGTACTCCTCGGTGATGAAGGAGATCCCGCGCCGGGAGAGCGCCTCCAGCTCGTACTTCACGCCCGAGCGGATCATCTCCTGGATCTCCTGCTGCCACTGCTTCGCCTGGAACCACGGATAGGCGAGCATCTGCCTGGCCCGCGCCACGTCGCCGTCGTCCATCTTGATGGCCACGTTCCCGGGCAGCTTGTAGGTCACCTTGTCGAAGGAGGACAGCCCGATGAAGCGCGCGTCGGGCACCGCCATGCGCATCGACTCGAAGGCCAGGTTGATGGAGCCCTGCTTCACCACCGAGTAGATGTAGAAGCCCCACGGGTCGTTGTCGACGAGCACGTACACCGGGAGCGAGAGCTCTCGGTGGAGCCGCTGCACGAGCCGGCGCACGCCCCGGGGCGGCTGCCCTCCCCCGTGGACGATGATGGCGTCCTGCCGCTTCCAGAACTTGTCCTCGTTGAAGCGGCTCCAGACCGCGTCCTTCTCCACGAGCAGCACGTACTTCGCCTCGTGCCGCACGAACTGGATGACGTTCTCCTCCACGATGGAGGGCACGCCCCAGCCGCCCGAGCCCATGCGGCGCAGGTCGATGGTGTCGCCCGAGTCGCGGATGGTGATGGGGCCGACCATGGTGCCCTTGCGCGAGGCGAAGAGGTGCAGCTCCTCCCGCAGCGCGTCGAGCGCGACCTCGATGTCCTCGATGATGGGATCGGACTCGTCCTGCTCCTCGAAGGTGTTCTGCCTCGTGTCGCCGATGGTGTGCTTGGTGATGTAGTAGAGGTCGCGGATGCTGGTGGTCTTGCCCGACTCGATGAGCTCCTTGCAGGCGTCGGAGACCAGGAAGGTCTGCATGAACTTCTTGGCCATGGAGACGTTGAAGAAGTAGCGCTTCTGCCGCTGCCCCCCGAGCTCCACCACCCGCCGCTTCTCGTTGAAGCGCACGTTGGCGAGGCTGCGCACCGGGATCTCCACGAAGGGGTTGCCGCCGCCCTTCACCGCCCGGAGGACCGCCTCGGCGAGCCTCTCGATCTTCCCCACCGTCCGCTTCGACACCGCGTCCATGCGCGCCATGGGCTACTCGTCCTCCTCGGAGCGCCGCGGGCGCCTCGACGTCTTGCCGGCCGCCTCCTCGAGCTTCTCGTCCTGTCCCGCCAGGTCGGCCTCGGTCACCTTCTCGGCCACCCGCAGGAAGTCGCGCCGGATGGGATCCGGGCTGCGCCCCACGATCTTGCCGATGGCCTGCGCCACCTCGTGGATGTAGAGCTCGAAGATGGAGCGGCGCTGCGCCTGGTAGTCGGCGTGCTGGCGCTTGCGGATGTGGGCGGCGAGCTTGCGCCCGCACTCCTGGGCGGCGAGCTGGATCTCCCGGATGATCTCCGGGTAGTGGGCCACCGCCTCCTTGGACTCGCTCGTGAACGGCACCCACACCGACGCGATGTGCACGAGGAGCGCCATGGGCCCCACCGGCAGCGAGCCCTTGGGCTGGCTGAGGAGGTAGTTGCGCCAGTCGGTCTTCACCACCGCGTCGGTGATCCCGCAGGCGCCGCGCTGGAAGAGGAGCGGCACGCGGTTCGCGAAGCGGAAGAGCTCCACCGGCTTGTCGGCCGGCCAGCTCCCGCCGTAGGCCAGCCCCACCTCCACCTGGAACGGGTTCCCGCGGTACACGCGGGGGGAGCGGGTGACGGTGGCGATGAAGTAGTCGTGCCCCTTGATCTTCTCGACCCCCTCCTCGGCCTCGACGTCGGGGGCCGGGGCGGGCTCGGCCGCCTTGCCCTTCCCCCTGCCCTTCCGCTTGCCGGCCTGGTCGAGGTCGAGCTGCCCGCCGTCGTCGTCCGGGCCGTCGGTCTCGATGACCGACAGGAAGGAGACGAGCCCCTGGCGCATGAGGGCGTCCCCGATGGGCGACAGGCAGTTCGTGGGCGGCGCCATGATCCGCGTGGCCTGGATGCCCTTGTGGAGCCGCTCGGCCAGGTCCCGGTCGGCCGCGATCTCGCGGGGACGGACCCGGTCCTTCAGGCCGGCGGCCTTCACGATCTCGCCGGCCACCTGCGACGAGACGCGGCTGAAGGCGGTCTGCAGGAAGCCCCGCACGTCGTGGCTCTTCGAGTCGCCCGCCATGGTCATGAGCGCGCCCAGCTCGACGCCGTGCGGGTGGGGCTTGATCTCCAGCGCCTCCTTGGGAAGCTCGGAGGTGGCCCGCGGGAAGGTGAGCCGCTCCTGCTTGGGGCGCTGGTAGTGGACGGTGCAGTGCGGGTTGGCGAGGGCGGTGTGCTCCACGTAGCGGTTCACGAACTTCTGCCCCGACTGCCAGTTGGCCACGATCTCCAGCTCGACCCGCGTCCCGTGCTCGGCCGGCCAGTCGTCGAGCTGCTCGTCGCGGGTGACCACCGGGCTGTTCTTCCGGGTGTCGATCTGGATGTCGAAGGAGTGGGCCGGCTTGCCCTTGCCCGTGCGCGAGACCACGCGGATGGGCTGCCCGGTGGTGAGCTGGCCGTACATGGCGGCCGCGCTGATGCCGATGCCCTGCTGGCCGCGCGACTGCTTCAGCCGGTGGAACTTGGAGCCGTAGAGGAGCTTGCCGAAGATCTTGGGCGCCTGGGCCTTCACGATGCCCGGGCCGTTGTCCTCGACCGCGACGACGAACCGCCCCTCGCCCTTGGTGAGCTCCCCCGAGGCCTCGAACCCCAGGTCACGGACCTCGATGGTGATCTCCGGGAGGATCCCCGCCTCCTCGCAGGCGTCGAGCGAGTTGTCGACCGCCTCCTTGATGGTGGTCAGCAGGGCCTTCGACGGGTTGTCGAACCCGAGCAGGTGGCGATTCTTGGTGAAGAACTCGGAGATGGAGATCTCCCGCTGGCGGGAGGCCATCTCCTCGGCCGTGGCGCGGCGCCGGGGCCGGCGTGCCGGGTCGGGGGCGGCGACCGCGGCGGGAGCCTCGACCGGGGCCGCGACCTCCGGGGCCGGGACCGTCGCCCGCGCGCCCTTGCCGGGCCCGGGGGGCCTGGACCGCGCGGACCCGTCCTTCGTCACGGGCACGAGCTCGAGCTGCCTCGCGCCACGTTCCGTCCTCGCCCCCCTCGCCGCCTTCGCCGCCATGCCCGCCTCCGATATCACCCGCTTCCGGCTCTACCACGGTCCGGGGCGACGCGCTAACTCTCGGACGGGTCACGGGAATTCGCCCCGGCGCCGGCCGGTGCGGATTGACCCACCGGCTCGGGTGGTTACATTCCAGAGCCATGGCCTGGAACGAACCGACCCCCGTCCGCACCTCCCCCGTCCCCAGGGTCTCCGGCGCGAGCGGTTACGCGAAGACCTTCCTCCTCATGGCGGGGCTCATCGCCGTCCTCGCCATCGGCGGCAACATGGTGGGCGGCGCCCAGGGCATGCTGCTCTTCGGCGGCATCGGCCTGGTCCTGAACTTCGTCATGTACTGGTTCTCGGACCGGATCGCCCTCGCCACGAGCGGGGCCCAGCCGGTCACCCGCGAGCAGCTCCCCGAGGTGTACGAGATCTTGGAGCGGCTCACCCGCCAGCAGGGCATGCCCATGCCCCGCGTCTTCCTCATCCCCTCCGAGACGCCCAACGCCTTCGCCACCGGGCGCAGCCCGGACCACGCGGCCGTGGCGGTGACCGAGGGAATCCTGCGCATCCTCGACCGGCGGCAGCTCGAGGGCGTGCTCGCGCACGAGCTCGCCCACGTCAAGAACCGGGACGTGCTCATCGCCACCGTCGCGGCCGGCATCGCCGGGATCATCGCGTCGCTCGGCCACGCCATCCAGTGGGCCGGCATGTTCGGCAGCCTCGGCGCGCGCGACGGCGAGGGAAACGACACCAACGTGTTCGGCGCCATCGCCTGGGCCATCCTGGCCCCCATCCTGGCCATGCTCATCCAGCTCGCCGTGTCCCGCTCCCGCGAGTACGCCGCCGACGCCACCGGCGCCGAGATGACCGGCGACCCCGAGCCGCTGGCCCAGGCGCTGCTCTCGCTGGAGAGCGCGAACCAGGAAGCGCCCCTGCAGCAGGCCGGACCCGCCACGGCGCACCTCTACATCGTGAACCCGCTCCACGGCCGGTCGTTCGCGAGCCTGCTCTCCACGCACCCCCCCATCGAGGAGCGGGTGAGGCGGCTGCGCGAGATGCGGCGCGGCGTGCGGTACGCGTAGGGTCGGGCGTGGGCTGCGCGCTCCTCGCCGCCGCGATCTCCGCGGCGCTGCTCGCCACCGGCCCCGGGAGCGCGCTGCGCGCCGCCGACACCGCCTTCGACGCGGCCCTCGCCGCGCGGGACGGGGAGGCGTTCCTCTCCCACGTCGCCGAGGACGCCGTCTTCGGGGGCCGCAGGCTCCTCGTCGGCCGAGCCGCCATCCGGGAAGGTTGGTCCCGATACCTCGATCCGCGCGGCCCCACGCTCCGGTGGCGCCCCACCGCGGCCGGCGTCGCGACGTCCGGGGACCTGGGCTGGACCACCGGGGAGGCCACCTACGAATGGAGGGAGAAGGGCGTCCGCGAGACGGGCCTGCGCTACCTGACCGTGTGGCGGCGCTCGCCGGACGGCCGCTGGCTCGCGGTGCTCGACGGCTCGCTCGCGCCGGTCCCGGGGGGACGCGCGTCGCGCCGGGAGGTCGTGCGCACGGTGAAATCCTCCGACGGTTCGCTGGAGGCGTCGATCGGCACCTGGGAGCGCGGCGACGGACCGTCCCGCACCACCGGCACCTTCCTGACGGTGCGCGCGAGGAGCGGCGACGCCTGGGCCACCGTGCACGACGCAGAGACGCCCTCCGGCTGACGCGCGCGGGGGCGGCGCGACCCCGCCGCCCGCCCGGCCGCTTTGGTTGCGCCCCCTCCCGTCCGGGGCTAACGAGTGGCCATGACCATCCCGATCCTGGCCGCGCTCCTCGGGGCGTCGGCCGCACTCAAGGTGGGGGACAGGGCGCCGGAGTTCACGCTTCCCGGCACCGACGGCAAGCCGGTGACCCTCTCGAAGCTGCTCGCGAGGGGCCCGGTGATCCTGGCCTTCTTCCCCAAGGCATTCACCCCTGGTTGAAACAAGGAGAACCAAGCGTACCGGGACCGGTATGCCGAGATCGAGAAGAAGGGCGCGGAGGTGGTCGGGATCTCCGCCGACTCCGTGGAGAAGCTGCAGAAGTTCCGGACCGAGTTCAACCTCCCCTTCGTGCTCCTGTCCGACGAGAAGGGCGAGGTGATCGAGAGGTACCCGGGGAAGATCCCGGTCCTGGGCCTCGCCAACCGGGCCACCTACGTGGTCGGCCAGGACGGCGTCATCACCCAGATCGTCACCGGCAGCGACGCCATCGATCCGACGTCCGCGGTCGCCGCCTGCCCCATCGGCAAGAAGTGACGGCGCGCGGGCCGGACGCTCACTGCGCCGGCTCGTGGAACACCACCCTGCGGACGACGGCCTCGCCCGCAGGCGTGGTGAGCCGCTCCCCCTCGCGCCAGAACGCCCGCTTCAGGTAGCCGAGCCCGAGACGGCCGCGCGACGTCTCCGCGACGCTCGTGACCCATCCGGCCTCCGTGCCGCCCGCCGAGAGCGGCGTCCCGGGACCGGCCCCGGCGGGCAGCTCGAGCTGCACCAGGCCGCGCTGGACGTGACCGCGCATCGTGGCGCGGAGCACCACCTCCTGCCCCAGGTAGCAGCCCTTCTGGAAGTGGATGGCGTCCCGGGTGAGCGCGGCCTCCATGGGGAGCCGATCGCCGTCCATGTCGGCGCCGAAGCGCGCCACCCCCTCCTCGATGCGCAGCGCCTCGAGGGCAGCCCGATCGAGCTCGACCGCACCGCGGGCGAGGAGCGTCGCGCGGAGCGCGGCGAGTTCCGGCGGCGAGGCCACGACCTCCGCCGCAGGGACCCCGCGCCGCGGGGTCGCCGCCACGATGAACGGGGCGCCGGCGCCGGGCGGCGTCCCCTCCCCGGGTCGCGACCCTGCCCCCGCGCCCGCAGCCTGCCGGGCCCAGGCGACCCCCTCCGGCCCGAGCACGGGCAGCGACGCCAACGTGGCGGACGCGTCCCCGAGCTGCACCGGCGCGGTGAGCACGTACTTGCGGAGGTGGACGAGGAGCGTCGGCACCTCCTCCGCCTCGGTGAGCAGGAGGAGGTCATCGCCGGCCGAGACCACGAGCCCGTCGCCGACCAGGTGACCACGCCCGTCCAGGAAGGCGGCGTACGCGCTTCCCCCGGTGGGGAGCGCGGAGAGGTGCTGGGTGGAGATGCGGTGCAGGAAGTCGCGGGCGCCCTTCCCGGCGATGCGCAGGATCCCCCGGGATTCCACCGGCCCCACGGCCGCGGCCCCGCGGGCGGCGGCGAGCTTCTCCTCGAGCGTCATGGCCCGGATCTAGGCGCGGGGCCTCATCCTCGCTGCGTCATCGCCACCCCGGCGATGACGAGCAACCCGCCCAGGACGAACGCGGGCGTGAGCGGGTCGCCCTGGATCCCCCAGGCGAGCAGCGCCGTCAGCACCGGCTGGACGTTCGACCAGATGGCCACCCGGCTCGCGTCGGTTCGCGCGAGCGCCCAGTAGTAGAGCAGGTAGGAGACGACGCTGGTCAGGACGACGAGGTAGGCCACCGCGCCCCATCCCGCCGTCGAGAGCGCCTGGAAGCTCGAGAGCCGGGAGAAGGCGAGCCCCACCGGGAGGTAGAGCAGGCTCCCCGAGACGATGGTGACGCCGGTGGTGGTGATGACGCCGTACCGCTCCGCGTAGGGCTTTCCCCAGACGGCGTACACGGCCCAGGAGATCACCGCCAGCAGGACGAGCAGGTCGCCGCCGAGCGCCCGGCCCGCCCCGCCCGGTCCGCCCAGCTGGCCGCGCGCGAGCAGCACCACCGTGGCCCCCGCGAAGGCGAGCCCGATGCCGGCCGTCCGGGCCCGGCTGGGCCGCTCCTCGCGACGCAAGAGCGCGAGCAGGAACACGAAGACCGGCGTCATCGCGTAGAGCAGCGCGGCGTGGCCGGGGGTGGTGAAGGAGAGGCCGAAGAGGAAGAGACCCTGGTTGAGCGGGATGGCGATGAACCCGAGCACGAGGAGCGCGCCCAGGTCCCGCCGCGCCACCCGCTGGGGCCAGCGCCAGAGCAGCGCCGCGTAGACCAGGCCGGCGAGGCTGAAGCGCGCCAGCGCCAGCTCGAACGGCGACAGCTCCCCGAGCGCGCGCTTCGCGAAGAGGTAGGTCCCGGCCGACAGGGCCGAGTGGAGCAGCATGACGAGGTCGATCACCGTCCGCCGCCCCCGGCCGGCTCGTCGTCCCCATCCCCGAGGCGCCCGAGTGCCCAGCGCGACGCGCCGGCAACCCCCGGGAGGTCGCTGTCGACGAGGCGCCGGAGGTCGGGGACGAGCGCGCCCTCCCGGGCGGCTCCGGCGACGAGCGCCGCGTTGCGCACGAGCCCGGCCCTCCCGGCGCGGGCCAGCGCCGTCCCGTGGAACCGGGCGGCGTACGCGTCGGGTCCGAGCCGCAGCACGGAGGCGAGCTCGAGCGAGGGGTGGCGCACCGGGCGCAGCTCCGGGTCGCTCTCGTCGCCCCGGCCCCGGTTCCACGGACAGACCTCCTGGCAGTCGTCGCAGCCGAAGCCCCAGCGCCCCAGGCGCTCCGCGACGGGCTCCGGGACGTCGCCGCGGCGCTCGATGGTCTGGAAGGAGATGCACCGCCGGGCGTCGACGAGCCCCGGTTCCGGGATGGCGCCGGTGGGACAGGCCGGGATGCAGGCCGCGCAGTCGCCGCACCGGTCCGGATGGGGGGCGTCGGGAGCGAGCTCCCGGTCGAGGAGGACCACCGCGAGGAGCACCCAGCTGCCGTGGGACGGGGTGATGAGGCACCCGTTCTTCCCCACCCAGCCGATGCCGGCGCGCTGCGCCCAGGCCTTCTCCATCACCGGCCCCACGTCGGCGCTCGGCAGCGCGCGCACGCCCGGGTCCCGGGCCACGAGGGCGGCGAGGAGCGTCCGGAGCTTCCGCTTCAGCACCGCGTGGTAGTCGCGTCCACGCGCGTAGCGGGCCACGGCGGCGAGGCCGGGCGCGCGCGCGGGGGGGCTCCCGTCGTGGGCCACGGCCAGCGCCACCACGCTCCGGCAGCCGGGCAGGAGCAGGCGCGGGTCCAGGCGGACGTCGCGCTGCGTGCGCAGCCAGGCCATGTCGGCCTCGGCCCCCCGCGCCAGCATCCGGTCGAGCGGCCCGGGATCGAGCGCGCCGGCGCGGGCCACGCCCACCGCGTGGAAGCCGGCGGCGCGCGCCGCCTGCTTCACGAAGGCGCTGTCGAGCACCGCGGACGTCGGCGCCTCCGCTAGCCCCGGCCCGGGCCGCCGGGCACGAGCCGCCGGAGGAGCATGCGGACGACCACCGCCGCCGGCGCGCCCACGATGGCGCCCAGGACGACGGCCCAGATCGTCGGCGCCACCGCCCGGCCGGGCGTGACGTTGTAGGAGACCACCAGGCCGAAGCCCAGCGCGACGCCGGCGGCGATGCTCGCACCGGAGTCGCGCCGGCTGCGGACCTCGCCGGCGGCGGCGAGGAGCAGCGCGACGAGCGAGAGGGCCCAGGCGAGACCGTGCGGGATCCAGTCCCGGTAGACCTCGACCCGCAGCGGCGTGGAGGCGAGCCCCTGGACCCGCTCCAGCCGGATCTCCCGCGCTCCGGGCGGGATCCGGGCCTCGAACCAGCCGGCGTCGTGGTCGTGCGAGACCTTCGTGCTGCCGCCGCGCCCGACCCGGGCGAAGCCGGTGGTTCGCTTCAGCTCCCCCTCGACCTGCGACTCGAAGCCACCCAGCCGGAAGGAGACCACCGGCTCGGCCGCGCCGCCGAGCCGGGTGGACACGAGCAGCAGGACCCTGCCGGTCGTGCCCGGGGGCAGCGCCTGCGCGTCCCCGGACCGGTTGAGCTCGGCGACGACCTCCGGGTCGCCCGGGCGCACGGCCTCGTAGGCCGGGACCGCCGCGACCACCAGGGTCAGGAACGCGGCGAGCCCGAGCAGCCCGCGGGCGACACGGTCGGTGGCGATCGGGAGCGCCGCGCGGAGGACCACGCCGGCCAGGACCAGCGGGACGAGCACCGCGAAGAGGGCGCCGACCGCGGAGTCGGAGAGAACGCCGGTCATCCAGAACACCCCCAGGCCCACGACGACGGTGAGGCCGAACGACGGCAGGAACCACGGACGGACCAGCCCCTCGAACGGGCTCGGCGGCGGACGGCTTTCCTCGGACATTTCACGGAGCTCCTGGGGATCGAAAAATGGACAGGATCGATATCGCCCATACCATGCGTCTCAATGGCTCGACGGCTCGAATTGCACGACTGGGACGACCTTCCGGGCACCGAGGAGCGCGGCCCGGGCTGGGCGATGGTCCTCGGCAACAGCATCGAGGTCCTGGAGAAGCTCCCCCCCCGCTCCGTCGACCTCGTCTTCGCGGACCCTCCCTACCACCTGTCGAACGGCGGCACCACCTGCCAGGCCGGCCGCCGCGTCCGGGTGGACAAGGGTGCGTGGGACCAGTCGCGCGGGGTCGAGGCGGATCACGCCTTCCAGCGCGAGTGGCTGCAGGCCTGCCGGCGGGTGCTGAAGCCGTCCGGGACCATCTGGGTCTCGGGCACCCAGCACGTCATCTTCTCGGTGGGCTACGCCATGCAGGAGCTGGGCTTCCACCTGCTCAACACGGTGACCTGGTTCAAGCCCAACGCCGCCCCGAACCTGGCCTGCCGCATGTTCACCCACTCCACCGAGATCCTGCTCTGGGCCGCGCCCCTGCGCACGAAGCCGCTCGCGCACCGGTTCAACTACCGGGACATGAAGGCGCAGAACGGTGGCAAGCAGATGCGCGACCTCTGGGAGGTGGCCGAGCGCCCGGTGCCGGGCGGCGCCCAGGTGGTGTGGCCACTCCCCACGCCGGGGCCGCGCGAGAAGCTGCACGGTCGGCACCCCACCCAGAAGCCGCTGGCGCTGCTCGAGCGGGTCATCGCCGCGAGCACCGTGCCCGGCGACCTCGTGCTCGACCCGTTCACCGGGTCGGGCACGACCGGGGTCGCGGCCGTGGCGGCCGGTCGCCGGTTCCTCGGCGTGGAGATGGACGAGGCGTACCTCGACCTCGCGGCCCGGCGCGTCCGCGCCGTGGGCGGCGACCCGACGGTCGAGGCCCGGGCCGGCTAGCGCCTGCCCTCGCGCTCCCGCGCGAGCTCCCGCGCCCGCTCCACGAGCGGCGCGATGGCCCGGAAGCGCGCCCCGTGGGGCGGGGGCTCGGGCCACGGGCCGCTGCCGCCGAGCACGAGGTCCACCCCGGCCGACCGGCAGGCCGCCGCGATCGCCTCCGCCTGCGCTGCCAGCCTCGCGGCGTCGCTGGTGGCCGAGGAGGCCGACACGGCGATCATCTCCACCTCGCCGGCGCTCGCCACCCGGGCGAGATCGCCCGTCGGCGTGTCCGGACCGGCCCACGGCGTGGCCCATCCGGCCTCGCGCAGCGCGACCTCGACGAGGGAGAGCCCGAGGGAGTGGCGGTCCCCCTCCGCGCAGGCCAGCATGCAGCGTGGCGCTCCGGGCGGGAGCGGGAGCCCCTCGGCGATGCGCGCGAGCGCACGGGCGAGTCGCTCCGACGCGACGTGCTCCTGCACGACGGTGACCCGGCCCTCGCGCCAGCGTTCCCCCAGTTCCTCGAGGACGCCCCCGAGCATCTCGGCCACGCCGAGCCAGGACCCGAGCCGGGAGCGCTCGGTGAGCAGGCGCGCCTCGACCCCGAGACCGTCGGTCTGCAGGAGGAGGTCCACGAGCGACCCGGACGTGGGGCCGTGGAGCGCGTCGAGGAACCTCTGGACCTCGCGCCTCTCGAACCGGCGGTGCCCCCCGGCGGTCTTGATGCAGGCGAGCCGGCCCTGGTCGGCCCAGCGCTTGACGGCCGTGGGGCCGACCCCCGCGAGCCGGCCCACGGCCACGGTCGTGAGTAAATCGTCCATATCGTCCATACGTTTATCGTTTACTGGCGCATTTCGCAAGTCCGAATCGCTTGCAGGGACGATTTCGACGATTTAAGTCGTCCGCATGACCCTTGGGATCGAGCTGGCCGAGAGAGGATTCGTCCCCACCCCCGTCGTCCGCATGGGCATCCGCCGCCTCCTGCGGAGCCGCATCCAGGAGGAGGAGGCCCGCCACGCCGACCGGGAGGCGGCCCTGGCCCGGTTCGTCGCCGCCATGCGCGGATCCGAGGTGGCGCCGGTGCCGGCCCTGGCGAACGCGCAGCACTACGAGGTCCCGGCCGCCTTCTACCGGACCGTGCTCGGCGCCCGCATGAAGTACTCGAGCGGCTACTGGCCGGTGGGGGTCCTGGACCTCGACGCCGCGGAGGAGGCCATGCTCCGCCTCACCGCCGACCGCGCCGGCATCCGGGACGGCCAGCGCATCCTCGAGCTCGGGTGCGGCTGGGGCAGCTTCTCGCTCTGGGCCGCCGAGCACTTCCCCGGCTCGCGGGTGGTGGGGGTGTCCAACTCGTCGAGCCAGCGGGAGTTCATCCTCGCCGAGGCGCGCCGGCGCGGCCTCTCCAACGTCGAGATCGTGACCTGCGACATGAACCGGTTCGAGGCCCCCGGCACGTTCGACCGGGTGGTGTCGGTGGAGATGTTCGAGCACATGCGCAACTGGCCCGAGCTGCTGCGGCGCATCCACGGATGGCTGGTCCCGGGCGGCAAGCTCTTCGTCCACGTCTTCGCGAGCACCCGCTTCGCCTACCTCTTCGGCACCGAGGCCGACGACGACTGGATGGGGCGCCACTTCTTCACCGGGGGGATGATGCCGTCCCACGACCTCCTCCCGCGCGTCGCCGCGCCGCTCGCCCTGGAGGATCACTGGGTGGTGCGCGGCACCCACTACGCCCGGACCTCGGAGGCCTGGCACGCGAACCTCCTGGCCCGGGCCGACGAGGCCGCGGCGGCGCTGACCGGACCGCTCACGCCCGCCGAGGCCCGCGTCCAGGTGCGCCGCTGGCAGATCTTCTTCCTCGCCTGCGCCGAGCTCTTCGGCTTCGACGGCGGCCGGGAGTGGCACGTCTCCCACTACCGGCTGGCCCGAGAGGGAGGCGCCCGGTGAGGATCGCCGTCGTCGGCTCCGGCATCTCCGGCCTGGTCTCGGCGCACGTCCTGTCGCGCCGGCACGACGTGGTCCTCTTCGAGGCCGACGCCCGCGTGGGCGGCCACACCCACACCTTCGACGTCGACGAGGGCGGGCGAACGGTCCCCGTCGACACCGGCTTCATCGTCTTCAACGAGCGCACCTACCCCTCCTTCGTCACCCTGCTCCGCCGGCTGGGCGTCCCCTGGAAGGAGAGCGACATGAGCTTCTCCGTGCGCAGCGACGCCCGCGACTTCGAGTACGGAGCGCCGGCGCTGGGGGCGCTCTTCGCCCAGCGGCGCAACCTGGTCGACCCCGCGTTCCTGCGCATGCTCTACGACGTGTCCCGCTTCTACCGGGAGGCGCGGGAGCTGCTCGACGAGGGCTCGGAGGTGCCGCTGCTCGCCTGGCTGGAGTCACGCGGGTACTCGCGCGCCTTCGTGGAGGACCACCTCCTTCCGCTCGTCGGCGCGGTCTGGTCCTCCTCGTGCCAGGGAGTCCGCGAGTTTCCGGCCCGCTTCCTGGCCCGCTTCTTCGAGAACCACGGTTTCCTCGAGGTGAAGCGGGCGTTCCCGTGGCTCACCATCCAGGGCGGTTCGCGCGAGTACGTGCGGGCCATCCTCGGCTCGTTCCGCGGCGAGGTCCGCACCGCCTCCCCGGTGGAGCGCATCGCGCGCGACGGCGGCGTGACGGTGAAGGCCGCCGGCCAGTCCGCCGAGCGATTCGATCACGCGGTGCTGGCCGTCCACGCCGACCAGGCGCTGCGCATGCTGGCCGACCCGTCACCCCTCGAGACCGAGCTGCTCGGTCGGTTCCCCTACCGGCCCAACAAGGTCCGCCTCCACGCCGACGACCGGGTCATGCCGCGGCGCAGGCAGGCCTGGGGGGCCTGGAACTACCACCTCGACGACGCCGGCCAGGACGGGGCCACCGTCACCTACTGGATGAACCGGCTCCAGTCGCCCCCGGCGCGCCGCGACTACTTCGTCACCCTGAACCGGGACGGGGCCGTCGACCCGGACCGGACGCTGCTCGACGTGACCTACGACCACCCCGTCTTCACCTCCACCGGCGTGGCCGCCCAGTCCCGGCACGGGGAGCTCATCCACCACCGCGGCACGAGCTACTGCGGGGCCTACTGGCGGAACGGGTTCCACGAGGACGGCGTGGTGAGCGCCCTCGCGGTGTGCAACGCGTTCGGGGAGTCCCTCTGATGGCCCGGGCGAGCGCCATCTACTCCGGGACGGTGTCCCACGCGCGGCGGCACCCGCGCGCGCACGCCTTCTCGTACCGGACGTACATGCTCTACCTGGACCTCGACGAGCTGCCACGCCTCGCCGTGCGGGGGTTCCACCGGTCCGACTTCCTGGGCGACCCGTCGCGGGACCTCGCCGGCGAGGTCCGGGACCGCGTGGAGCGCGCGCTCGGCTTCCGCCCGACCGGTCCGGTCCGCCTCCTCACCCACGTCCGGTCGCTCGGCCGGGTGTTCAACCCGGTCAGCTTCTACTACTGCTTCGACCCGGGCGGCGAGCGGCTGCGGGCGGTGGTGGCGGAGATCACGAACACCCCCTGGAACGAGCGCCACGCCTACGTGCTCCCGGCCTCGCCGGAGGGGATCGCGGCCTCCTTCGACAAGACCTTCCACGTCTCCCCGTTCTTCCCCATGGATCAGTCCTACGCGTGGCGCCTCTCCACGCCGGGGGATACCCTCTCGGTCGAGATGGCGAACCACGAGGGAGGCCGGGAGGTCTTCCGCGCCCGGCTTGCCCTGCGGCGCCGGGAGTGGTCCACGGCGGCGCACCGGGCCACCGCGCTGGCCCAGCCGCTCGTGGCCTGGAAGGTCCACGCCGCCATCTACTGGCAGGCCTTTCGCCTCTGGGTGAAGGGAACGCCCTTCCACGTGCACCCCGCCAAGCGCGCGGCGACCGCCGCGCAGAGGAGCAGCCCATGACCAGCCACGCCCAGGCCGGAACGGCCCCCGCCTCCGGCCTCTCCTTCCGCTCCCTGGTCCTTCCGCGCCTGTCCGGCCTCGTGGACGGGCAGCTCACCCTCCGGGAGGGCGGCACCTCCACGACCTTCGGCGCTCCGGCCCGGGACGGGCTGTCGGCGGAGGTCGTGGTCCACCATCCCGGCTTCTGGCGGCGCATCGCCACCGGCGGCACGCTGGGTGCGGCCGAGTCGCACGCGGCCGGGGAGTGGGACTCCCCCGACCTCACCGCCGTGATCCGCGTGGTGGCCCGCAACGTGGCGGCCATGGACGGGCTGGAGGGCGGCCTGGCCCTGCTGCGCCGCCCGGTGGACGCGCTCCGCCACGCGCTGCGGCGCAACACCCGGGCCGGCAGCCGCCGGAACATCGCCGAGCACTACGATCTGGGCGACGACTTCTTCTCGCTCATGCTCGACCCCACCATGACCTACTCCTGCGGTGTCTTCGAGCACCCCGGCTCCACGCTGGAGGAGGCGAGCATCGCCAAGATCGACCGGCTCTGCCGCATGCTCCGGCTCGGGCCCGACGTGCACCTGCTCGAGATCGGCACGGGCTGGGGCGCACTCGCCGTGCACGCCGCCTCCCGCTACGGATGCCGGGTCACCACCACGACCATCTCGGCGAACCAGCTGGCCCGGGCGCGGCGCCGCGTGGCCGAGGCCGGGCTCTCCGACAGCGTCACCGTCCTGCACTGCGACTACCGCGACCTCACCGGGCGCTACGACCGGCTGGTCTCGGTGGAGATGCTCGAGGCGGTGGGGGCCGACTACTACGGGACCTTCTTCGGGAAGTGCGCGTCGCTGCTCGAGGAGGACGGCCTCCTGGCCCTGCAGACCATCACCATCGCCGACGCCCGCTACGCGCAGCACGTGCGCGGCGTGGACTTCATCAAGCGCTACGTCTTCCCGGGATCGAACATCCCCTCGATCACCGCCCTGCTCGAGGCCGCCACCGGACACTCCGACCTCACGCTCCGGCGCCTCGAGGACATCGGCCCACACTACGCGACCACGCTGGCCGCCTGGCGCGCGAACCTGGAACGGAACGCCGACGCGGTCTCCCGGCTCACCGACCTGCGCTTCCGGCGCATCTGGAGGTTCTACCTCTGCTACTGCGAGGCCGGCTTCGCGGAGGGATACCTCGGCGACGCCCAGATGCTGTTCGCCCGTCCGCGGGGAAGGGCCGTCCCGTGATCGCCGCCCTCGCCGGCGCCGTCCTCCTCGCCGGGCCCGGACCCGCCACCTCCGGGGGCGCCGCCGAGCCCGCGCCCACCGCACCCGCGGCGGTCGAGCGCTTCCTCGGCGTGGCCCGGGGCCAGGACGGCGCGGTGGCCTACGTGGAGCGTCACGAGGTGCTCCTGGAGGGCGACCGGGTCCGCTCGGCCGAGACGCGCTACGAGCGCCCGGACGGTACCCTCATCGCGCGGCTCGTGTCGACCTACGCGCCCGGGTCCTTCACCCCCGACTACGAGTTCGTGGACCTGCGAACGGGCGCCCGGGAGGTGGTGCGCCGGGAGGATCGGGGCGTCCACCTCCAGGACGGCGAGCGCGCCCGGCTGCTGCCGCTTCCGGAGGAGGGTCCGCTCGTCGCCGGGCAGGGGCTCGACCGCTACGCCCGGGCCCACCTCGACGCGCTCGGGCGAGGCGAGGAGCTGCGGGTGGCGCTGGCCCTGCCGGGCCGGCTCGACGCCTACGGCTTCCGGCTGCGCGGGGAGCGCCTCCCGAGCGGGCTCGTGCGCGTGCGCTTCGAGCCCACGAGCTTCGTGCTCCGCATCCTCGCGCCCTCCCTCGTGGGCGAGTACGACCCGGCCACCCGGAGGCTGGTCCGCTACGCTGGCGTCTCGAACGTGGCCGACGACGACGGTTCCCCGCAGCGCGTGGAGATCGCCTATTCGTACTGATCGCATCGCGGCCGCCCTGGGCCTCCTGGGCTTCGCCGGCAACGTGGCCGGCGTGGCGTTCCTGTGGGAGATCCCGGTGGCGTACCGTCCGAACGACATCGACCGCTGGGCCGCGCTGTCGGCGGCTCACCCCGGCGCCACGGTGGCGAGCGCGGTCTCCTTCGTGCTCGGCCTCGTCGCGCTGGCGGGCTGGGCCCGGGGGCTGGGACGGCAGCTCCACGTGCCGCTGGCCCGGGCCGGCGCCGCCGCCGTCGTCGCCGGGGCCCTGGCCAACGCCCTGGGCTGCGTCACCCCGCTCGTGCTCGTCACCCACGTCCTCCCCGGGTGCGCGGGTGAGGCCTGCGCACCGGTGGCCCGGGCGCTCCTCGGCGTCACCCTCTCGCTCGACGCCCTCTTCAACCTGCTGCTCGGCGTCGGGCTCCTGGCGCTGGGACCGGCCCTGTGGCGGGACGGCGCTCGCGCCCTCGGCGCGCTGGGCGTCGGCGCCGGGCTCGCGTCCCTGCCCGTCGCCGGGCAGCCCTTCTCGGAGGCGGCGGCGAGGCTGCTCGGCCTGGCCGGACCGCTCTGGCTCGTCTTCGTGCTCGGCACGAGCGCGCGGCTCTGGCGCGGGGCGCGGGGCCGGGCGTGACCTCCGTGCTCGCCTTTACGGCCGCCGTCGCCGCCGCCTACATGGTCGCGGCCTGGGCGCTCTCGCTCCCGCTCCGCGACGCCTCGATCGCCGACGTGCTCTGGGGCCCGGGCTTCGCCTTCCTGGCCGTGGTCGCGGCGTGGAACTCCCCTCCGTCGCCCCGGGCCACGCTGGTCGTCGTCCTCTCGTCCGCCTGGGCTCTGCGGCTCGCCGTGCACGTCGGCAGGCGGTGGCTCCGGCACGAGGAGGAGGACCGCCGCTACCAGGCCATGCGCGCCGGGTGGGGCACCCGCTTCCCCCTCGTCTCCCTGTTCACCGTGTTCCTCCTCCAGGGCGCGCTGCTCTGGGTGGTGTCGCTGCCGCTCCAGGCCGGCGTGGCGCTCGGCGCCTCCCGACCGCTCGGCCTCCTCGACGCGGCCGGCGTGGCGCTCTTCGTCGTGGGGCTCGCCTTCGAGGCCGTGGGGGACGCCCAACTCGCGCGGTTCCTCGCCGATCCGGGGAACCGGGGCCGGGTGATGGAGACCGGGCTCTGGCGCTACACGCGGCACCCCAACTACTTCGGCGATGCCCTGCTGTGGTGGGGGCTCGGGCTCCTGGGCGCGGCCACCGGGGCCTGGTGGTGCCTCGTCGGGCCCGCGCTCATGACCTTCCTGCTCCTGCGGGTGTCCGGGGTGTCGCTCCTCGAGAAGGACATCGCCGGGCGGAGGCCGGACTACGTGGCCTACGTGCGGCGCACGAGCCCCTTCCTCCCCCTGCCACCCGCGCGGGATCCCTGAGGGATCCCGCCGTTGCCGCCCCCCGGGCCGCGTGGTAACGGTGGGCGCCGTGAGAACGCCCGGGAAGCGCGACCGCGCCGAGAAGAACGAGGAGGCTCCCGCGGCCGGGGGCACCATCGCATCGTCGGCGGACCTCGAGCCCGGCGATCGGGTGGTCTACCCGAAGCAGGGGGTCTACCGGGTCACCGGCCTCGAGCAGAAGGACATCGCCGGCCAGCGGCTGGAGTTCGTGAAGATGACGCGCGAGGAGGACGGCGCGTCGGTGCTGGTCCCGCTCGGCAAGGTCGCCTCCATCGGGCTGCGGCGCGTGGCCTCGGCGGGCGACATCGAGGGAGTCTTCCACTACCTCGGGGCCTCCTACGACGACCCCGAACTGGACTGGAAGGTCCGCCACCGGGACAACGTGGAGCGGCTCATCGCCGGCGGCGTCCTCGGCGTCGCGGAGGTGGTGAAGGGCCTCCACTCGCTGTCCCGGCTGCGCCCGCTCCCCGCCAAGGAGCGCGAGCTCTACGACAGCTCCCGCCACCTGCTGGTGAACGAGATCTCCGTCTCGCTCGGCGTCACGCACGTGGTCGCCGAGGACTTCATCGACTTCGCGCTCATGCCGCCCGCGGGCGTGAAGCTCCCGCTCAAGCCGCCCCCCACGCCGGTGGAGCTGAAGGGCCCGCCCTGGAAGCGGAAGAAGCCGGCCTCCTCCGAGGACGAGGACGATCTCGGCCTGTCCGAGCTGGGCATCGACCTGGGAGCGCTCGAGGGCGCCGGCATGGGCGAGGCCGACGAGTCCGGCGATGCCGAGGGCGACGCGGAGGGCGAGAAGGCGTCCGGGGAGGGCTCCGAGGACGAGGGCGCCCCGGCCGCGGCGGCCCCGGCGGAGGCTCCCCGGCCCGCGGCGAAGGGGGGTCCCGCCGCCCGGGCCCCGGCCGCGAAGGCCTCCTCCCCCGCCGCCCGGACGAAGGCGCCCGCCGCGAAGGACGCCGCTCCCGCTCCCCGGGCCAAGGCTCCGCCCGCGGCCCGGAAAACGCCGGCTGCCGCGGCGCCCCGGAAGTCCGCCCCGGCGGAGAAGAAGGCCCCGGCCGCGGCCCGGAAGCCCGCCGCCAAGAAGGCCGTGCCGGCGAGGAAGGCCGCGCCGGCGAAGGGGAAGAAGAAGTGATCCGCATCGTGACCCTCACCCCCTTCGACCCGGGGGACATCGCCTTCCTGTCGAAGACCCTCTACCGGGCATTCGGCATCGGCACCGAGCACCTCGGCGACCGGACGCTGCCGCGCAAGGCCGAGCTCCCCGACGGCCGGTTCGACGCCGGGAAGCTCCTCGACGACGCGCCGCCCGTCCGCGCCTACGCCGACGACAAGGTGCTCTACCTGACCGACGTGGAGCTCGCGAACCCGAAGGGCCCGCTCGGCGAGCCGCCCTCGTGGGGCCAGGCGGCGCAGGGCGGCGACCGGGCCATCGTCTCCACCTTCCGCTTCAAGCCGCGCGGCGTGTCCGAGGCCTCCATCGAGGTCTTCCGCCGCCGGCTGGCCCGCGAGTCGATCCACTTCGTCGGGCACCTGTGGGACCTGCACCACTGCTACGATGCCCGCTGCGCCATGCACCCCTCGTGGTCACCCTCCCTGCCCGACGATCCCGAGTTCGAGCTCGACGCGTTCTGCCGGGAGAAGAGCGAGCGGCGCATCCGCATGGCCAAGACTTGATTCACGGGCCGTGAACGAACTCCCGGACCCTCGGGGGCCCACCTACCGCCTCCCCTCCCCCCCGCCGCCGGATCCCACCGGCTGGCACGCGCTGCGACGGCGCGCCCGCTCCACCCTCTGGCCCCCCCGGGCCCCGGCCTGGGCCGCCCTGCTCGCCATCGCGGTCGCGGCGGCCGGACTGCGCGGACTCTGGTTCCAGGCCACGCTGCCCGGCCGGCTCCCTGCCGCCACCGACTGGCAGGCGGTCGCGGGGCTGCTCTCCCGGGACGCGCGTCCCGGCGACGCGGTGGCGCTCGCGCCACCATGGGCCGAGCGGGGCCGCGCCGCGCTCCCCGACCGGATCCCGTCGCGCCCCGACGCACCGCTCCCGGTGCTGGCCCTGCCGTCCTACGCCGCCCAGGCCGAGGATCTCGCCGGGATCCGGCGCGTCTGGCTGGTCGCGCTTCCCCGGGCGCCGGGGGGGCCGGGCCGGGCCGCGGAGGAGCTCGCCGCACGCGCTTCGACCGTGGATGGGCCCATCCGGATCGGCCGCATCGAGCTCACCCGCTACGATCTGCGGGAGCCCTCGCTCCCGGCCTGGTCGCTGTCCGGCCGGCTGGGCGACGCGGTGGTCACCGGTGGTTCCGCCACGCGGGAGGTCCGGGAGGTGGCCGGGCTCCCGCGGACCTGCGCCGTCCTGCGGCCGGACGGGGCCGCGCCGATCGTGCTCCGGCTGCCACCCGCGCGGCTGGGAAGCGTCCTGCGGGTCCATGCCGGGCCGGTGGGGGACGGGACCGGGGCGGGGCCGTTCGTCGTGCGCCTCCTCGTCGACGGGGTCGAGGTCGGCCGGCTCCCGGGCGGCGCTCCCGCGTGGTCCCCCGCCCGGATCGACGCCGCCCGCCTCTCGCCGGGGGAGCACGCGGTCTCGGTCGAGGCCACCGTCGCCGGCCCGGCTCCGGTACCGACCTGCGTGGAGCTGGAGGCGCTCCCGTGACCGCCCGGCGGTACCTGCCGCTGGCCTGGGCGGCGACCGTGCTCCTCGCGGCGGCGGTGACCTCGCCGGGCGTGGGCATCTCGCGCGACGAGGCGGTCTACGTGGAGGCGGGGGCCTCCTACGCGCGGTTCTGGCGGGAGGCCGCGCGCGACCCGTCCCGGGCGCTCGCGCTCGCCGACCGGTACTACGCCCCGAACCACGAGCACCCCGGGCTCGCGAAGGGGCTCTTCGGCCTCTCGCGGACGATCCTCCACGACGCCACCGGGATCCTCGGGGAGGTCCAGGCCTCGCGCGTGGTCGCCTGGCTGCTCGCCGCTTTCCTGGCGGCGCTGCTCGCGCTCTGGGGATGCGAGCTGGCCGGGCCGCTCGGCGGCGCGATCGCACCTGCGCTCTTCCTGGCCGTGCCGGGGAACGCCTGGCACGCCCACGTGGCCGCCCTCGATCTCCCGGTGACGGCCCTCGTGCTCGGGACCACCTACGCCTGGTGGCGGAGCACGAGCGCGTCGCGCGGATGGCTCTCGACGGCGGGCTGGGCGATGGCCGCCGGCTTGCTCTTCGGGGCGGCCCTCTCCACGAAGCACAATGCCTGGCTGCTCCCGCCCGTCCTGCTCGGCGCGTGGGTCCTGGGCTCGTTCCGGGGGCGGCAGGAGAGCCACGGACCGGCCGCCGAGGGGGCGATCGGGACGGTCCGCGGTCACCGGTTCCCCTGGGCCATCGTCGCCATGGCGGTGATCGGGCCGGCCGTGCTCGTGGCCACCTGGCCCTGGATCTGGCACCACACCATCCCGCGCCTGCAGGGCTGGCTCGCCTTCCACCTCCACCACGAGAACCACCCCTGGATGTACCTGGGGCGCATGCTCCGGGAGCCGCCCTTCCCGGTCGCCTACCCGCTCGTCGTCACCTCGCTCACCGTCCCGGCGGCGATCGGCGTGGCCATGATCGGCGGAGTCGCCCAGTCGGTGTCGCGCATCGTCTCGGCCTGGCGCGGGCGGGCGCCGGGGGTGTCCGTTCCCACCGAGTGGCTGCTCCTCCTGTCGGCGATCCTCCCCATCGCGCTCGTGGCCTGGCCCACGGTCCCGCGCTTCGGGGGTGCCAAGCACTGGATGCCCGCCCTGCCGTTCCTGGCGCTGCTCGGGGCACGCGCGCTCGTGACGGTGGGGCGCGTGCTCTGGCCGGCCCGGCCGGGTGCGGTGACCGGCGCCCTCGCCGCACTGGCCCTCGCGCCGGCGGCCTGGCAGGTGGCGCACGTCCACCCGTTCGGCACGGCGGCCTGGAACGAGCTGGCCGGCGGGGCCGCGGGCGCCGCGTCCCTGGGAATGCAGCGGCAGTTCTGGGGCGACGCGACGGTGGCCGTGCTCCCGGCGCTGAACGAGCACGCCACTCCCGACGCCCGCGTCTGGTTCCAGGAGACGCCACCGCTCGCCGTGCGACAGTACCAGCGCGAGGGGCGGCTCCGCGGCGACCTCGTCCCCGCCGCCGGCCCAGAGGACGCCGACCTGTCCATCTGGCAGTATCACCAGGAGTTCCGCGACCGGGAGTTCCGGACCTGGACCGAGCTTCGGACCGTGCGCCCCGTGGCGGGCGCCTACCTCGACGAGGTGCCGCTCGTGCAGGTGTACGCGCGCCCGGGGGCGTGGAGGTGACCGCGCTCCTGCGCCGCGCCTGGATCGTGGTGGCGCTCGCCGCCGTGCTCCCCTTCGCCCAGACCTTGCCCTACCCGCCGGTGCTCGACGACGGATGGGCGGTGGTGGAGAACCCGCTCGTCCAGGGGGGCCTGCGCAACGCGGGGCGCATCCTCACGTCGCCGTACAACTTCGGGGGCCCGGGGACGACCGGCGGCCTCTTCCGGCCAATGACCACGTTGAGCTTCGCCGCGAACTACGCGGTGCACGGCCGGGCGCCGGCGGGATACCACCTCGTGAACGTCCTGCTGCACGTGGCGGCGTCGCTCCTCGTGCTCTCGCTCGCCCGGCGGCTCGCCGAGGCCGTCCTGCCCGACCGGGCGCCGTGGGTGGCGCTGCTCGCCGGCCTGCTCTTCGCCGTGCACCCGGTGCACGTCGAGGCCATCGCGCCCATGGTGGGCCGTAAGGAGCTGCTCTCCACCGCACTGGCGCTCGCGGCGCTGCTCGTGGCCCTCTCGGGGAGGGGCGCGGCGCGCAGCCTGGGCCGGCTCGCGGCCACCATCGCGCTGGGCTCGATTGCGGTGCTCGCCAACGAGGGCTCGGCCGTCTTCCCGCTCCTCTATGGAATCGTGGCGGTGGCGGTCCCGGGCGCGGCGGGCCTGGTCGACGCGCCCGGCCTCGGCGACGCCCGGTCGCGGCGGGCGCTGCTGCGCGCGTTCCTGGTGTCGATCGCCATGATGCTCGCGCTCGTCCCGTACCTCGTCCTGCGCGGGCTCCCCACCGGCGTCCCGCTCGAGGCGCAGTGGCTCGCCGGCGTGCCCCGGTCCACCGTGACCATGACCACGAGCCGGATCCTCGCCGAGTACGTGCGGATGCTCGCCTTCCCGGGGTTCCTCGGGACCGACTTCGCCTACGCCGCGCGGGTCCAGCTCATCTCCCGGCCGGGCCCCGACCTCTGGCTCTCGCTCCTCGCCTGGCTGCCGCTCGTCGCCGGTTCCCTCGCGCTCCTGCGCCGCTTCCCCCTCCCCGCGGCCGGGATGCTCTGGACGTTCGGCGCGCTCCTGCCGGTGCTCCACGTCTTCCCCATCGGCGTGCTGCTCGCCGAGCGGCTCACCTACCTCCCCTCGGCCGGGTTCTGCATCGGCGCCGCCGCGGCCATCGGCTCGATCCGCCGCACGCCGGTGGTGGTGGCGGCCGCGCTCGCGCTGGTGGTGGCGCTCGGCGTGCGCTCCGCCGTGCGCGCCGCCGAGTGGTCGAGCGACCTCGCGCTGTGGGAGTCGGAGCTCCCCAAGGCGCCCCGCGACGTGGTCGTGAACAACAACCTCGCGGTGGCCTACTCGGCCCGGGGCGAGTACGCGAAGGCGATCGCGCCGCTCGAGACCGCCGTGCGGGTCGCGCCGCGCTACTGGCGTGCCCACGTGAACCTGGGCATCGCCGAGCAGGGGCTGGGCCGGCCCGAGCGCGCCCGCGCCGCCTACCTCCAGGCGATGCGCATCGCGCCGCGCGAGGCCGATCCGCTCTACTTCTACGCCCGGTTCCAGTCGGCCCAGGGGGACCCCGCCGGAGCGATCGCCACGCTCGAGTCCGCGCGCCGGGTCGCCCCCGAGCAGGCGCGCCTCGCCACGGCGCTGGGGCAGAACCTCGTGAAGCTGGGTCGGTCCGACGACGCCCGGCGCGCGTTCCGCGAGGCGCTCGCCATCGACCCGGCCGACGGGGAGGCGCGGCGAGGCCTGGCCGCACTCGGCCCCTCGGCGACGCCGGCACCTTGAACGAGCGATCCCCCTTTCGGGGTGGGTCCGTTTCAGTTCAACCGGTTGGACGGACGGGACGCACGTTGACCGCGTCCGGCTCGACCCTATATTCACCTCGGTTCGTTCAATCGGGGGCGAACTGGTTTCGACGGAGGACGGAAGGCGCATGGCGCGCGCCGTGGTTGGTCACCAGGCCACGTAAAAAGGCGACCACGCAGAAACGCGAACGAGCCCATGGCTCTCGCGGCCTAGAGTGCCGCGCATCCCCCCGTGAGCACCGGGTAACGGGGTCCGATGTCAGCTCCGGTTGGACCTGAGCGGGAGGCGAGCCGCCTAGATCAGGTCGAGACGTAAGGGCGAGGACGTGATCGGTTGCAGGCCCGGAGGTTGCCGGTCACGTAAATTCTCCGGGACACGCGCGTAGGGCCACTCGCACGAAGTCTTTCGGACCCGGGTTCGATTCCCGGCGCCTCCACCATTCAACACCTTGATGTTGCTCGGCTTCATCACCGACTGCACCAAGGACTGCACCAAGGTCGTCGGCCTCCTGCGGCGGTGCGGGCTCCTTCCGGGGCTCCGCCGTCGGCAGGGCCACCTCGAGCTTCGCCACCTCCTGGCAGAGCTTCTTCCACTCGACGGTCGTGTAGAGCTCCATCACGTCCTTCGGGGGCTGGTGGGTGCCCCGCCGGAGGATGTCCTTGTCGGCCCCGTCCTCCCGCGCGAGCGAGATGAACGTGCGCCGCAGGTCGTGCACGCGCCGGTGACCGATTCCGAGGGTCCGCAGGTCGCGGAGGAAGTACTTCCGCGTGTAGTTCTTGTCCCTCATCTGCCAGGGCGGGGAGAACCGGCCCTTGCCCTTGGGCTCGGGAGGCGTCGGGACGACCAGATCGTCCGGCTCCGGAGCCCGGCCCATCGTGGCCGCGAAGCCCTTCGCCTGCCAGTGACCGAGGATCCCGCTCAGGGCCGGGTGGACCGGCATCCAGCGGACGACGTTCGTCTTCGTCCCGCGCTTGTTGTAGGACCGCGCCACCACGATGCGCCCGAGGGGCTTCCTCTCGAGATCGAGGTTGCGGAACCGGAGCCCTCCCATCTCGCCGACCCGCAGCGCGGCGAGGCCCAGGAGCGCGTTCGCCACGCGCTCGTTCTCCGGGATGGAGGCGGCGCTCACGAGCGAGACGAGCTCCTCCCGCGTGTACTGGGCCTTCGACCTCCACTCGGGGTCCGCGTCCACGATTTGCGGGAGTTGGGCCCGCCCCAGGATGCAGGGCGACGTGTCGATGAGCCCCTCGACCGCCGCGTCCCGGAACATGGACTTCATCGTGTAGTAGATGTTCCGGACGGTCCGCGGTGCGTAGTCCTCGGCGATCCATCCGCGGACCATTCCGGCGAGGTGCCTGGGCCTCACGTCGGCGAGATCCATGTCCCCGATCTGGCCGAGCACGTGCATTTCCAGAACGCCCTCCTCGGCCTCCCCGTTCTCGACGAGCGCCTTCCTCCGCTCCACCCAGCGCTTCGCCCACCTGCGCACTGACACCGGGCCCATTGGGCCGTCCAGGCCGTCACCGGCAAGGATGCGATCCCGGACTCTCTGGAGCAGGGCCGCCGCCTCCTTCTCCTGGCCCACGCGGAACGAGGTGGGGACCTGCCTCCAGCCCTGCGGCCCCTTCACCTTCAGCCAGAGTTTCCGCCCCCTGGCGAACACGCTGCCCTTCCACGAGGGAGTGGCTGCCATGGCTACCGGCCAGCCTTCCTGGGGGCGAGCGCCCTGGCGACGGTGCGAGACGCCTCGGCATCGAGGTCGGGGCCGGATGCAACTCCAGCGCTGCCCGATCCGGCGGCGCCGCCGGAGGTGAACTCCTCGTATGCGCGCCGGGTGATCCGGTACTCGCGCATGCCGGGGCTCCGCATCGCCCGGAGGAGCCCCCGCGAGATCCACCGTTGCACCGTCTTCGTGGTGACGCCGCAGAGACCGGCGACCTCGTCGACCGAGAGGAGCCTCTCGACGCCGGGCGCCGCGGCCCTCCGGGACTCGATCGCGGACTCGATCCCCTTCAGTTCCTCCCGGATCGTCTCCCGGGCGACCTCCCTCGCCATCAGGCGGATGTCGGTGACGATTCCCATGGCTACTCGCCTCGCTCGTGCTGGCGCCGGAAGTCCCGGACGGCGATCCGGCTGGCGATCTGGTTGGTGTTCACGGCCCACCAGAGCGCCACCTCGTCCTCCCGTGCCTTGGCCAGGGACGCGTGGCGACAGACGATGTAGGGCGTAGGCGGCAGGCCCCGCGGGTAGACGAAGGCGTCGGCTCCCTCGTCGTCGTCATAGAGCCCCAGATGGCCCTTGAAGCGGCCACCCGTGATGCGGACGACGCCGTACCGCCCTCTCACCGCGCGCTCGATCTCTTCGCCGTCCTGGAGTGTCCAGGGGACCAGGGTGGGACCCGCGAGGGGTCGCTTGGTCCTTGTCTTGCTTTGCGCCGTCTTGCTGGTTCGCATGGAAGCCCTCCAGAGCCTTTCAGGCTGCTATCCGCGTTTCGGCTGCCGGCATGTCGAACCCTCCGCGTCGGACTACGAATCCGAAGGCCAGAGGTTCAAATCCTCTAGGGCGCGCCAGTTCAAGAGCCGGGTTTTCCTTGGAGGTTTCCGAGGAGCCCGGCTCTTCCTTTTGGCCGTTTTCCGTCCCGTCCAGCAAGGATCCAGCAAGCGCAACGGGCCCGGTGCGCGGGAGGATGTCCGTGACGGCTCGGAGGTCGTCCACGTTCGTGTGGACGTAGCGAGCCGTCATCTTGAAGTCGCGGTGGCGCATTGCGCGCTGAAGGCGGACGCCGTCGAACCCGCCCTGGGCGAGGAGCGTCCCGAAGGTGTGGCGGGTGTCGTGGAAGCGCATCGGCCTGGGGATGGCCTTCGGCCACAGCTTCATCTTGCAGCGCTTGCAGCGCCGCTCGGTGTCGTCGGGGAAGCGCTCGGTGTGGTCCTCCCTCCCCTTCGCCTTGCAGCGCCGGCAGACGTGGTCGTAGCCCTCGACGATCCCGGCGCGAGCCAGGATGCGGCGGGTGAGGACGGCCATGTTGGTCGAGGTGGGGTGGCGCCCGCCGTCGGCCGTCGGGAAGACGAACTCCGAGCCTGACTTGCCGACAGCGTGCTTCAGGAAGGGCACCAACTGGTCGGGGATGGG
>JBBIOL010000006.1:0-57976 GCA_037443385.1 Anaeromyxobacteraceae bacterium
CCCCCTTTTTCGCGGGAGCGAAGGTCCCGTCCATGAAGGCTTCGCTCCAGTCCAGCTGACCGTTGTGGTCGAGCTGGGCGATGAAGGCTCTCCAGAGGTCGAGCCAGACATCCTCCCGCTCCCACTGGGCAAGCCGCCGCCAGCAGGTGGCCGGGCTCGGGTACTCCTTCGGCAGGTCCTTCCAGCGCGCACCCGTGCGGAGGATCCAGAGGACCCCCTCGAAGCACGCGCGGTCATCGGCAGGGGGACGGCCGCCCTTGGCGCTGGGCTTCCGCTTCGGCAGGTGGGGCTCGACGAGAGCCCACTGGGCATCGGTCAGGCGCTCCATTCCAAGCTGTAGATCACAGCCGGATCCCCACCTCAACTTCCCGCCAGACCGACCGGCTAACCGATCGATCTGATGGGAGTTTCACTCAGCCGGTCTTGAAACAGCTTCTAGCCCCATCCGGGTTCGGTCGTTTCCCCCACCCGCGGCCCGGACTCGTTCCCGGCCAATCGGGTACTCGTCCCGATTTCCCCGCGGCGCTCCCGGGCGCATGCTCCCATCAGAAAGGGGAGACACCATGAAGACCATCCACGGCGGCAGCGCGGTCCCGGGCGGCTACTACCTCTCGAAGGGGAACTGGGAGGTCTTCCCGGTGGCCCACGACGGCGACCGGCTCCCGGGCCCGGCGTCCGAGCACTACGTGAAGATCCCCACCGCGGCGGCGTTCACCGTGCTGCCGGTGCTGGGCGGGCTCATGGTCGTCTTCCTCCCGTTCATCGGCCTCTACCTGACGGCGAAGGCGGTCCTCCGCCCGGTGTCGAGCGCCGTCACCGGTTCGGCGAAGGACCTGGCGGCGACCGTGACCCCGGGCTGGGCGCCCGGCGCCGCGCACTTCACCGGCAAGGGGACCGACGCCAAGGAGACCGGCGAGTCGAAGGCCGCGGAGGGGACCCTGGCCTCGCTCGAGAAGGAGATCGAGTCGAAGCGCCGGTAGGCGTGGCGGGTAGGATGGAGGGGTGAGGGAAGGGGAGCGGACATCGGCGCCCGGCCGGGGGATCGACCTCCCCCTCGCCCTGGGCGCCGCACTCTCGGTGCTGCTCCTCCTCTCGGCCACGGTCGCGCCGTACGAGTGGTTCATCGACGAGCTGTACTACCTGGCCTGCGCACGCCGCCTCGCCCTCGGCTACGTCGACCAGCCCCCGCTCTCGATCCTGCTCCTCGCCGGGGAACGTGCGCTCCTCGGCGGCGGACAGGTGGCCGCCCGCGTGCTCCCCGCCATCGCGGCGGGCGCGGCGGTGTGGCTCGCCGGCCGGACGACCCGCTTCCTCGGCGGTGGCCGGGCGGCAGAGGCGCTCGCGGCGCTCGGCACGGGCACCATGCCGGTGCTGCTCGTGTTCGGGAGCTTCTACTCCATGAACGCCTACGAGCCGCTGCTCGTGCTCGCGCTCTTCCTCCTCGCCCTCCGGATGGTGCGCGACGCGGACCCGCGCGGGTGGCTGGCCATCGGCGTCGTGACCGGGATCGGCCTGGAGTTGAAGCACACCTTCGCGCTCCACGCGGCGGCGCTCGTCGCCGGCATCCTCGCCACCGGGGCGCGCCGGCTCCTCCGCTCCCCCTGGGCCCTCCTCGGCGCACTCGCCTGCCTGGCGCTCGTCGCGCCGAACCTGCTCTGGCAGCAGGCGAACGGCTGGCCCTCGCTCGAGCTGTACCGGAACTCGTTCGGGTCGAAGAACATCGACCGGACGGCCTGGCAGGTGCTCGGCGACCAGGTGCTCTTCGTGGGCCCGGCCAGCCTGCCCCTCTGGCTGGGCGGCCTGCTGGCCCTCGCGACGCCGCGCCTGCGCCCCTACCGCTTCGTGGCCGTGGCCTACGCCGTCCTCCTCGCGGCCCAGGTCGTGGCGGGATCGAGCCGTCCGGACCGGATCACGTCCATCTACCCGGTGCTGATGGCCTTCGGCGCGGCGGCGCTCGCCCGGGGCGCGGAGCGGTGGCGGCGAGGCGCCGAGGTCGCCTACGCGGGCCTCCTCCTCGGCGTGGGCCTCACGCTCGCGCCGATCTTCGTCCCCGTGCTCCCCCCCGCCCGGCTCGGCCCCTACGTCGCGGCGCTCGGGCTCCACCTCGACGTGGAGGCGGGCAAGCGCGGCGAGCCGGTTCCCCAGTGGCTCGCCGACCGGATCGGCTGGCGGAGCCTGGCGCTCGAGGTGGCCCGGGTGGCCCGGTCCCTGCCGGAGGACGAGCGCCGCGACGCCGTCGTCGTCTCCACGAGCTACGGGACGGCGGGTGCGCTCGAGCTGCACGGCGCGGAGCTCGGCCTGCCCCCGGTCCACGCCACCCACAACGCCTTCCACGCCTGGGGTCCGCCCCCCGCCTCGACCCGGACCTTCATCGGCGTCCAGGTGGACGGCGACGCGGTCCGGCGCCAGTTCCGGAGCGTGGAGGAGGTCGCGGTCTTCCGCTGCCCGGACTGCACGCGGCCGCAGCGGCGGATCCCCGTCTACGTCCTGCGCGACCCGGTCGTGGACCTCGTCCGGGAGTGGCCCCGCTTCCGGAACCATCACTGAACCGCGGGGGCCGGGCCCGTCCACCCGGCGCAGGAAGCCCCGCAGGAGCGCCACGGAGGCCTCCGGCTCGTCCAGCATCGTCATGTGCGCGCTCCGCTCCAGGACGGCGAGCCCGGCGCCGGGGACGCGCGCCCGGAAGGAGGCCACGCTCTCCGGCGTGGCCTCGTCGAACCTCCCCACGGTGAAGAGGGTGGGGACGCGGATCTCGCCGAGGCGGCCGGTCAGGTCGAGCGTGCGCAGGGTGCCGGTCGGGTGGAACTCGCTCGGCCCCCACATGTGCAGGTAGCAGGCGTGGCCCATCCCGGCGAGGGCGTCGCGCATCGCGCGCGGCCAGGGGTCGGCCCGGCAGACGAACCTCCGGTAGTAGGCCTCGGTTCCCCGCTGGTACTCCGGGTCGTCGGTGGTCCCGTCCGCCTCGTGACGACGGAGCGCCTCCTGCACCTCGAGGGGAAGCTCGCGCCGGAGCCGGTCGGCGTCCTCCGCCCAGCGGCGCGCGTCGAGGAGCGGGCTCGCGAGAACGAGCCCCGCCACGCCGCCCGCGCCGGAGAGCACGACGAGCGTCGCGAGCGTCCCGCCCCAGGAGTGGCCGAGGAGGACCACCCGCTCGAGCCCGAGCGCCGCCCGCACCGCGGCCACCTCCTCCACGAACCGCTCCGGGGTGAAGAGCGACCGATCCTCCGGCCGGTCGGAGCGCCCGCACCCGAGCTGGTCGTAGCGAACGACCGGCCGCTCGTCGGCGAGGGCCTCGAGCGGCTCCAGGTAGGAGCTGGTCCCGCCCGGGCCCCCGTGGAGGAGCAGGAGCGGCGTGCCCCGGCCGCCACCCGCGCGGCGGCACCAGACCACGCCTCCCGGGACCGGGATGCGGTGCTCACTCGACTCCACCACCCGATCCTACCGGGCCGTCGCCTCCCGCATGAGTCCCTCCTGGGCCACGCTGGCGACGAGACGCCCGGCCCGGTCGAAGATCAGGCCGCGGGCCAGGCCGCGCGCCGACTGCGCCGACGGCGAGTCCATGGCGTAGAGCAGCCACTCGTCCACCCGTGCCGGGCGGTGGAACCAGAGCGCGTGATCGATCGAGGCCACGATCATGGACTCCTGCCACCAGCTCCGGCCGTGAGGACGGAGCGCCGTGCCGAGCAGGGTGAAGTCGGTCGCGTAGGCGAGGATGCTCCGGTGCAGGGCGGGGTCGTCGGGCAGGCGGTCGACGGCGCGGAACCAGACCGCCTGCCGCGGGACCGACGGGGAGGGGCGCAGCGGGTTCACCGGGTCCACCGGCCGGAAGGCGATCGCGCTCGGCGTGCGGAATCCGTCGACCACCCGCGCCGGCACCGGCGCCGCCTCGGCGAGCCAGCGGTCGTGGAACGCGGTGGCGTCGGCGAGCCCGTCCGGCGACGGCACGTCGGGCATCCCCTCGGCGTGCTCCAGCCCCGGCTCGGGGGACTGGAACGAGGCGATCATCGAGAGGATGGGTCGTCCGTGCTGGATGGCCTGCACGCGGCGGGCGGAGAAGCTCCGGCCGTCTCGGACCCGGTCCACCTGGTAGACGATGGGCGTGGTGACGTCGCCGGGGAGCAGGAAGTAGGCGTGGAGCGAGTGGGGGTCGCGCCCCTCGACCGTGCGCGCCGCCGCCACCAGCGCCTGGCCGAGCACCTGCCCCCCGAACACCCGCGGGCCGCCCACGTCGCGCGACTGTCCGCGGAAGAGGTTCACCTCGAGCGGCTCGAGGTCGAGCTGCCGGATCAGGGTGCGGAGCCTCTCGTCCATGCCCCAGCATAGCCGCGAACGGCGGCGGGCAGGCGAGGGGCCGGGGCCCTCAGGCGGCGGGCGTCGGCGCGGGCGGGCGCACCGGGACCCGCAGCCCCGCGTCCACCATGGGAGCGGGCAGGTCCGGGAGCGGGGCGACCTTCCTGCGGAACGGGCCGCTCACCAGCCGGAAGAGGTCGCGGAGCGGCATGTGGCGGGAGAAGGTGCGCAGGAGGCCCCAGGTGGCGACGGGACGCCGCAGGATGCGGTGCAGGAGCAGGGAGGCGTACCCCTTCATGCGCAGCGCGTTGACCTCGTCGTTGGGCAGCGTGTCCGGGTCGATGTCGCAGCACTTGAAGGTCTTGTCCCAGTCGCGGGCGTCGTCCACCAGCCCGCGGCGGGCGTAGTCGTCCCAGAGCGGCGTGCCCCGGTAGACCGCCAGCCGGTTGAAGCCGAAGGTGTCGAGCGGCAGTCGGGCCGCGAAGCGGAAGGTCTCCCGGACGTCCTCGGCGGTCTCGCCCGGTGCGCCGATGACGAAGAAGCCGTGCACCCGGGCGATGCCGTGCCGCTTGGCCTCGCCGACGGCGTGCTCGATCTGCTCGATCCGCTGCCGCTTGCCCAGCCGGTCGAGCATCTTCTGGGTTCCCGACTCGATCCCGTACGCGAGCATGTCGCAGCGGGCGCGCCCCATGAGCGGGAGCTGGTCCACCCCCACCGCGTCCACCCGCCCCTCGCACCCCCAGTGGAAGCGGAGGTCGCGCTCGATGATGCCGTTGCAGATGTCGGCGATGCGCTGCCGCTTGAGGAGGAAGTGGTCGTCGGTGAGGTAGATCGAGCGGTAGCCCTGGTCGGAGAGTTCCTGCATCTCGCCCAGCACGTGCGCGGCCGAGCGGCTCCGCCACTTGCCGCCGGCCAGGGAGGGGATGTCGCAGTAGATGCAGGTGTACGGGCAGCCCCGCGAGGTCTGCATCGTGCAGAACCGGTCCAGGGAGAGCACGGCCGGGACGTCGAGCGGCAGCGACTCGACGTAGTCGACGGGCAGCGAGGTCCGGTCCGGGTACGGGAAGGCGTCCAGGTCCCGCAGCAGGGGCCGGGGTGGGTTGCGGGTCACCGTGCCGACGTCTCGCCAGACCAGGCCGGCCACGTTTCCCGGGGCGTGCAGGTTCTCCAGGTAGTCGAGGAGGAGCTCCTCGCCCTCCCCGACGCCGACGTGGTCGACGAAGTCGCAGTCGGCCAGGATCTCCGCCGCGTTGATGGAGGCGAAGGCCCCGCCCACCACGATGGGGATTCCCGGGTTCGCCGCCTTCACCGTTCGTGCAAAGGCCTTGAGGGCCGGGTAGGCGGTCACGGAGAGGAAGGAGAGCGCGACCACGTCGGGCCGGTCCTGCCGCGCCGCCTCCGCCACGTCGGCCGCCTGCATGCGCGGGTGGCAGGTGTCGAACATCCGCACCGCGTGGCCGGCGCGTCGCAGCACCGGGGCCAGGGTCTGTATCCCGAGCGGCGGGAAGGCCATGACGCGGACGCGGGATCCGGGACCGGCGTCACCGTCCGCCCTGGGGAGGAGGTGGAAGTACGCCTCGTCCCTCACGTACACCAGGAAAACGCGCAAGGGGGCACCCTAGTCCCTGCGGGCGCCCGGCGCCAGCCCCCCTGCCGTCAAAGTACGTTCGCCGGGCTCAGGCGGTCCGGCTGGCGAGCAGCTCGGCCTGCTCGAGGAGCGTGCGCAGCTCGGGCGTGGGCTCGCGGGTGCGGTCGCCGCGCTTCGTGGCGCGGCGGACCTTGCTCACGGCCTGGGCCAGGCGGGCGTCGGTGGGGCCACGCTCGAGGAGGATGGCGTCGAGCCGGCGGATTCGCGCCTTCAGGTCGCGGAAATCGTCGTTCATCCCTTCCTCCGGGAACGGGCGCCGGCGCCCCGGGCGGGCGCCGCGGTCGAGCCCTCGCGGCGCGCGGGCGTCCCGGCGCCCTTCGCCGGGCGCGATGCACGCCGGGTGCCGGTGGTGTGGACGAAGCACTCGACGTCGACGTGGTCCCGGGCGCCGTGCGGCGCGAGCTTCTCGAGGAGCCGGGAGGAGAGGTCGCGGTAGCGGGTGTAGGTGACCCAGTTCGGGACGGCCTGGTACTGCAGCTCGCAGCCGAGGCGGCTCGCCCCCGGGCAGGCCGACCGCGGGAGCAGGACCACCTGCCGGGTGGGCACCGCCACGAACGGGAAGAAGGTGACGAGGGCCCAGGCGGCGTCGGAAGGCGCGCCCAGCGCGTGGGTGGCGGCGCACAGCCTCTCGAAGCGGGCCCGCGCCGGCGACGGGACCGACAGGTAGCCCAGGAGCGCGTCGAGGAAGTCCCCCGTCGCGTCGCCGGGAGCGAACGCCTCCTCCAGCACGTCGGGCTCCGGCATCCCCGGGATCTCCCCGGCGAGGAGCGCCACCCGCAGGGCCCGCGCCCCGAGCTCCTCGTACTCGCCGTCCTCGAGCAGCCTCGCCGACCTGCCCTCGCCCATGGACGAGGCCCAGGCCTCGCTGGCCGCCCGCCACCGCGCGCCGCGGCCGACGCGGGGAGCGCCGCGCTTCCCGGGCGCCGGGGCCTGGAAGCCGCCCGGGTTCTCGGACAGGAAGAGCGCGACCGCCTCGTCCTGGCTCATGAAGTTGGCGTCGAGCGCCCAGCGGCCCGAGGCGGAATCCTTGGCGAAGGACGTGAGCCCCGAGAGCCAGGGGTCCGGCTCGAGCCCGTCCTGCGAGAGGAACGCGCCCGCGGCGGGCCAGCGCAGCTTGGCGGCATACCGGGTATCGCTGTCCGGGAAGAAGACGTGCAGCGCGGCGGGCTCGACGGCCACCACCTTGCCCCTGCCCAGCGTGCGGTGCCGTACGAGCGATCCCGCTGCGAGCTCCTTCAAGGTCGCCTCCTGGCTCGGTGGGCGACCGCTCGAGGCGAGCGGAAGTCGACGCGAAGTGGCATTCCTTTTACTTCGGATGCGACTTCCTGGATAGGGGCCCCCCGGAAACGGGAAAGCCCGGCCACCGGGGCCGGGCTTCCGTACGCCCTCGGATGCCAGGCGCTAGATGGCGCGGACGTTCGCGGCCTGCAGGCCCTTCGGGCCCTTGGTCACGTCGAACTCCACCTTCTGGCCCTCGGCCAGGGTGCGGAACCCCTGGGCGGCGATGGCGGTGTGGTGGCAGAAGACGTCGTCGCCCCCGCCGTCCTGCGTGATGAAGCCGAAGCCCTTCGCGTCGTTGAACCACTTCACGGTACCGGTAGCCATTGCCTCGAGACTCGTTTCTTTTCTGTTCGTTAACGGCGGATGTGCCGTCAACTGCGCCCCGGAAAGGGAGCGGCCCACGCTTCATAGGGCAAGCGGCCGGGAATTGCCAGCCGGGCCTCCCCGACCGCCCCGGCCGGAGGGTGCGCAAAGGGGTCAGGCGCGGCGCCGTGCGCCGCGGGCCGGACGGGGATAGAAGGCGGGGGTGCGCAAGACACCCGGACGGACGGCGAGGTCGCAGGCGTCGAGCCCCACGCCGGTTCCACCGGCGGTATTCGTCATCGGGAAGCACGAGGTCCGGATCTGGATCGAGAACGACCGCTGGACCGCCGCGCTCGACGGGACGCCGCTGCCGCGCTGGTTCTCGACGCAGGCCGAGGCCTGGACCGCCGCCGTCGCCGAGGCGGAGCGGATCGACGGGGGCGCAGCCAGTCCCTGAGCCGCTCGAGCACCTCGGCCCGGTCGAGCAGGTCGAGGTGCCCGGCCCCGTGCAGGATCCAGCGGTGGCCCTCGGGGAAGTCGAGCGTCCGCTCCGGGATCGCGTGCCGGCCCAGCGCGCTGTCCACCGGCACGAGCCCGTCCCCCGGCAGCCGCCGCCCCGGCGCGTCCGCCCGGGCCGTCGTGGCGGCGATCGCGAAGCACCGGACTCCCTCCGGCAGCGGGAGCGGCGTTCGCGGATCGCGTCCGGGCGCGAACCGGTCGCGTCCCTTCCAGTCCTCGTCCCGCACGTTTCCGTGCCGGAGGTCGGTGACGCCCGCGCTGCGGATCTTCCCCAGCCGTGCGAGCGGCGCGGTCTGGCGGGTGAGGCCGAGGATCACGTCCAGCCGGTGGCCGCCGCGCTCGAGCGGCGCCCCGTGGTGCGGCGTTCCCAGGAAGACCAGGCTCCGCAGCCTCCGCCGCCAGGCGAGGCCCGCCCCCTCGGCGTGGTGGCAGGCGCTCCGCGCGACCAGGCCGCCCATGCTGTGGGAGAGGATCGCGATCTCCACCACCGGCCGCGGCCAGGCCCGGGCGAGCTCCTCGATCCGGCCGGCGAGGAGGCGGCCGTTCTCCGACACGTGCAGGCCGGTGTTGTAGTGGACGTGGATCGAGGTGAACCCGAGATCGCGGGCCAGCGCGGCGCCGTGGTCGTGTCCGTGCCGGGTCCAGCTCCGGTCCGGGAGCGAGGAGCCGTGGACCAGGAGGAGCAGCCGGCCCCCGGCGCGCGGGAAGGCGCGACCGAGCGAGCGGCGATCGAGACCCAGCGCGCGGCCATCGCGGCGCAGCGTCATGGGGATGGCGAGCGGGTTGCCGGTCGCGGCCAGGTGGTCCCCGAGGACGCCGTTCAGGGCCGCCCGCACCGCCTCGCGTCCGGGGCCGCCACCGGCGTCGTCGCCGACGAGCACCGTCGAGAGGGCGTCCAGCGCGACACCGATGCCTGCGCCCACCGCGCCGGTCGTGCCCCGGATGACCCGGTAGATCGGTGCGGTGAGGAGCCGGGTGGGACCGGCCAGCGGCCGCCCCAGGATGGCCGGGCCCGAGCCGATGCCGAGATGCATGGCCTCGACGACGTCGGTCACGCCCCGCACGGCCTCGACGACGAGGCGCGCCGCGCCGCGCGCGTCGTCGAGCGGGGCGCGCCTCGTCCGGGGCCGGCCTCGAGCCGGCCCGGGACTCACGACGCGACCGCCCGTCGCCCCTCCCGCAACCTCGCCTCGGCGTCCTCGGCGCGGGCGTCGGCACCCGGGTCGCGCGGCTCGATCCGCGGCTCGGGCGGACGGACGCGCCGGGCGATGAGCACGAAGAAGAGGGGGACGAACAGGACGGCGAGGGCCGTCGCCGAGAGCATCCCGCCGATCACCGCCGTGCCGATGGCGATCTGACCGCCGGCGCCAGCGCCGTGGGCGATGGCGAGCGGAAGGACCCCCAGGATGAAGGCCAGCGAGGTCATGAGGATGGGCCGCAGCCGCATCCGTGCCGCCTCGAGCGCCGACTCGACCACGCCCTTCCCGCGGTCGTGCAGCTCCTTCGCGAACTCGACGATGAGGATGGCGTTCTTGGCCGAGAGGCCCACGGTGGTGAGGAGGCCCACCTGGAAGAAGACGTCGTTCGAGAGGCCGCGCCCCAGCATGGCGCCCACCGCCCCGAGCACGCCGAGCGGGACCACCAGCATGACCGAGACCGGGATCGACCAGCTCTCGTACAGCGCGGCCAGGCAAAGGAACACGACCAGCAGCGAGATCACGTAGAGCGCGCCGGCGTTGGCCCCGGACACCTTTTCCTCGTAGGACAGGCCGGACCACTCGTAGCCCACGCCCGGCGGCAGCTTCGCCACGATCTCCTCGAGGGCGGCCATGGCCTCGCCGGAGCTGTGGCCCGCCGCCGGCTCGCCCTGGATGGCCATGGCCGGGATGCCGTTGAACCGCTCCAGCTTGGGCGAGCCGTAGGTCCAGCGCGCCGTGGCGATGGTGGTGAGCGGCACCATCTCCCCGTCGCGGTTCCGCACGTACCAGCGGTCCAGGTCCTCCGGGTTCATCCGGTAGGGCGCGTCGGCCTGGAGGTACACCCGCTTGGTGCGCCCCTTGTCCATGAAGTCGTTGACGTAGGCCACGCCCCAGGTCGAGGCCAGCGTCTGGTTCACGTCGGCGATCGACACCCCCAGGGCCACGGCCTTCTGCTGGTCCACGTCGAGCCGGAACTCGGGCGTGTCCTCCAGGCCCGCCGGGCGCACCTTGGCGAGCCGGGGGTCCTTGCGCGCCAGGTCGAGGAGCTGGTTGCGCGCGGCGAGCAGGGCGTCGTGCCCGAGCGCGCCGCGGTCCTGCAGCTGGAGCTCGAAGCCGTTCGCGTTGCCGAGCTCGGTCACGGCGGGCGGGGTGAAGACGAAGACGTTGGCGTCCTTGATCGACGCGAAGGCCTTCTGCGCGCGGGCCGCGACGGTGTAGGCGCGCAGGCGCAGGCCGGGACGCTCGTCCCACGGGCGGAGCCGGATGAAGGCCACGCCGGCGCTCTGCCCGCGCGATCCGAAGTTGAAGCCGGCGATGGACATCACCGAGGCGATGGAATCCTCCTCCTCGGTGAGCAGGTGCTTCGAGATCCGCTCCAGGACCTTCTTCGTCATCTCCAGGGTGCTGCCCGGCGGCATGTTGACCTGGGCGTACATGAGCCCCTGGTCCTCCTGCGGCAGGAACCCGGTGGGGAGCCGCGCGTAGAGCGCGCCGAGCAGCACCACCAGCACGGCGTAGCCGATCATGCCGCGCACGCGCCGGCGCAGGAGCCATTCGACGATGGCCTGGTACCGGCCCGCGCCGCGGTCGTAGAGGCGGTTGAAGGTGCCCAGGAAACCGCGCTTCGAGAGCCCGTGCCCCTTCTCCACCGGCTTCAGGATGGTGGCGCACAGCGCCGGCGTGAGGGAGAGGGCCACCAGGACCGAGAGCACCATCGAGGAGACGATGGTGATGGAGAACTGGCGGTAGATGACGCCGACCGACCCGCCGAAGAAGGCCATGGGAACGAAGACCGCCGCGAGCACCAGCGCGATGCCCACCAGCGCGCTCGTGATCTGGGTCATCGACTTCCGGGTGGCGGAGCGGGGCGGCAGGCCCTCCTCGCTCATCACGCGCTCCACGTTCTCGACGACGACGATGGCGTCGTCGACCAGGAGCCCGATGGCCAGCACCAGGCCGAACATGGTGAGGGTGTTGATGCCGAAGCCGAAGGCGGCCAGCACGCCCATGGTCCCGAGGAGCACCACCGGGATGGCGATGGTGGGGATGAGCGTGGCGCGGAAGTTCTGCAGGAACAGGTACATCACCAGGAAGACGAGGACGATGGCCTCGAGGAGGGTCTTCAGCACCTCCTCGATCGACAGGCGGATGAAGGGGATGGTGTCGACCGGGTAGACGATCCGCAGGCCGGGCGGGAAGTAGCGCGCCAGCTCGTCGAGGCGGGCGCGGACCGCCTTCGAGGTCTGCAGCGCGTTCGCGCCGGCGGCGAGCCGGACGCCGATGCCCGAGGACGGCCGGCCGTCGATGAAGGTCTCGATCTCCGAGGACTCGCCGGCGAGCTCGACGCGGGCCACGTCGCCCAGGTGGACCCGGGAGCCGTCGGGGTTCACCCGCAGCAACACGGCGCGGAACTGGTCGGGGGTCTGCAGGCGGGTCTGGGCGGTGATGGTGGCGTTGAGCCGCTGCCCCTCGACGGCCGGGAGGCCTCCCAGCTGGCCGGCGGAGACCTGGGCGTTCTGGGCCTGGAGCGCGCCCGACACGTCGAGCGGGGTGAGCCGGTACTTGGCGAGCCGCGCCGGGTCGAGCCAGATCCGCATGGCGTACTGGGCGCCGAAGGTGGTGACCTCGCCCACGCCGGAGACCCGGCTGATGGGGTCCTGGAGGGAGGTGTAGGCGTAGTCGGAGATGTCGTTGCGCGACATCGACCCGTCCTCCGAGACCAGGCCGATGATGAGCATGAAGTTGGAGACCGACTTCGCCACCCGGACGCCCTGGCGCTGGACCTCCTGCGGAAGCTGGGGGAGCGCCAGCTGCAGCTTGTTCTGCACCTGCACCTGGGCCACGTCCGGATCGGTCCCGGCGTCGAAGGTCAGGGTGACGGCCGCGTTCCCCGCCGAGTCGGACGACGCCGACATGTAGCGCAGGTTGTCGATGCCGTTCATCCGCTGCTCGATCACCTGGGTGACCGTGTCCTCGAGCGTCTTCGACGACGCTCCCGGGAAGGTGGTGCTGACGGTGACCTGGAGCGGGGCGATGGCCGGGTACTGCGAGACCGGCAGGCGGAGGATGGCGAGGGCGCCGCCGAGCATCACCAGGATGCCCACCACCCAGGCGAAGATCGGACGCTCGATGAAGAACTGGGCCACGGATCGCCTACTTCCCGCCGGTGGCCGGGACCGGGTTCACGGCGGCTCCGGGGCGGACCTTCTGCACGCCCTCCACCACCACCTGGTCCCCGGGGCGCAGGCCCTCGGTCACGAGCCACGCGCTGCCCACGGCCCGGTCGGTGACGAGCGTGCGCCGCTCCACCTTCCGCTCCCCGTTCACCACGAGCGCCACCGGGAGGCCCTTCGGGTCGCGGGTGACGCCGACCTGCGGCACGAGCAGGGCCTGCGGGTTCACGCCCTCCTCGATGCGGGCGCGGACGAACATGCCCGGGAGCAGCTCGCCCCTCGGGTTCGGGAACAGTGCACGGAGCGTGATGGAGCCGGTGCCGGGGTCGACGGTGACGTCGGTGAACTGGAGCGTGCCCGGCAGCGGGTACTCGCGCCCGTCGTCGAGCACCAGCCGGACCGCGGCCTGGCCCGGGGCCTTGCCCTGGAGCCGGCCCGAGTCGAGGTCGCGGCGGAGCCGCAGGGCCTCGTCGGCGGACTGGGTGAGGTCCACGTACATGGGGTGGATCTGCTGCACGGTGGCGAGCAGCGTGGCCTGGGAGGCCTGCACGTAGGCGCCCTCGGTGACCGCCGAGCGTCCGATGCGGCCCGACACCGGGGCGGTCACCGAGGTGTAGCCCAGGTTGATGCGGGCAAGCTGCTCGGCCGCGCGCGCGGAGGCCACGTCGGCCTCCGCGGTCTTGAGCGCCGCCTGGGCGTTGTCGTGGTCCTGCTGGCTCACCACGTTGGTCTGGATGAGCGTGGCGTGGCGCCGCGCCACCACCCGCGCGTTGGCCAGCGTGGCCTCGGAACGGGCCAGCGCGGCGCGCGCCCCCTCGAGCGCCGCCTCGTAGGGGGCGGGGTCCACGAGGAAGAGCTTCTGTCCCTCCTTCACCTCGCTGCCCTCGGCGAAGAGCCGCTTCAGGACGATGCCGTTCACGCGTGCCCGCACCTCCGCCACGCGGTAGGGCGCGGTCCGGCCCGGGAGCTCGCGGACCAGCGTGACCGGGCTCGGCTGCACCGTGAACACCCCCACCTCCACGGGTCCGGCCTGGGCCGGGGCTGCCGGGCGGGATCCGCAGGCGGAGAGGAGGAGCAGGAGGACGGGGATGACCAGCGGGCGCAGGGGCCCGGTCGCGCGAGGGAGGTGGGACATGGAGTGCCGGAAGGCGTAACCAGAAGCGAGGGGTGGGTCAATGGGCGCCGGGACGGGTCCGGCCGCGCCCGCGCCTGCGCACTTTGCCCCACCCCTGGGTGGTTAACCCCAATGTGTGAAGAAACATGATCTTTCGAAGTGTTTACATGGGTAATATCAAATAGTTACCAGGTTGTGGTGTGGCCCCCGATGGCTCGATCCGTGCACCGCGCCTGCCCCGTCGTAGCGCAGCCAAGCCTTCGGGGGGGGAGCCCATGCACCGTCGAGTCCTCATCGCGTCCCTGGCATTCGCGTCCAGCGTCCTCTCGGCCTGCGGAAGCAGCGCCCCGTCGCAGGCGGCCTCCGAAGGGCAGAAGGGCAAGAACGGCGTCAACTTCGTCGTGACCGTGCCCCGCCCGGTGGGCGGCATCGTCCGCGACGTCGAGTCGGCGGGCGCCGCCATCGAGTGCGGTCCGGCCGGGAGCGGGATGGACCGCTGCGCCGCCACCTTCGCGTGGAACGTGTCGGTCCGCTTCGTCGCCACCCCCGTGGGCACGAACCTCTTCCAGACCTGGGCCGGCGACTGCTCCGGCGAGGTGGTGGACGGCTGCCTCGTCGACACCCGGACCGGCGGCGCCGACAAGACGGTGGCCGCCGTCTTCAACCCGCCCGACCAGATCGGCCACGCCCAGATCCTGGACCCGGCCCGCCACTCGGCGCTCTTCTTCAAGTTCGTGAAGAACCGGGGCGTCCCGGGCGTGCCGCAGTGCACGCGCTGCCACGGCGCGGGCTACGCCGGGAACGCCAACGCGCCCTCCTGCAACGCCTGCCACGCCGCCGCCGGCCACCCCGACTGGCTGGACGATTGCACCTTCTGCCACGGGGCCCCGCCGCCGAAGTACGTCCCGCCGAGCACGAGCGGCCACCCGACGGTTCCCGGCGGCCTCCCCGCCTGCGTCGGCTGCCACCCGTCGTCGGTGACCGGCACCGGGGCCATCCTCGCGGACGGGACGCACATGAACGGCGCCATCGAGGTCACCGGGTGCGACGCCTGCCACGCGTTCCCGCCGCCGAGCGGCGCCCACCTCGCCCACTGGGGCCTCACGGCCGCCCAGGGCACGAGCGGCTACGGCGACCTGGGGACGCTCCAGACCCGGTACCCGCCCCCCGCGCCTCCGGGGTCCCCGAACGCGTACGCCTTCGGCTGCGGGCACTGCCACCCGGTGGACGTGGCGCAGCACTCGGCGGGCTCCGGATCGACCACCGCGAAGGTCGTCCTGTACGAGGCCAACGGCACCGCCGGCACCCTCAAGGGGAAGAACGCCGCCGGCGCGTCGTACGGCGCGGGCAAGACCTGCAGCGGCGTCTACTGCCACGGCAACGGCGCCGCGACCCCGGCCTGGACGTCGGGTGAAACCCTGGCCTGCAACGGGTGCCACGGGACCGGCACCACCGACGGCCGCCCCGATTATCCCAGCGGCTCGCCCAAGGCGAACAGCCACGACATCCACCAGGACCAGGGCTGCGCCGCGTGCCACGCGGGCACCACCACCGACGGCCGGACGGTGGCGAGCGCCGCGCTCCACGTGAACGGCAGCTACGACGTCCAGCCGGGCACCGGCGTCTCGTTCACGTACGCCTACGCCGCCGGCGGGGGCACCTGCAGCAACGTGAGCTGCCACTTCGGCGGCTCCGCCACCTGGGGTGCCGCGGCGGTGAGCCACCTCGCGACCCTCGGGTCGGGTGAGATCATGGTCTTCGAGGAATCGAACGTCGACCACGGCGCCGGCTTCACCATGACCGAGTCCTGCAGCTCCTGCCACTACACGAGCCTCGTCACCCAGCACGCCGGCCGCTGCGAGCTCTGCCACCAGGGCGCCAACCCGGCCCGGACCCTGATCGGCACCTGGGCCGGCGGCTGCTCGGAGGGCGCCTGCCACGCGGCGCCGCCGCACCTGGGCCGGCTCGGCGCGGACCACCGCGGCATCTGGCAGAACTCCTCGGCCGCCTGCGACCGGTGCCACGACACGACCGGCGGAACCTTCCCGGGCCCGGGCGACAACTGCAGCCGCTGCCACGCCCCCTCCTTCACCGCGGCGGCCGTCGGCGACGACCTGCCGCCGACCACCACCTCCGACGCGGTGGCGAGCTACGTCGGCACGGCCCGCATCAAGCTCGTCCCGGTGGACGCCGGCTCCTCCGGGGTCTCGCTCACCTGGTGGGCGGTCGACGGTCGCGCCTGGAACCTCGGGACCGACGTCTCGGTCGGCCCCCCGGTCACCGGATCGCGGGCGCACACGCTACAGTTCTACTCCACCGATCACGCGCTCAACGTCGAGCAGACCCACACGGTCTCGTTCACCGTCCAGGCCGTCGCCGACACCGTGGCTCCCACCACGGTCTCGAGCTTCAACCCGGCCGCCGGCTCCGTCTTCCGCGCCGTCCAGCCGGTGGTCCTGACCGCCACCGACGGCGCGTCGGGCGTGAAGGCCACCTACTACCGGATCGACTCCGGGGCCTGGACGGTCGGGACGTCCTTCAGCGTGACGGACGGGCTGCACACCTTCGGCTGGTACTCGGTCGACAACGCCGGCAACACCGAGGCAGCGCAGGTCTCCGCCTCGTTCCGCGTCGACACCATCGCCCCGGTCACCACGAGCAGCGCCGCGAACGGTGCGACGTACGACGGGGCCCAGGTCGTCACGCTCTCCGCGTCCGACGCGGGCTCGGGCGTGACGGGCACCTGGTACCAGCTCGACGGCGCCGCCTTCGTGGCGGGAACGTCGGTCGCCATCGCGGCCCCGTCCTCCGGTTCGGCCTCGCACACGCTGCGCTGGTACTCGGTGGACGCCGCCGGGAACCAGGAGGCCACCCGCTCCGCCACGTTCACCGTCCGCGTGCCGGTGGTCGACGTCACCCCGCCCACCACGGTCTCGAGCTTCAACCCCGCGCCCGGCGCGGTCTTCCGGGCGGCTCAGCCGGTGACCCTCACCGCGACCGACGACGCCGGTGGCTCGGGGGTGAAGGCGACCTACTTCCAGGTGGACGCCGGCGGCTTCACCGCGGGCTCGTCGTTCGTGGTGAGCGAGGGCGTGCACACCTTCAGCTGGTACTCCGTGGACGTGGCCGGAAACGCGGAGACGGTCCGGGTCTCGAGCAGCTTCCGCGTCGACACCGTGCCCCCGGTCACCACCAGCACGGTGGTGGGCGGCTCCGCCTACACCGGTGGCCAGACCTTCACGCTCGCCGCGACCGACGTCGGCGGTTCGGGCGTCTTGGGCACCTGGTACCAGCTGGACGGGGGCACCCTCACGGCCGGGAACACGGTGGCGGTGGCGGCGCCGTCCTCGGGCACCGTCCTGCACACGCTCACCTGGTACTCGGTGGACGTCGCCGGCAACCAGGAGACGACGCGGTCGGCCAGCTTCACCGTCGCCGCGGGCGTCCCCCCGACGGGCACCGTCACGCTCTCCTTCCGGACGAACTTCACCTTCGCCGGGAAGTCCGGATGGGACTACGTGTACTGGGAGGTCCAGGACGCGAACGGCAACACCATCGACTCGACCTGGAACGACTCCTCCAAGGCGGTGGACAAGTGGTGGGACGTGGTCGTCCCGGCCGGCGTCGCCTACGTGATGTACGGGGCCTACGGCCCGATGGAGAACGGGCCCGACCTGGAGACCGCCACGAACCCCGTCTCCGCCGCGCAGGCGGTCCCCGGCGCCACCATCACCTGGTGGTGGCAGTAGGCGAACGGGTCACGGGCGGACGAAGGTCCCGCTGCGGAGCGCCTGGAGCGCCTCCGCGATCTCCTCCCGCGTGTTCATGACGAACGGGCCGTAGCGCACGGCCGGCTCGTGGAGCGGCTGGGCGGAGAGCAGGAGGAACCGGGCCGCCGACGCACCGGCGCGGACGCGGACCACGTCGCCGTCGCCCAGGATGGCGAGGCGCGGCGACGGGACCACCGTCCCCCCGGCGGCGCTGCCGCCGCCCACCGACACCTCGCCCCGGTAGACGTAGAGGATGGCGGTGTGCCCCTTCGTGACGGGCTGCTCGAAGGCCTGGCCCGGCGGGAGCGCCACGTCCAGGTAGGCCGGGTCGGCGAAGATCTCGCTCACCGCTCCGACCACCCCGTTCACCTCGCCGGCGACGACCCGCACCTGTCCGCCGTTCGGCAGCGTGACGAGCGGGATCCGGCCCGACGGGACGTCCTGGTAGCGCGGGCTCGTCATCTTGAGCTTGCGGGGCAGGTTCACCCAGATCTGGAACCCGTCCAGCCGCCGCGGCCCGGCGTGCGGCATCTCCTCGTGCAGGATCCCGCGGCCAGCGGTCATCCACTGGACGTCGCCCGCGCCGATGGTGCCCGAGTTGCCCAGGCTGTCCCGGTGGGAGACGCTTCCGTCGAGCATGTAGGTGATGGTCTCGATCCCCCGGTGCGGGTGCATGGGGAACCCGGCGATGTAGTCGTTCGGGTTCTCCGAGCCGAAGTGGTCGAAGAGGAAGAACGGGTCCAGGTGGTCGAGCGTGGGCGTGGCGATGCTGCGCCTCAGCTGGACCCCCGCGCCGTCGCTGGTGGGCGAGGGGACGACGACGTCCTTCACGGTGCGCTCGGCCATGGGGCTCTCCTTCGCGAGGCCCATGGGATAACCGGCCGGAGGGCCCGCGTCTCAGCGTGCGTGGCCCTTCACTCCCGCGGGCACGGCGATCCCCGGCGCGAGCCCGGGGTCCGGCACCGGGGTGCCGGCGGAGAGGCGCAGCGGGAGGACGCCCGCCCACCACCCCAGCGACAGGTCGTCCGGATCGTCGACGGGCGGCCCCGCACGCACCTTGGCGGAGGCCTCCACGATGGGCAGCTCGAGCACCAGCGTGCCGTCCACCTCCGCGTCGCTGGCAGGGCGCGACTCCCGCGACCGTCCGGGCGCCACGTGCTCCACGATCGCGTGCAGGGCCCGCCGCTTCGCCTCGCGATCGACGACGGCCCGGGCCACGCCCAGGATCACCACCGACCGGTAGTTCATGGAGTGGTGGAAGGCGGAGCGCGCCAGCACGAGCCCGTCGAGCAGCGTGACGGTGACGCAGGCGGGAGCGCCGCCGGCCAGGGTCCGGAGCATGCGGTTGGCGGTGGATCCATGGATGACGAGGTGGTCGTCCACGCGCGCGTACGTGGTCGGCAGGACGTAGGGTTGCCCCTCGGCGACGAACCCGACGTGGCAGACGAGCCCCTCGTCGAGGATGGCGTGGATGAGGTCGCGGTCGTGGGATCCGCGGCTGGCGCGCCGGTTGAGGCGGGTCCGCGGGGTCACGGGCAGGTCGGGCATGGGGGAATCCTAGCGCGAGCGCCCCGTCCGGGTTCGGGCGTTTTCCGGGGGACCTGCCCGGCCTCAAACCCCGCCGGCTGGGGATCGCTCCCGATTTCGCGGCGTCGCCGGATCGCACATGCTCGCGGACGAAAGGGAGACACGGGATGAAGACCATGAACGGCGGCAGCGCAGTGCAGGGTGGCTACTACCTCTCGAAGGGCAACTGGGAGATCGTGCCGGTGTCGCGCGACGGCGAGAAGCTCCCCGGGCCCGCGTCCGAGCACTACGTGAAGGTCCCGACCGCGGCGGCGCTGGGACTCATGCCGGTGCTGGGCGGGCTCATGGTGGTGTTCCTGCCGTTCATCGGCCTCTACCTCACCGCCCGGGCGGCGGTCTCGCCGCTGACCGGGATGTTCCGGCGCTCGGCCCAGGACCTGGCCGCCACGGTCACGCCCGGGTGGGCGCCCGGGGCCGCGCATTTCACCGGGAAGGCCACCGGGCCGGACGCCTCCGACGAGGAGAAGGCCGGCCAGGCGAGGCTGGAGGAGCTGGCCCGGGAGGTCGAGGAGAAGCGCAGGTCGTAGCCGGCGGCGCCGGGCCGCGGCGGCATTAGGGATGGGGGCAAGATGCCCCCGGTGCCGCCCGACCTGGCCGCCCGCCGCGCCGCCTTCCGCCGGCTCCACGAGGCGGGATGCTTCGTGATGCCGAACCCCTGGGACGTGGGATCGGCGCGGGCGCTGCAGGCGCTCGGCTTCCCGGCGCTCGCCACCACCAGCGCCGGGATGGCCTTCTCGCTCGGCCTGCCCGACAACGCGGTCCCGCGCGACCAGGTGCTCGCGCACGTCGGCGCCATCGCCGGGGCGGTGGACGTGCCGGTGAACGCCGACCTCGAGTCGGGCTTCGGCGCCGACCCCGAGGGCGTGGCGGAGAGCGTCCGGCTCTGCGTCGCCGCGGGCGTGGCCGGGCTCTCCATCGAGGACGCCACCGGGGACCGCTCGACCCCCCTCTTCGCGCTCGACGAGGCGGTGACGCGCGTCCGGGCCGCGCGGGAGGCCATCGACGCGTCCGGCGCCGACGTGGTCCTCACCGCGCGTGCCGAGTGCCACCTGGTCGGCCATCCCGATCCGCTGGCGGAGTCGATCCGCCGCCTCACGGCCTACGCCGACGCCGGCGCCGACTGCCTCTACGCGCCGGGGCTGCGCACCTCGGAGGAGGTGGCCTCGGTGGTGCGGGCGGTGGGTCGGAAGCCGGTCAACGTGCTCGCCGGGGGCACGGGCTTCTCGGTGGCGCTGCTCCGCGACCTGGGGGTCCGGCGCATCAGCGTGGGAGCGGCCCTGGCCCGGACGGCCTGGGGCGCCTTCCTGCGCGCCGCCGAGGAGATCGCCGGGAAGGGCACGTTCCAGGGGCTCGGCGAGGCGGCCTCCTTCGCCCGCCTGAACGCGTTCTTCCTCGAGGACGTGCGCAAGCGCAGAGGGTGAGATGACGGCGCCGCAGGCCCCGGCCACCTCGCCGTACTCCGACTTCGCCTTCGGCCCCGCGGCCCGGATCTACGCGTTCCTCACCCGCCACGAGGTCTGGCGCGAGTCCTGCCGGGCCCTGGGCGAGCTCGTGCCCGGACCGGTGGTGCTCGACCTCGGCATCGGCCCGGGGACGAGCGCGCTCGAGATGGCCCGGGCCGATCGGAGCAAGCTGCACCTGGGGCTCGACCGATCCGGCGGGATGCTCCGTCGCGCCGCGCGGGGCGTCCGCGACGAGGGAATCCTGCTCCCGCTCGTCCAGGCCGACGCGTCGGCGCTGCCGGTGCGGAGCGGATCGCTCGACGGCGCGACGGGCCACAGCCTGCTCTACCTCCTGCCCGATCCGGCCGCGGCGCTGGCGGAGCTGCGGCGCGCGCTCCGTCCGGGCGGGCGCGTGGCGTTCCTCGAGCCGCGCGCCGGCGGCGGGTCGGTGCGCGACTCCCTGGCCGGCGGCGTCCGCTGCGCGGCCTCGATGCTCCTGTGGCGCGGGATGTCCCGGCTGCACCGGAGCTTCGACGAGGCCGGCCTCGCGACGCTCCTCTCCCGCGCCGGGTTCGTCTCGGTCCGGACCTGGCCCGCCGTCCGGGGCTTCGGCGTCCTGGGGACCGCCGTGCAGCCGGGGTAGCATGCCGGTCGACCTCGAAAGGAGACCCACCGTGGACGAGCCGCTCATCACCACCGCGACCGAGGGGCACGTCCGCCTGCTCGGCTTCAACCGCCCCCAGAAGAAGAACGCCTTCACCATGGCCATGCTCCAGGAGCTGGCCGCCGCGTTCCAGGCCGCCGAGGACGACCCCGACGTGCGGGTGACGCTGGTGTTCGCCCACGGCGACACCTTCACCGCAGGGCTCGACCTGCTCGACGTCTTCCCGCGGCTCCAGGAGACCGGGCTCTTCGACCCGGGCCAGATCGACCCCTGGGGCACCCACGGCCGCGAGCGCACCAAGCCCCTCGTCACCGCCGTCCACGGGAGGTGCCTCACCCTCGGGATCGAGCTCATGCTCGCCGGCGACGTGGCGGTGGCCTCCGACGACGCCCGGTTCGGGCAGATCGAGATCACCCGCGGGATCATCCCCTTCGGCGGCGGGACGGCGCGCTGGGTCCAGGCGGCCGGGTGGGGCAACGCCATGCAGTATCTCCTGACCGGCGACGAGCTCGACGCGCAGGAGGCCTGGCGCATCGGCCTCGTTCAGCGCGTGGTCCCGCGGGCGGAGCTCCTGCCCTGCGCCACGGGCATCGCGAACCGGATCGCCGCGCAGGCGCCGCTGGCCGTGCGGGCCACGCTGGCGAGCGCGCGGGCCGCGCTGCGCGAGGGCGAGCGGGCGGCCGCGGGTCGGCTGCTCCCCGAGGTGATGCGCCTCTCCAGGACCCGCGACGTCCAGGAGGGTGTGGCGGCGTTCCTGGAGCGGCGGCCGCCCCGCTTCACCGGGACGTAGGGGCCGGGCCGATCCGCTGGACGGCCGCGGGCCCGGTCGTTATGTAACCGGAACGGTTGCATATGACGAGTCGCTTCACCATGGCCGTTCACGCGCTGGGGATGCTCGCCTGCCAGGGCGCCCGCGGCGCCGGGCCCGGCCTCACCTCCGCGACCATCGCCGGGAGCGTGCGGACGAATCCGGTGGTGATCCGCCGCGTGCTCGCCGACCTGCGGCGCGCGGGCCTGGTGACCACCCGGCGCGGTGCCGGCGGCGGCGTCGTGCTGGCCCGGGCCCCCTCGCGGATCACGCTGCGCTGCGTCTGGGACGCGGTCGACGCGGGCGAGCCGCTCTTCGCCCCGCATCCCGCCGGGCCCGACCCGGGTTGCCCGACCGGCCGGGCGGTGGCGGGCTACCTCGCCGGCCTGCGCGGTCGCGCCGAGGCGCTCGTCCGCGCCGAGCTCGGCAAGGTGACGCTCGCCCGGCTGCAACGCGAGCTCTCTCGCCGCATCCACCCACAAGGAGACCATCGTGCCTGACGCATCGCTCTTCGCCCCCTTCACCCTCGGCTCCCGCACCCTCCGCAACCGGATCGTGATGGCGCCCATGACCCGCAGCCGCGCCGGGCAGGGCGGCGTTCCCGGAACCCTCATGGCCGAGTACTACGGCCAGCGTGCCGACGCCGGCCTCATCGTGACCGAGGGCACGTCCCCCTCGCCCAACGGTCTCGGCTACGCACGCATCCCGGGCATCTGGTCGCCGGAGCAGGTGGCGGGCTGGAGGCTGGTCACCGACGCCGTGCACGCGAGGGGCGGCACCATCTTCCTCCAGATCATGCACACCGGCCGCGTCGGGCACCCGGCCAACCTGCCGTCCGGTGCCGAGGTGCTCGCGCCCAGCGCCGTCGCCGCGCCGGGGGAGATGTACACCGACGCGGAGGGCATGCGGCCCCACCCCGTCCCGCGCCCCATGACCGGAGCCGAGGTGCTCCACGCCATCGACGAGCACGTGACGGCGGCCCGCAACGCCGTCGCCGCGGGGTTCGACGGCGTCGAGCTCCACGGCGCGAACGGGTACCTCCTCGAGCAGTTCATCAGCCCCAACACGAACCAGCGCACCGACGCATGGGGCGGCTCCATCGAGAAGCGCATCCGCTTCGTCCTCGAGGTGGCGCGGGCCACCGCGGCGGCGATCGGCGGGGAGCGCACCGGCATCCGCCTCTCGCCCCACGGCGTCAACGCCGGCATGACTCCCTACCCGGAGACCGACGACACCCACCGGAAGCTGGTGGGCGAGCTGGCCGGGACCGGGATCCAGTACGTCCACCTCGTCGACCACTCCGCCATGGGCGCACCCCGGGTGCCGGACGCGCTCAAGCTAGACATCCGCCGCGCCTGGCCGCGCACGCTCATCCTGGCGGGAGGATTCGACCGGGCCACCGCCGAGGCCGCGCTGCGGGAGGGCCGGGCCGACCTCGTCGCCTTCGGGCGTCCGTTCCTCGCCAACCCGGACCTGGCGCGGCGCCTGGAGCGCGGTCTCTCCCTGAACGCCCCCGACTTCGCGACCTTCTACACCCCGGGTCCGAAGGGCTACACCGACTATCCGCGGGCCGCGTGAGGCCGGCGGCCCGGCGGATCCGACGGACGTCCCCGGCCCTCAGCGCCTGGGCGGGCGCAGCCAGGGCGCCCGCCGCCGGACGGCGTCGACCACCCACTGCGGCGTGAGCGCCGAGAGCCAGGCCATGGAGCGGCTGGCGAGCCCGGGAATGCACTCGGCCCTCCCGGCGAGCAGGGCCCGGACGCCGGCCTCGGCGACCCGGTCGGCGTCCATGAAGAGGCCGAGGCGCTTGCCCCTCCGGACGGCCGGCCCCTCCATCCCGTAGAGGCCGGTGGCGGTGGGGCCGGGGGCGAGGCAGGTCACGGTGACGCCGTGGACCCGCATCTCGCTCCGCAGCGCCCGCGCGAAGCCGCGCAGGTACTTCTTGCTGCTGCCGTAGTAGGCGATGCCGGGGAAGTCGCGCCACGCCGAGATGCTCGAGACGAGGAGGATGCGCCCCCGGCCGCGCTCGCGCATCTCCCGGCCGAAGAGCGTGCAGAGCAGCGACGGCGTCACCACGTGCAGCTGCAGCATCGCGCCGGCCCGGTCGACGGGCGCGTCGGCCGCCTCCCCGAAGAAGAAGATGCCGGCGTTGTTCACGAGCACGTCCACGCGGAGCCCGAGCGATCCCACGCGCCGGTGCAGCTCCTCCGCCGCGCCCGGGCGCGCCAGGTTCACGCACACCGCGTGAACGTCGACGCCGTGGGCGGCGCGGATCTCGGCGGCCGCCGCCTCGAGCGGCGCCGGGCGCTCGCTCACCAGGACCAGCGGATGTCCGCGGGCCGCCAGCCGCCCCGCGATGGCCCTGCCGATGCCGGAGCAGCCGCCGGTCACCAGGGCGAGCTCGCCGGACGCGGGGGTGGGGACGTCGGGGGTCACGGAGGGAGCCTACCATCCGTACATGGGCCTTCCCGAACCTCCCGAAGCCATGTATGGCTGCCGCCATGAAGACCCTCACCGAGCTCAGCGGGATCGTGGTCCGGAAGGCGGCGGCGGCCATCGCCGAGGCGAGGCGCTCCCTTCCGCGCGAGGAGGCGCCCGCTGCCCCCGCGGCGCCGCCGGCCGGCGCCCCGCCCGATGCCACCCCCGATGCCGCGGCGCCCGCCGCCGAGGCCGCGCCGGCCCCCAAGGGACCGCCGTCCGAGCCCGCGGAGAGCGAGGCGGTGAAGGCCGCGCTCGACGCCGCCGTGGCCGCGGCGACCGGGCTCTCCGGCGACCGGCTCGACCGGCTCCGCGACGCCGTGAAGGCGGCGGGACGGCACGTCGAGGACGTCCGGCTCGTCCGCGTCTTCGGCCCCGAGGAGCCGGTCCCGGGCGCGAAGTCGCTGAACGGGTTCCAGTACCTCGTGGACCACGCCCCGGCATCGATGCGCCAGGACGCGACCCCGCCCCGGAAGGACCGCGGCGGGCGAGGAGGAGGCGGGGGAGGCCGCGGCGGTGGCGGCGGGGGCGGGAAGGGAGCCCCGGCGACCGGGGGCTTCTCCATGGACTCCCTGAAGGACGACCGGAAGGGGCAGCGGAGCGGGGCGCCCCGCGGCAAGCCCGGAGGCGGGCCGAGGCGGTAGGCCGGTCCCGGCTCAGCCGGCCCGGGCGGGCTCGCGGCACTCGATGTGCGCGATGCGTCCGTCCGGGTGATGGTGCACCACGGTCACCGCCGAGCGCCTGCCCGCCTCGATCTGGTGCTCGCCCAGGTCGAAGTAGCGGGCGTACTCGGAGACCGGCAGGTCGTCGGCGGCCTTGGCCCGCCGGCGGGGGAGCCTCCTCCAGGCCACGACCGAGCCGGGGATCCCGGCGATGGCGGCGATGGAGAGCGGCAGGCTGGGCGCGCCGCCGGGGAGCGCGGCGAGTCCCCAGGCCGGCACGTTCAGCCCCGGGAACGACAGCTGGCCGGCGGCCTTCACGAGCGGCGCCCAGAGCCAGAGCCAGCCGCCCCACAGGGCGGCGGTGGAGGCGGTGGACGCCAGCCGCTCGTACCAGGACAGCCGATCGCTGGCCTCGATGATCAGGTTCTGCTTCATTGTCCCGTTCTTTCCCGTCCGCCCGGTTCCGGGGGCGGTTCCAGGGAGGGGGCCGTCTACACGATCGGCGCCCTCCTGTCCAGTCAGACGGGTCGGGGCGCGGGGATATTCAAGGCCGGATGCCCCGATCGGGGCTGATCCAGCGGGCCCGGGCGCCCTTCCCCCGGCGGAGCATCCGGGGATAGGCGACGACGGTCGTCGCGGCGCCGACCATCCAGTAGGCGACCGGGTACCAGATCATCCAGAAGAGCGTCCGCCCCAGGCCCCGGTCGTACCGCGCGTCCATGGCGGTGGAGAAGACGAACTGGAGCAGGCACACCGAGCCGAGGAGCACCCCTCCCGACTGGGGAACGAGCGGGGAGGCCACCGGGGGCACGAGGCCGGCCGGGAGGACGAGGCCCACGATCCAGAACACCGAGAGGCCGAGGAGGGCGTAGGCCCAGGCCGCGCTGGCGGTCATCTCGAGGAGCAGCGGCCAGAGCAGCCGCTGCGAGGGGAGGAGCCAGGCGTCCAGGTTCTTGAGCAGGGTCTGCGCGCCGCCCGAGGCCCAGCGCAGCCGCTGCCGCCACAGGCCGCGCAGGGTCTCGGGCATGAGGATCCAGGTCAGCGCCCGGGGCTCGAAGCGGGTCTCCCACCCGGCCCGGTAGAGCTTCCAGGTGATGTCGATGTCCTCGGTGAGCACGTCGGTGCTCCAGTAGTCCACCTGGTGCACGGCGCTGCGCCGGAAGGCGGTGATCACGCCACTCACGGTGAAGATGCGCCCGAAGGTCTGCTGGGCCCGCTTGATGGTGCCGACGATGCAGGAGAACTCCCCCACCTGCACCCGCCCCAGGATGGTGGACCGGTTACGGATGCGCGGGTTTCCGGTGACCGCGGCCACCCCCGGGCTGCGCACGAAGTGGCGCACCAGCCAGTGGGCGGCGTGCCGGTCGAGCAGCGCGTCGCCGTCGATGCAGACCAGGATCTCGTGGCGGGCGAGCAGCGCGCCGGCGCGCAGTGCCACCGCCTTGCCCTGGTTCTCGGCCAGGTGGATCACGCGCAGCCGGGGGTGGATCGCGGCCAGCCGGTCCAGCACGGCCGCGGTGCCGTCCCGGCTGCCGTCGTTGATGGCGATGACCTCCAGCTCCGGGTAGTCGAGCGCCAGCGCGTGGGTGATGGTCTCCTCGGCGTTCTCCTCCTCGTTGAAGCAGGGGATGAGGACCGAGACCGGCGGGGGATCGGGAAGCGGGACCGGGGCGTCCCACGAGGCCTGCCCGCGCTCCCGCCGCCACCAGAAGATGGCCGCGCCCACCATCCAGACCGCCGACATGGCGAGCGGGTACCAGAAGACGTAGGCCAGCAGGACCCCACCGGCTTTGGCGAGCACGTTCACCCGGGATCTCAGGGGGTGGCGCGCGGCGGGGCCGGGCGCTGCGAGAGGGCGCGCCGGATCACGGCGGGGTCCGGGTGGTTGATGAGCGGGGAGTCGGGGTAGTAGCCCACGTGGATCACCCCCAGGTCGAAGAGCGTGCGCAGGGTCTCGGCGATCTGCTCGCTCGGGATGGGCCGCGATCCCTCCCGCCAGTCGACGGCCTGGAGCTCGAAGACCACCTTCTTCATGGCGCCGCGGGCCTTCACCTCCGCCACCAGGTCCCGGTAGAAGGCGCCCGGGTCGGCCGCGTTCTCCATGTAGGGCATGGCCATGATCGCGGTGAAGTCGTAGCGGGCCAGCGAGTTGTCGAGGGCCTGCGCGTACCAGGCCTCGGCGCGGGGCTTCAGCACCACCTGCGCGTAGAGGTTCCGGCCCACCACCAGCCCGGGCTGCTCGCCCCGGACGATGTCGGCCAGCTCCAGGGCGAGGTCGTCGAGGAAGTTGATCTTGAAGATGGTCCAGCGGCCCATCCGGTCGTCGCTGCGGCGGATCTCCTCCACCGAGCCGGGCAGGCCCCAGCTCCGGTAGGTGGCGAGCGCGGGGGGGCTGGCATCCTCCCGGTCGGAGAGTGTGAGGTCGTCGTGGAAGAGCAGGCCGTCGAAGTTGGCCGAGCGCGCCAGGTCCTCGTAGATCTCGCGGATGGCCTGCCGGGCCGCGGGCGAGAAGGGCGAGAGCCGGCGGTAGCCCATGTCCACCCGGCCGGCGGTCTCGCCCGGGGCCGCGGGCAGCGCGGTGACCACGTCCCTCGCCGCGGGGTCGCCGGGCGGCAGCTCGAAGGCCAGCGCCGGGAACCAGGCGTAGAGGCGCCGCACCTGGGTGCGGGTGCGGATCTGCCAGGCCACGCGGTTGAAGAGGTCGGCCCGCATGGGCAGCCGGCGGCACGGGAAGTAGACGGCGTCTGCCGAGCCGTTCCCGTCGGGGTCGGCGAAGGCCTGCAGGTACACCGTGTTCACGTTGAGCCACTGGAGGCGGTCGAGCATGTGGCCGAGGTTGCGCTCCTGCTGCGCCGGGTCGGGGTCGTAGATGGCGTCGAGGTCCACGTGGGCGATGGCCTGGGGACGGTCCTGGTCGGAGACGTCGCGTTCGCGCTCCTCGAGCTCGCGAGCGAAGGCGGGCAGGGTGAGGTCCCGATCGACGATGAGCCGCCGGAGCGCCAGGAGCGGCGTGTCCGGACCGTTCGCCCCGTCGAGCAGCGTGAGCCCGATCCGGAAGCCGAGGCGCTCGGCGATGGCCAGCGTGGTGGCGTTGTAGCGCCCGTAGGGCCAGGTGATCATGCGGGGCGCCTTGCCGGTGCGCCTGCGGATCTCGGCCACGCTGCGGGAGAGGTCGGCCTCGATGCGGCGGCGGTAGCTGGCCTCGTCCTCGTGCCGCTTCCGGTCGGGCAGCCAGCGGCGGTTGGTCGCCGCCGGCTCCTGGTTCCCCTGCGGGTTGGCGAGGATCCCCTGGTGCAGGTCCCAGGAGTGGCTGCCCACCTCCACCAGGCCGCTGCGGGTCATCTCGGTGAGCGCGTCCCAGGAGATGAACAGCTTCCGGGGCTCCGCCTTCCCGTCGAAGTCCACCCACTCCTTCTGCTCGAGCCAGCTGCCGACCACGCTGACCACGGCGGGGATGCGGAACATCTTCAGCACCGGCCAGGCGTGGACGTAGACCGACTGGTAGGCGTCGTCGAAGGTGACCAGCACGGCCTTGTCGGGCAGGGGTCGCTTCCCCGCCCGGCTGGCGAGCAGGTCGTCCACGCCGATGAAGTGGTAGCCGTGGTTCCGCAGCCAGTCCATCTGGCGGAGGAAGCTCGTCGGGCTGACCGCGTAGGCCGGGGTGACCGCGTCGGCCGGGTCGGCGATCTCGTGGTAGCTCAGCACCGTGAAGTCGTCCCGCTCCGCGGCGCGGGCCGGGGCCGGCGGCAGCAGGGCGGCGATCAGGAGGCACCGGAGCAGGCGGAGGAGCGTCATGCGGGTTCCGGGGCCGTCAGGCCGGGTTCACGGTACGTGACATGACCACGCCGCCGCCGGGCACGAACGCGGCGAACTCCTCGGAGGCGAGCAGCCGCGGGGGGGCCTGGCGCGCCGCGATCCTCCGGTAGCCGTGCCGGGTGAAGAAGTCCTCGGCGGTGGTGGTGACCACGTAGAGGGTCCGCACCCCGGCCATGACGGCCTCGAAGAGCAGCCGCTCGTGCAGCCGCGACCCGAGCCCGGCGTTCCGGCTGGTCCAGCGGACGGCCATGGAGCGGAGCTGGCCGTCCTCCCCGTGCGACTCGAGCCCGGCGCAGCCCAGGACCCGGCCGCCCTGGGAGGCCACGATGAAGCGCTGGTCCGGGCCCCCCACGTCGCCGGACGGGAGCAGCGCGGCCGAGAGCAGGCGCTTGATGGCGTCGAGGTCGCCGCCCGAGGCCGGGGCGATGGACGTGGTGGGGGACGCGGGCGCCTCGGAGGACAGGGCTTCCCGCGCGAACACGCGCATGAGCCGCCGCCGGAGCTCGTTGCGGACGGCGCGGTAGCGGGCGACCCGCTCCTCCTCCGTCCCGCCTCCGGCGGCCGGATCGGGAAGCGGCCAGTGCACCCGGAGCACGTCGCGGAGCGCCGGAGGCGTGGGGTCCTCCTCGGAGAGGACCACCACCGCCTGGACCCCCTGCAGGTCCACCTCGTCGAGGGTCCGGGAACGCTGGTCGTTGGCGTTCACCGAGAGCTCGGCGAGCACGCGCACCGCGAGCGGGTCGACCGATCCCCGGACCGCGCCGGCCGAGGAGATGCGCACCTGGCGCGGCGCGAGCGCGCGGGCGATCCCCTCCGCGATCTGGCCGCGCGCCGCGTTGCTGCGCGACAGGATGAGCGCGTGCCGGGCGCCGCAGGAGTGGAGGGCGTCGGCTTCCTTCTCCCAGCTGGACATGGCGGACCTCCCACTTCGGGCCGGGCGCTCCGGTCCGGTGGACGGGTGGAGGGATCCACCCATAGCACGCCCGCCGGGACGATCAGTCCGCGAAGAACCCGGCCTGGACCACGCTTCGCACCACCATCACCTGCGCGTTCTCGAAGCGCCGGCGGTAGGCCTCCACGGCCTCGTCGACGCGCCGGTCGGCGGCCTTGCCCGGGGCGTGGACGAGCACCACCACCCGGCTCGGCTGCTTCTCGATGCGGCCGCTCCGGTGACGCATCTGGCCGTAGGCCTCGAGGACGGTCATGCCGTCCGGGAAGAGCGGGGTGACGACCTCCGCCAGGAAGGCCCGCCACGCCCGCGTGCCCACGCGCCCGCGGCCCGGCTCGTCCTCGCCGAAGAAGATCTCGGTCTTGATGGCTTTCATGGACGGAGCGTCACACCCCCGCCGCGAGGACCGCAAGGGACGCGGCGGGGCGTACCCCCGCGGGACCCGCGCGGCGGGAGCCAATCGGGGATGGCGGGCGACGGTGGCCGCCGGCCGCTAGGATCCGGCCCGGTACGCGGAGGGGAACGTGAACCGTCTCCAGCGACTGGTCGCGGAGCTCCGGCGCCGGAGGGTGTTCCGGGCGCTCGTGGCCTGGGGCATCGGGTCCTTCGCCGTGATCCAGGTGATCGAGCCCGTCCTGCACGCCTACCACCTCCCCGACTGGCCCCTCACCCTGGTGGTGACGCTCCTCGGTGCGGGCTTCCCGCTCACCGCGGCCCTCGCCTGGGTGTTCGACGTCGGGCCCGCGGGGATCACGCGGACCTCCGCCGACGCGGCGGTCGGGGCGGTCGATGCCCCGCTCTCCGGCCGCGGCGCGACGGCGCTCGTCGTGGGGGTCGGCCTCCTCGCGGCGGCGCCGGGCCTCGTCTGGTACCTCGCCTGGCCGGGGACCCGCCAGCCGGCGGTTCCATCCGCGGCGGCCCGGGCCACCGCCGGCCCGCCCTCCATCGCGGTGCTCCCCTTCGCCGACATGAGCCCCGGCCACGACCAGGAGTACCTCGCGGACGGCGTCGCGGAGGAGATCCTGAACGCGCTCTCGGGCCTCGACGGGCTGCGGGTCGCCGGCCGGACCTCGTCGTTCTGGTTCAAGGGCCGGGCCACCGATCCGGACGAGATCGGGCGCAAGCTCGGTGTGGGCTCGTTCCTGGAGGGAAGCGTCCGCAAGGACGGGAACCGGGTCCGGATCACGGCCGAACTGGTCAGCGTCGCGGACGGCTACCGGATCTGGTCGGAGACCTTCGACCGGGAGCTCACCGACATCTTCAGGGTGCAGGACGAGATCGCCCGGGCCGTGGTCGCCGGCCTGCATCCCCGGCTCGTCGCGGCGGCGGGATCGGGTCCGCGCGGGGCGAAGCCGACGCGCTGGGAGGCGTACAGCCAGTACCTGCTCGGCCGTCGCCTCCTCGCCCGGGGCAGCTGGGTCTCGTTCAACGACGAGGCGAGCATCCGGGACGCACGGATCGCCTTCGAGCGGGCGGTGTCGCTCGATCCGCGCTACGCGCCGGCGCACGCGGGGCTGGCCGAGGCGCTCGGGGACCTCGCCGGGGACGTCGCGACCACGCCGGAGGAGGTGACCGGGTACGCGACGCTCGAGCTCGCCGCCGCGCAGCGCGCCATCGACCTCGACCCGGGGCTCGCTGACGGCTACCTGGCCCGGGGCTATCACCGGCTCGGCTACGCGTGGGACTGGAAGGGCGGGCTCGCCGACATGGATCGGGCGACGGCGCTCCGCGGCGGGGACGCGCGGATCGCCATCGGCCGCTCCCGCGCGCTGCTCGCCTTCAACCGTCGATCCGAGGCCGTGGAGGTCGCGCGCCGGGCCACCGAGCTGGATCCCCTCTCGGCGCCGGCCTGGGCGGAGCTGTCGCACGCGCTCATGGTCTCCGGGGCCATGCCGGCCTCCGAGGCCGCGGCCCGCAGGTGCGAGGCCGTGGCGCCGGGGAGCTGCGCCGTGCTCGTCGCCTGGGCGCTCATGGACCAGGGGAAGCTCGAGGAGGCGGTGGAGCTGCTCCGGGGAGGGAACGGCGGCAGCCACCTGCAGGGGCTCGCCATCGCCTACCACCGGATGGGTCGGGAGAAGGAGTCGCAGGCGGCGCTCGACGAGCTCGTGCGCCGGATGGCCCCGGTCTCGGCCTACCAGATCGCCGAGGTCCACGCGTACCGGGACGAGCCGGACGCCGTGTTCGAGTGGCTGGAGCGGGCCCGGATCCAGCACGACGAGGGACTCGAGCACGTCGGCCACAACTCGGCGTTCCGGGCGCTCGCCGGCGATCCGCGCTGGACGGCGTTCCTCGCGCGGATGGGCCTCCCGGGAGAATGAGCGCCGCGGACGCGCTCCGCGGCGGTCGTGCTCACCCGAGGTCCAGCTCGGCCCGCTTCGGCTCCCGGTCCTTCCAGGCGTCGGCGTCCGGGAACGGGTCCTTCTTCTCCTTGATGTTCGGCCACTTCGAGGACAGCGCGGCGTTCAGCTCGACGTACTCGAGCCACCGGGCGGGCACGTCGCTGTCCCGGAAGATCGCCTTCGACGGACAGACCGGCTCGCACGCCCCGCAGTCGATGCACTCGTCCGGATGGATGACGAGGAAGTTGGGCCCCTCGTAGAAGCAGTCCACCGGGCAGACCTCGACGCAGTCCGTGTACCGGCAGCGGATGCAGGGCTCGGTGACGACGTAGGCCATGGGCAATCCTTATCCCGGCCGCGGGCCGCCGCCCTCGATTCCGCTCCACCGCAGGACCGCCTGGTCCACGGTGTCGCGCGCGCCAACGTCGGGTCGCCCCGGATGCTCGGCGACGATCCGCCTTCCTGGAATGGGTTTTCCCGACGTCGAGGCGAGCGTTTGCCGGGGCGCCGGCGTCCGGACCGCGCCAACCGGCCGGGCAGGCGGCGCGGCTCACCGTGAGCGAGGTGCGGCGCCGCATCGCCGAGCAGTCGGGATTCTTCACGCTGGCCGACCTCCTGCCCGCCCCGTGCAACCCCGGCACGCTCGCCATGGGGCACGCCCTCGAGCTCGCGGGGGACGTGACGCCGCTCACCCGCCACCTGCGGCCGAAGGACGTCCTCGCCGGACCGCGCAGCACCATCGTCTTCGAGCGCGATCCCGCGCTGCGGGCACGGTTCTTCGAGCTCCTCGCGACGAACCACTCGCCGGACTCCGCCGCCCGCACGCTCGCCGACCTCCTCTGCTGCCTGCCCAGGGTGGAGACCCCGGGCCTCGGCTACGAGAACGTCTTCCGGGTGCTGGTCGTGCAGTTCATGGACACGACCAACCTCGACGTGCGCGCGCTGAAGAAGTCGTGCGTGCACATGGTCCAGCCCGACGGGCGCATGATCCCGTTCGAGACCTTCAACCTGTTCCACCGGGATGGGCGGGGTGCGCTGCTCGCCGAGATCCAGGCGGAGATCCGGGAGGCGACGGCCCGCCGGGCGGGGAGGGGCCAGTAGCGTTTCCGGCAGGGCGCGTTCCGCCCCGTCCTCAGCGCGGCGCTGGCGGCGCCACCTGCTCGCGCGCCTCCCGGGCGGCCGCCCGGGAGGCCTGCAGGAGCTTGTACGCCACGTAGTACTTGTAGATGTTCCGGACGTAGGTGGTGGTCTCGGCGCCGATCCGTTGCGCCGTAACCAGCTCGACGTTGTTGAACCAGGTGTCCGGGTCGAGCCCGCGCCTGGCGGCGCCGTCCCGCATCTTCTGGATGTTCCCCGGTCCGGCGTTGTAGCTCGCGAAGGCGAACAGGGTCCGGTTGAGCTCGTCGAACCTCGCGTCCGGGAACGACCGGGCCATGAGCCGGTCCATGTACTTCGCCCCGGCGTGGATGTTGGGCTCGAGGATGCGGACGTCGCCGACCTGGAGCTCCTCGCCGGTGGCCGGCATGACCTGCATGACGCCGATGGCGCCCACCTGGCTCCTCGCCTCCTGGTTCAGCTGCGACTCCTGGAACCCCTGGGCGGCGAGCATGAGCGGGTCGAAGTGGTACTTCGCCCCGTACTTCTCGAAGAGCTGGAAGGTCTGCTGGAAGCGCTTCCATTCCTCGCTGCGCGTGGGGTCCTTCAGCTGGCGGACCCGGCGCGCGTACCGCTGCAGGCGTTGCTCCACCGCCCGGTTGGTGCCCTCGGCCTTCATGTAGGCGAGGATCTCGGCCTCGAGCTTCGGGCTCCCCTTGCGGACCGCCCAGCCGATGTGGTCCCCGTCGCGGACGATCGCCTGGTCGTTCACCCGGAGCTTCGGCAGGGCGCCCTTCCACATCGCCGCCATCCAGTCGTCGACGACCACGGCCTCGAGGATCCCGGCGTTGACCATCTCGAGGAGGTCCTCGTCCTCGAGCGCGTCGGGCACGAGCACGACCTGGATGCCGGGCTTGCCCTCCTTCCGGAAGCGATCGTCGAGGGCGGTGAGCCCCTCGTACGCGCTGGAGATCCGGCGAGCGTGGACCGTCTTGCCCGCGAGGTCGGCGGTCGTCGCGATGGCGGGCGACCGGGGACCGGTCACGACGATCTTGCTCACGGGCTTCTGGTCCGGTGGCGCGACGAAGTCGACGGTCCTGCGCCGCTCGTCGGTCACGGTGATGTTGCCCACCGCGACGTCGGCGATCCCATCGACCACTCCCGGCAGCAGCTTGTCGCGCGTGGCCGGGATGATGAGGAGCGTGATCGGGCGGTTGGCGAGCTGCTTCGCGTACTTCGCGTTCAGCCACTTCTCGAACCCGCGGATGTGCTCGGCGCTGATCCCGTTCTGCCGTCCCCGGTCGGCGAAGTAGAGCGAGCGGCTGTATGGGACGAGCGCCCGGAGCACGCGCCGCTCCAGGATCCCGTCGAAGTCCCCGACCCACGGCTTGACCTCGGTCTCGAGCCGCCGCGGGGTCCGGGGCGGGTCCGCCGGCGGCGCGACCGGTGGTGCAGCGAGGGCGTCCGGCGACGGGGCCAGGGCGACGAGGAAGGTCGCCACGCCGGCGACGACGAGGTCACGCATCACGGCTCGCCTCCCTTCGTTCGCGTGCGTACCGCGAATGGCCGACATTAGGCGCACGCGACGGCCCCCGCAACCCGGGGAGGCTCCCGGTGGGACTCCGGGTCGGCACCGTCGCACGTGCCGGAGTGCTATCGTGGCGCCCATCCGGAGGGGGCCCAGACGACCATGACCGATCCCGGCGTTCCTCGCCCGGTGTCCGTTGCCGGGATCTTCCTGGAGTTCCTGGTCATCGGGGCGACGAGCTTCGGCGGGGGCGTCGTCGCCTACCTCCGGAACGGCCTCGTCGAGCGGCGCGCCTGGCTCGACGACCGGTCGTTCGTGGAGCTCCTCGCCATCAGCCAGTCCCTCCCGGGCCTGAACTCCACCAACATGGCCATCCTCGTCGGGGACCGCCTGAAGGGGCCCCGCGGCGCGCTGGCGGCCATCGCGGGGATCTGCCTGCCCGGAGGCCTGCTCATGCTCGCGGTGGGCGCGGCCTACCAGCAGCACGGGGACCACCCGCTGGCCACGGCCGCGCTGAAGGGCGTGGCCGCCGCCGCCGTCGGGCTCATCCTCTCCACGGCGGTGCAGCTCGGGCGGAAGTCCCTGGGCGGTCTCGCGGATGCGGTCTTCATCGCGGCGACCGTCGTCGCGGTGAACCGCTTCCACCTGAACGTGCTGGTGGTGCTCGTCGTGGTCGGGACCGCGGCCACGGTCTGGTACCGGCCGCGGCGCGCGGGGGGCGTGGAGGGCGGGCCGTGAAGGAGATACCCGCGCTCGTGCGCGTCTTCGCCTACTTGTCGCTGCTCACCGTCGGCGGCGGCATGGCGGCGTTCCCGGAGCTCAAGATCCTCACCGTGGACGTGCACCACTGGCTCACCTTCCCGCAGCTCGTCCACCTGTACAGCATCGGGCAGATGTCTCCCGGCCCCAACATGATGATGATCGTGGCGATCGGCGAGTGGGCCGCGGGCCTCCTCGGGGCGTTCGCCGTCGTCGTCGCCTTCTTCGGCCCGACCTCCACGATGACCTTCCTCGTCGGCCGCCTCTGGCATCGACTGGAGGGGTGGCCCTGGCGCACGTCGATCCAGGCGGGCCTCGCGCCTGTGTCGATCGGGCTCCTGCTCGCGGGCTGTTTCTCCTTCGCGCGTGGGGCCGTCACCGGGCTCGAGACGGCGACCCTGGCCGTCGCGACCCTCCTCGTCCTGCTCCGCTACCGGATCAACCCGGCGCTCCTGATCCTGGCCGCGGCCGTGATCGGGGCGCTGACGTTCTAGGGCGGGCGGACCACGTGCCGGCGTAGCGCGAACCGCTCCACGAACCGCTCCTGGTCCGGCACCTCGACGGCACCCGGCCGGGCCGCACGGACGATGGCGATGGCCTCCCCCGCCCCGCGGCCGCACGCCACGAGGCAGCAGGCCGCGATGGTCCCGCTGCGCCCCAGGCCCCCGCGGCAGTGGACCACCACGGTCTCGCCGGCCGACAGGGCGCCGACGATGGCGTCGACGAGCCGCACCGTGCCGTCCACGTCCTCCGGCGCGGTCACGTCCGGAACCGGAAACCAGAGGCTTCGGAGGCGAAGGCGGCGCGCCGTGGGCAGGAGTCGCGAGATCCCGAGCTTCTTCATCTCGAACTCCTCGAGGAGGGTGACGAGGACCCTCGCCCCGTGGTGGTCGCGGAGGTGCAGGAGGTCGTCCCGCACGAGCAAGTCGGAGGCCGGGTCGAGGCCCGGGTGCCACACCCCCGGAGCGGAGGTGAGTCCGAGCCGTCCGGGGAGGCCGTGGGAGCCGGGCGGGAGGAAGTCGACGTGGATCGGCGCCACGGTCACCACCTCCGGGCGCGGGTCCGCCTCGGCGCGGTCTTCCTACCCTTCCCCTGGAAGCGGTCGTCCATCTCGTCCTGCGCCACCGTCTTCTTCGAGAGCCCCATGCTCGCGAGCACGTGCTCGGCGTCCGCGTGCATCATCACGCTCGATGAGCGGCCCATGCCCCTCCGCATGCTCGACCGGAACGCCGTGGACGCCTGGAACGCCGCCCGGTCCGTCATCGTCTCCGCGATGTCCCGCGCCGCGTTCGCCTCCGCCACGTGGCCGCGGCTCGCCGCCGACCGCTGGAGCGCGAGGACCCGCTCGTGGGCGTCGTCGTGCCGGCCCTGCCGGGCGAGCTCCTCGGCCTCGATCTGCGCCCGGACCAGCTCGGCCTGCACGACGACGACGTCGACGTCGCGGTCCGGGTGCACCTGCTCCGAGCCCGGCAGGACGCGCTCGACCCGGGCCTGGACGACGCACCGCTCGGCCACCATGCGCGTGCCGCCCGAGAGGGCCTTCCAGGCCAGCGCCACCTCGAACGCGGGAGCAGGGCCCGTTCCGGGCGCCGGGACCGCCGGCAGCTCGACCGAGAGCACGACGTTCCGGGACTCGTCGGCCAGGATGTCGGGGATGCGCACCTCCACGCCGGGGCCGCGGGGGTCGGCGTCCACGTCGGAGAGGACGCCCTTGACGCGCGCCCCGTCCACCGGCCGGATCTGGAGCACGATGTCCTGGGCGTAGGTGGAGAGGAGGCCTCCCAACTCGCGGGCGAAGGCGGTCATGGCGTCGTCCGGGCCGGCCACGAACGCGTAGTTGCCCTTCCCCCGGGTGGAGAGGTCGCGGAGCAGCTCCTGGTCGGCGTCGGCGCCGTACCCGAATGCGGAGAGGGTGGCGCGTCCCAGGTTCGCGTCGAGGTGCGGGAGCAGCCCCTCCGCGTCCATGGCCACGCCGGTGTTGGCGCAGCCGTCGGTGAAGAGGATGACCCGGACGAGCATGTCGTCCGGAAGGACCGAGGCGTTCGCCAGGCGGAGCCCCTCCAGCATGCCGCCGGCGAGGTTGGTCTGGCTCGTGGCCTCGAGCTGCTCGACCGCGGTCCGGAGCGCGGCCTTCCGCGTCACCGTCATCGGCCCGGGCGGCGCGACGGTGGCGACGTCGGTGCTGAAGGTGACGACGCCGCAGAAGTCGCCGGGCGAGAGGTGGTCGACGAGCTTCTGCACCGACTTCTTCGCCTTGCCGAGCTTGTCGCCCTGCATGGAGCCCGAGACGTCGACGACCGGGATGACGCACACCGGGGGGCGGGTCCGCTCCCACGCGACGTGGGGCGCCTCGAGGGTGATGGCGAGATGGGTGCGGAACGGGAGGTCGAACCGGACCTTCTCGAAGGGGAGGCGGGCGGTGGTCTTCATGGGGTCTCCTTTCGGCGGGAAATCGGACGGCGGTCCGGCGGGTTAACTGTCCTGTTACCGTTCGAGACGCGCGCGTCCCTTCTCCCGCCGGGAAATGGCAGGCAAGGCTTGTAAGGGCGGCGATCCTGAGCTACATTAACTACAGAGTTCATGTTCGTCAAGAGCCCCCGATGGTCCTGAAGAAGCCCGCCCTCAGCGTCTCGATGCCCCCGCGTGTCCGCATCCGACGGGAGGCGACGGGCATCTCCGGCGCCGACCTGGCGCGACGGGTCGGCGTCTCGCCGGCCTACGTCTCCCAGATCGAGAAGGGTATCCGGGTGCCGGACATCCCCGTTGCGATGCGCATCGCCCACGCCCTCGACGACGACGAGGCGCTGTACGTCGCCTGGAGCCGGGACCACAAGGCGACCTCCCGGAGCAAGACGCCGAGGACCGGTGACGACGACGCCTGGGCCCGCCTCTACCGGAGCGACCGCCTCGCGCTCGAGGACGACGCGACGTTCGACCGGGCGGTCCGAAGCGGTGCGGACCTCCCGCCCCCGACCGGGACGGCGGACGAGGTCTACTCGCTGAAATCCGGATGCAGCGTCGCGGGCAGCGCGCCGGCCTTCGACCCGGGGCCCTCGCTGGTCACGGCGCCGGTGCTCGAGCCGGGGAAGGATCCGGGAGAGCGCGACGACGTCCCGCGCCAGCTCCGGATCGACGAGGTGGTCCTCGACCCGCGCCTCCTGCCCGGCACGCGGCTCGGTCGCCCGTTCGTATTCCGCGCCGACGAGGAGGTGTCACGACGGGTAACGGACCGGGTGTCGCCCGGTGACCGGGTCGTCGTCTCGCGCGACCTGGAAGCTGCGGCGCCCGAGCCGGGGAGGATCTACGCGCTCCGCCGGGAAGGCCGGGTGTTCCTGGCCCGCCTGGCCCGCTTCGGCGAGCGGTTCCTGGTCCAGCCGGGGCCCGGAGAGACCGAGATGCTCGATCTCGGCCTCCGGGCGGACGGGCCGGCGAAGCCGGCGGTGGCCGGAGAGGTCGTGGCGGTGGTGAAGGGGTAGGGGAGCCGCTCCGCGGCCGTCAGGTCGGTACCGTCCCGGCGTCGAGGCGCCGCTGCCGCATCTCGCCCACGATGGCGGCGTCCGACGCCGCGTCGAGCAGGCGCCGCACCGCCGGGAGCACGATGGCCTCCTCCTGCGCGAGATGGACCTCGAACTGGCGGGAGAGGTCGCCGGCGGCCCGCGCCAGCTCGGCGCGGAGGCGCGCGTGGCTCGCGGGGTCGAGCGCGATCTCCCCGGCCGCCTCGATGAGCGCCTCGAGCGACTCCCGGTGCTCGCCGTGCTCCCGCTCCATGGCGGCGATGGCCGCGTCGAGGACCGGGTCCCGCCCGCGCAGGCGCGGGGCGAGCGAGTCCTCCTCGTCCCGCACGTGGAGCGGCAGCGCCTCGGCGAAGTAGCGGCGCACCCGCGCGGCGGTGTCGGCGATCTCGCCCGGCTCCGCACGGGAGGCCGCTCCGAGCCGGAGCGCCATGTCGGTGAAGTGCCGGATGCGCACGTGGCACTCGAGGAGCAGGTCGACGGCGTCCGACGGGGTGGATGGCTTGCCGAGACCGGTGAGCACGGGACCTCTCCTGTACCGCAAGCGGGTGGATGCTCACCGATGCTTAACCTGCTCGAGCACGTACCGCGACATGCCGCGCGCCAGCTCCTCCTCCCCGAGGAACACCATGCCGAGGCTCTCGGCCGAGAGCAGCCTCGCCTCCTCCTCGTTGTGGGTGCGCAGCACGACCCCGATGGACGGGTTCAGCTTCCGGGAGACCTCCACCATCCTGCGGACGTTCACCGTGTCGGGGATGGCCACGACCAGCATCGCCGCGCGCGCCACGTGGGACTGGACGAGCACCTCCGGCTCGGCGGCGTCCCCCGACACCGCGGGGAGCCCCTCCTGGCGGAGGGCGTCCACGAGCTCCCGGTTCTGCTCCACCACCACGAAGGGAACGCGCTTCTCCCGCAGGGCCTCGGCGACGCGCCGGCCCACGCGGCCGTATCCCACGAGCACCACGTGCCCGGTGAGGAGCGCCGGGTCGGTGGTCCGGGGCAGCTGCGCGAGCGGGTCGTCGCGATGCTCCAGCCTCCGGGCCAGCGCCGACCGGTCCAGGATCCACCTCCGGAAGGGCTCGATCGCCGAGAAGAGGAGGGTGTTGGCGGCGATGGTGATGAACGCGGCCGCCAGCACCAGGCTCTGGCCGTCCGCCGGCATGAGGCCGAGGGCCACGCCCAGGCCGGCCAGGATGAAGGAGAACTCGCCGATCTGCGCCAGGCTCGCACCCACCGTGAGCGCGGTGCTGAGCGGGTAGCGGAACACGAGGACCAGCGCCACCGCCGCGACGGTCTTGCCGAGCATGACGATGGCGACCACCGCCAGGAGCCGCGTCGGCTGGGTCCAGATCACCCTCGGGTCGAAGAGCATCCCGACCGACACGAAGAAGAGCACGGCGAAGGCGTCGCGGAGCGGCAGCGACTCGTCGGCGGCGCGGTGGGCGAACTCCGACTCGCGCATCATCATGCCGGCGAAGAAGGCGCCCAGCGCGAAGGACACGTCGAAGAGCCTGGCGGCGCCGAAGGCCACGCCCACCGCGGCGGCCACGACGCCCAGGGTGAAGAGCTCCTGCGAGCCGGTGCGGGCCACCCACCACAGGAGGCGGGGCAGGACCCGCTTGCCCACGATGAGCATGAGCGCCACGAAGGCCGCCACCTTGGCGAGCGTGACGCCGACCGTGCCCCAGATGCCGGCGAGCGAGGTCTCCGTGCCTGCCGCCGCCGGGGCCAGGACGCCGGCGAGCGCCGGCAGGAGCACGAGCACGAGGACCATCACCAGGTCCTCGACCACGAGCCAGCCTACGGCGATCTGCCCGTTCACCGAGGCGAGGAGCCCGCGGGCCTCGAGCGCGCGCAGCAGGACGACGGTGCTCGCCACCGAGAGGCAGAGGCCGAAGACGAGCGACCCGCCGAAGGTCCAGCCCCACGCCGCCGCCGTGGCGGCGCCCATCGCCACGGCCACGAGGATCTGGACCACCGCTCCCGGGATGGCGATGCGCTTCACCGCGAGCAGGTCGCCCATGGAGAAGTGGAGCCCGACGCCGAACATGAGTAGCATGACGCCGATCTCGGCGAGCTGCCCGGCCAGCCCCACGTCGGCGATGAATCCGGGCGTCGAGGGGCCGATGAGGACGCCCGCGACCAGGTAGCCGACGAGCGGCGGCATGCGCAGGCGCACGGCGACGAAGCCGAGGACGAGCGCCAGGCCGAACCCGGAGGCGATGGTGGCGATCAGGCTGACGTCGTGGGGCATCCCCGTCCGGGTTCCTCTCCCCGGCGTCGGCCCGCCGGCCGATCCGTCCTAGCACGGGAGGACCCTCAGCGCCCGAGGGCGCGCGTCCACGCCAGCCCGACCGGCACGAGCACGAGCAGCGCGATCGCCGCCTGGAGGAGCGAACGCCGCGGCGGGACGAGGCCGCGGACCGGGAGCGCGAGCACGAGGCCGCAGGCGAAGCCGAGCAGGTGGGCGAGCAGGTCGGCCCGGGCGCCGGTCCCGAGGAGCCCGAGCAGCGCCACGCCCGCCCCGAGGGTCACCCAGGCGTAGCGGCGCGGCACCTGGAGCCCGCTCAGCGTCCCGAGCGCGGCGAAGACCGCCGTCGAGGCCCCCACCGAGACGTGACCGTCGCGCAGGACCAGCGCGGTGAGCGCGTTGCCGGCGACGCCGGCCGCGAAGGTGAGCCAGACGGCCAGCGCGGGACCGATCCGGCGCGCCACGGCGCCCACGAAGACGGCCGCCGCGACCGCGTTCGCGGCCACGTGCTCCGCGTCGGCGTGCAGGGTGAGCGCGGTCACCGCGCGCCACCACTCTCCCTGGAGCATGCGCGCCGCGTCGGCGCTCCCGCGCTGGAACCGCGATCCCGCCATCCCCAGGCCGAGCGGGACCGCGAGCAGGAGGATGGCGGTCCCGGTCACGACACCGGTGACGAGCCCGCCCCGCTCCGGGGCGCCGGCCGGCTCCGGACGCCTCGCGTTCTCGGCCTCCCAGGCCGCCAGGGCCTCCTCCGCGGCCGCGACGTCCCCGTCGGCGAGGACGATCGCGAAGCCGCCGCCGGGTGCCGGCTCGACCTCGTGGGAGATGCCCACGGCGTCGAGCACGACGCTCCGCTCCATCACCGCCGCGTGGTCCCGTCCCTCGAGGAGCGACGCCATGCCCGGAGCCTGGGGTGTTCCTCGAAGGTTGTCGAGCCGGAACCGCGCGGAGGCTCGACATCGTCCGGCAGGGCCGAGGGAGGCCGGACACGGCCTACCGAGGGCCCGGGCCGTCCAGGAGCTCCACCGCGTCACCGACGGTGACGTGGCCGCCCGCGATCACCCGGCAGTCGAGGGCGAGGAGGCCTCCGAAGCGATCGAAGATGCCCCGGGTGACCGACCGGTCCTGCACCTGGGTGTCGGGGTCGAACGACGTCATGATGCAGCGCTGGCGCAGCTCCTCCACCCCGATCACGACCTCGCCCACGCGGAGCGAGCGCCCCGGCCAGCCGCGCTCCGCCATGCCCTCGACCCCGCCGATGACGAGGTTGGGCCGCAGCCGGCGGCGATCGTGGCCGAACGCCGCGATGGCGCCGTCGGTCGCCACGAGCAGCGGGAGCACGTCGAAGCGTTCGGGCCCGTCGAAGCGGACGAGCCGCGCGCCCGCGCCGGCGATGTCGACGACGTCGGCCGCGACCTCGGGACCGCGCCAGGGCCGTCCGTCCACGAGCGGCTCCCCGTCCGGGCCCAGCGTGCCCGCGTGGGCCAGGAAGCGCGGGTGGGTCCGGGAGGTGACGAGGCGCCCCCGGGCGTCCTCCACGTGCACGACCCGGTCGCCCTCGATGCCCAGCGGGCCGATTCGCGCCCGCCCGAGGCGCTCGCCGCCCATGGTCTTCACCGGGTACCGCCAGATCTCGAGGAGCTCCATCGCCCGGGAGGACTAGCGGGGCCACGCGACCCGTGCCCGCCGGATTGCGGCCGCCGGAGGGCATGGTCGTGGCGGTCCGGCGCTACCGCGACGCCATGGCCCGGAGCCCGGTGAGCTCGGCCAGCCGCGGTTGGAGGGCCGCCGCGCGCTCGAGCGAGGCACGCGCCCCGTCGCGGTCCTGGAGCGCGACGCGGAGCCGCGCGTCCACGGCCCACGACTGCGGACGACGCCCGTCGATCGCCAGCGCGCGCCGCGTGGCGTCGAGGCCGCGGAGCAGCCTCGCCCGTCTGGCGCCGGGTTCCGAGACGATGGCGCGCGCCTCCAGCAGCGGGCCGTCGGCGCCGGCCGGGTCGGAGTCCTGGAGCCGCCTCGCGAACGACTCCGCCCGGGCGAGATGAGGCCGCGGGTCGCCGCCCCGTGCCCGTGCCCGGTCGGCCCGGGCCAGTTCCGCCTCGCCGAGCCAGAGCCAGGCGGCCGGCTGGGTGGCCGTCGCACGCTCGAGCATCGGGACCGCCCGGTCGATCCACGGGGAGGGATCTCCGCCGCCGAGGAGCGCCGCCCGTCCCCGGAGCACGAGCAGCCTCCCCACCAGGACGGCCCAGGGCGGGTTCCCCTCGGCCCGCTTCCACATCGAGTCGGCCCACGACAGCCCGGGCTCGAACGCGTCGAACGCGGGCCGGCCCTCGGCGAGCGCCAGCTCGGCCCAGGTTCCCGCGACCTGCACGCCGGAAGCGCGCGCCGCCAGGTCCTTCGGGCCGATCCCGATCGCCTCGGTGACGATGGCGACGGCCTCCCGCGAGGGCGGATCGGGGTCCGCACCGGTGCGCCATCCGGCCGTGGCCACGGCCTCGAGCGCCTCGCCCACCATGAGGCGTGCCATCACCGGGCGCGCGCCGATCTCGAGCATGTGCCGGGCATCGGCGAGCCCCGCGTCGGCCTCCGGGCGACCGTCGTGCCCGTGGGCCGTCATCCACTGCGAGCGCGCCGTGCGCAGGAAGGCGAGGTTGAAGTACGGCCCGTGCGACTCCGGCGCGACCGCCCTCGCCCCCTCGGCGGCGCCGATCCCCTTCTCGAACACCGCGCGCGGGTCCTGGCCCGTCTCCGCCATGCGGATCGCGAGCGAGGCGCAGGCGTTCGCGAGCTGCAGGTACGGTTGCCGCCGGTCGGTCGCCACGGCGACCGCCTTCTCCCCCTGGGCCACGGCGGATCGGAGCGCGGGCTCCGGGTCCTCGCCGGCGCTCGCCAGCGCCTCGGAGCGCGCCACGTCCACCGCCGACCAGATGACGTGAAGCTCGGAGCTGTCGGGATGGATGCGCTCCGTCTCCGCGAGCAGCGCGACGATGGCATCGAGGGGATCGAGCCGCATCCCGTGGTCGTGAATGCTGGCCCGGTACTGGAGCAGGAGGGCCCGGGAGAGCAGCAGTCGGGGCACCGGCGCGCTCCGGCCCACGGTGACGGTCCGTTCGAGCGAAGCTCGAGCCGCTCCGACCCCCGCCAGCGCGGCGGGAAGGTCCCGCTGCTCGTAGCGCGCCCAGGCGCCGTCGAGCCGCGCCTGTCCCTCGATCTCCCCGGCCTCGAGCGGGTTCGCGCCGGCCTCCGCCGCCTGCTGGGCGAGCGCCGCCGCCTCGTCGAAGCGTCGCTCCACCAGGGCGAGCCGGGCGCCGATGACGAGCCGGTCGGCGTCGTTCTCCGCCGTCACCGACCGCAGGCGCGCCACCGCCGGATCCCGGTACCGCCGGGCCAGCGCGTCGATGCGTTCCTGCTTCCGGGCCGGATCGTCGAACCGTCCCATGGCGAGGAGCTCGAGCGCGTAGAGCTGACCCTCGGTCTCGCCGAGCGCCCGGGCGGCGTCGGAGGTGCGGAAGCCCAGCTCCCACGCCCGCGTGAGCTCCCGGTAGGCGGTCTGGGACTCGCCGAGAAGCTGGTGGCCGCGGCCCAGCGTGAAGGCGGCGGCACCGGCCGATCCCCCGCTGGTCGTCGCGGCGACCCCGGCCATCATCGCGCGAATCCGCGCGAAGGCCGGCCGGAGGTCGTGCGCCGGGAGGAGCGCCTCGACGCGAAGGATGCCCTCCATCTCCGCCGCCTCCGCCCCGAGGCGGGCCGCCTCCAGCGCGTCGAGGGTAGCCCTGCGGCCGGTCCAGGCGGCGAACCCGGCGGCGACCAGGATGGCGAGGCCGCCCGAGGCGATGGCGCGGGTCGCGGCCCGGTTGCGCCGGGACCACTTGTAGACCCGCTCGCCGGGCGAGGGCGGCCGTGCGTGAAGCGGCTCCCCGGCCAGGTGGCGACGAAGTTCCTCCGCGAACTCCTCCGCGCTGGCGTACCGGGCGCCCGGGTCCTTCTCCATGGCCTTCGCGGCCACCAGCCCGAGCTCCCGGGGCGTGCCGGGCGCAACCGCGTGCAGGGCCTCCGGCTCCGAGTCCAGCACCCGACGGAAAAGGCCGGAGGGGTGGTCCGGGCCGCCGCCCGACGAGCCGGTGCGGAACGGTGGCCGTCCGGCCACGAGCGCGTACAGCGTGGCCCCGAGCGAGTAGACGTCGGACCGGAAGTCCACCGGTCCCGACCCGAGGAGCTGCTCCGGGCTCATGTACTCCACCGTACCCACGGGCACGCCGGTGCGGGTGAGCCCGCCCTCCTCCGCCCGGGCCAGGCCGAAGTCCCCGAGGAGCGCCCGGCGGGCTCCGTCGACCTGCTGCTCCACGAGGATGTTGCCCGGCTTCACGTCCCGGTGGATGAGGCCCTGCATGTGCGCCGCCTGCAGCCCGAGCGCCGCCTGCCGGAGGAGCTCGACGCGCTCCTCGACGTCGAGGTCGGGCGCCAGCTCGCCGAGCGTGGGACCGTCGACGAGCTGGAAGACGATGCAGGCTCGCCCCCCGAGCGTCCCGACCTCGTGGACCTGGATGACGTTGGAATGCACGACCCGGGCCTGGAGCCTGGCCTCGAGGAGGAGTCGCTCGCTCTCCCGGTCGTCGCCGGCCCGGGTGAACTTCACCGCGACGGCCCGCTCGAGCTGGTGGTCCCAGGCCCGGTGCACCTCCCCCATGCCACCACGGCCGGTGAGGCCGCGGAGCTCGATCCGCCCGTCGAGCACGGCGACGGTCAGGGTCATCGGGAGACCCTGGAGGAAGGAATGGATGGCTCCCGGTCTGGCAAGGCCCCCCCCGCGGCGCGAGGGAGGAGCCTATCAGGCGCTCCGGGGCGATTTCACCCTCCCCGGGCAAGCGTCCGTTGCCCGTTCCCGGTCGGGGACGGCCCACGGTGCGCGCACGGATCAGGGGGGCGTGAGCGCCTGGAAGCTCCAGGAGACCTGGGCGGCTGGACACCCTCCGGTGAAGCTCCCCTGGAGCTGCGCCGGATCCTGGAACGGGAAGTACATCGGGAGGGGATCCGCGCAGTCCGCTCGGGGGTTCACGAAGACGGTGACGCCGGTCACGCTCCGGTACGGTGCGCCTCCGGCCTTGTCCCGGCACGTCGCCGGGCTGGTCCAGACCGTGCCCACGGCCCAGGTGAAGCTGTTGGCCGGGAAGCTCGGGTTCAGGTACTCGAACCAGAGCGACGTCGCGCTGCTCGGCGGGAAGGCGCCCGTGGCCTGGTCCAGCGTGCAGGTGGAGTCGCCCAGGTCGACGTCGGAGGTCACCGTCACGCTTCCGAGCTTCAGGAGGTACTGCTTCTGCACGACGCGGCCCTGCGGGTCCCGGTCGACGTTTCCGAGGACGAACTCCAGCGTCCCGGTGGCCGTGAAGCCCATGGCCGGGTCACTGGACCGGAAGTCGAACGTGCCCGCGTAGTCGGCGCACGGATCCTTGGAGGCCTCGACCTCGAAGCTTCCCGAGATGGCCTGGTCGAGCGGGACGGCGTGGTTCGAGAGCACGAGCAGGATCTCCTCCAGCTTCTCGGACGGGCGGGAGCGACAGAACGTCACCTCGTCCTTCCCGTCGTAGTCCTTCCGCTGGAAGGACTGGCCCGCGATCTTCACGATCCCGTCCACGTCCAGGGCGTCACGGGGGGTGATTCCCGCGAACCGGAAGACGACCTGCTGGATGTCCGATCCACTCACGGTGTAGCGATGGTACGCGGCCCGGAGCGGCGCGATCTGCACGGCCGGATTCCGCGTTCCCGGGCTGGAGAGGGCCTGGTCGTCCGCCATGGTGGGCTTCACGCCGTCCGGGAACCGGGGATCGACGGCCACGTATCGCTGGCCCTTGTCGAGGACGCCGGGCAGGTCGTAGTTCAGGTTCCGGACCGCGAAGGTCCGGAAGTTGCCCCCGAACGCGAACACGCCGTCGAGCAGCTGGTTGGCGTGGGTGTGGCTGGTCGCGGCGGCCAGCGCCGACCAGGCGTGGACGATGGCGCCCGGGCCGTCCTGCTGGACCGCGAAGAACGGGTAGATGTACGCCGCGTACATGTTCCCCGCCCGGGCATCCCCGGGCGCATAGGAACCGTGGAGGGAATCGGTGCTCGTCTGGAAGGGATTGGTGAACCGGGGGTGAACCTCCACGCCGGACGTCGCGGGGACGAACTGCGCCTCGGCCCAGGTGGCGGAGGCCTCCACGAACCAGTGCTCGACTCCCCCGCTGAACATGTATCCCTGGTTGTAGCCGTACTGCACCACGTGGAAGAACTCGTGGGCCAGGTCGCTCTTGAAGCCGGCGTTCCCGAGCCGCTCCTTGCGGAGCAGGAGGTAGCCGCTCGTCCTCATGCCCCGGATGGGAAGGCTGGGCCATGCGCAGGCGACCATCCTCGGGTTTCCCAGCGCGTTCGCGCTCCCGCTCCGCTGGAAGGCCTGTCCGGACTCCAGCAGGTAGACGTCGATGGCCGTGTCGCCTCCGCCGTCGGGACCTCCGGCGTCGGGCAGCGGCGGGGAGAACGCGGAGGTCTCGGCCATCCAGACGTCCTTCACCCGCGCCAGCGCCGCCTCCAGGTCCGCCACGTCCTTGGCGGCGTCCGCACCGCACTGGGTCCAGACCCGGATCGGGACGTCGGGGCTCGCCATGGAACGCCAGCCGCCCATCACGAGATCGCTTCCCGGCGGGCAGGCCGTGGAGGCGGCGGCCCGGCCCTGCCCGCCGGCCTGCGGACCCGGCAGGTTGAAGACGCTGGACGGGTCCGTCGGACGCACCGTGAAGGGGGCGAGAAGCCTGACGGCGTCCGGCGGGAGGTCCGGCGCGCTCGCCTCCACCGGCAGCCCGTGGTCCGGTCCCGGGCCGGAACCCAGGTATGCGGGAGGCAGCCGTGGATCGCCGAACATGGCATAGGCACGGTAGAGCAGCGACGTCGCACGATCGATGTCGCCCCGATCCAGCGCCTCGCGGATCAGCTCCTGCGACGAGCGCTGCGGCGACCCCACCGTCACGATCAGATCGGCGGAGGCGCTGGCGCCCGCACCCGAGGCGACGACGTGGACCGTCCGGGACGCCCCCTCCGTCGCATCCGGCGTCGCGGTGATGGTGAGCGTGCCCTGGGCGTGGCCCGCCGGGAGCGCCGTGGCGTCGCCACGGATCTCGCCCGTGGCCTCGTCCGCCGACACGGTGACGACTCCGTCGAACCCGGGCAGGCGGACCACGGTCACGAGGAGCTCGCCCCGCGCGCCTCGCGGAACGGTCGCGGTCGAGGTCCCGATCTGGAGCGTGAAGGGCACGGGACCCGTCGAGACCACCAGGTCCACCTGCGTGCCCGCGGCCACGCTCGTGCCGGCGGGCGGGCTCTCGCCGAGGATGGTACCGGCGGCCACCGTCGGGCTCGCGGCCTGGGATTCGGTGCCCACCACGAGACCGGCCGCGACGATGGCCGCCCTCGCGTTCGCCTCGGTCATCGAGATCACGTCCGGCACGGTCCGGGTGGTCGAGCCCGCCGGGTCGGTTCCGGAGCCCCCTCCCGACCCGCAGGCCGACGCCAGGTATCCGAGCGCGGCGAGAACGAGCAGTGGATGGCTCGAACGGAGACGGTTCGTCCGCATGGCTCCTCCTCCCGGCCGCCCGGACCCGGGAGCCGATGACATCCGTCACCCTACGGACCATGGGGAACGCGCGACAGACACACATCCCGGATCCCGGCCGGCACACCCGGGCGGACGGGAGCCCCGTCCTTGCGGCCATTCCGGTCCGGCTGCGATGATGCGCCATGCGCTGCCGTCGGTCGGAGCCGATCCGGATGCCCTCCACTCCCGCGAGCGCATGACGCCCTGGGCGCCCACGCTCTTCCTCGAGCCCGGCTCCAGGCTGCCGGTGTTCCAGCAGATCGCCCAGGGGCTGGCCGAGGAGATCCGCCAGGGACGGTTCAAGCCCGGCGACCCCCTTCCTGGCTATCGGACCATCGCGAAGCAGCTCGGGGTGTCGAGGAACACGGTCATCGCCGCCTACCGGGAGCTGCAGGCGCAGGGGTTCGTGATCACGCGCCCGGTGGTCGGGAGCGTGGTCGCCTCGCGCCCTCCGCAGGTCCCGCCCCGGAAGGGGTCGCGGTCGGCGACCTCCGCGCGGATGCCCGGCGAGGTGGGCTTCGCGCTCGCGGAGCGGACCGGCGCCCCGTCGATGAGGCCGCGCGGGGGGATCCTCGACGCGGCCACCGGAATTCCCGACCCTCGCCTGGTACCGGGCGCCGCGCTCGCACGCGCCTACCGGCGCGTGGTGACGACCCGGGCCGGGACGCTCCTGGGTGCCGGCGACCCGCGGGGGCACGTCCGCCTCCGGCGGGCCCTCGCCGCCATGCTGGTCGGGACGCGTGGACTGAAGACCACGGCGGACGACGTCTTCGTGACCCGCGGCAGCCAGATGGCGCTCTACCTGCTCGCGCAGGCCATCTGCCCCCCGGGGATGGGGGTGGCGGTGGAGGCGATGGGCGATCGGCGTGCCTGGGACGCCTTCGCCCGCGCCGGGGCCCGGTGCTACCCGATCCCGGTGGACGGGGACGGCCTCGACGTGGAGGCGCTGGAGCGATCGGCGGAGGTCCTCGGGGATTCGCTGCGGGCGGTGCTCGTGACCCCCCACCGGCAGTATCCGACGCTGGCGCCGCTCTCCCCGGGGCGCCGGGCACGTCTGCTCTCGCTCGCGGCCGCCCGGCGGCTGGCGGTCCTCGAGGTCGATCTCGACAGCGAGTTCCAGTACGAGGGCCTCCCGACCCGCTCCCTGGCGAGCGAGGACCACGGCGGCGTCGTGGTGCACGTGGGAACCCTCTCCAAGCTCTTCGCGCCGGCGCTGCGGCTCGGGTTCGTGATCGCGCCGGCGGCGCTCCTCTCCCGCCTGAAGACGCTGCGCGCGGCGGTCGACCGCCACGGGGATCCGGCCCTCGAGCTCGCGATGGCCGAGCTCCTCGAGGACGGCGAGATGCAGCGCCACCTGAACCGGATGCTCGTCGCCTACCGGAGCCGCCGGGACACGCTGTGCCTGGCCCTCTCGAGCCTGCTCGGGACGGTGGTGAACGCCCCGCCGGCCTCCGGAGGGCTCGCGCTCTGGGCGCGGGTCGAGGAGGGCGTGGACGTCGACGCCTGGGCGGCCCGGGCCCTGGAGGCCGGGGTCTCGTTCCGACCGGGCCGGATGTTCGCGTTCGACGGGGGGCCGGTCCCGGCGCTCCGCATGGGCTTCGCCCCCCTCGGAGAGCGGGAGCTCGAGGAGGCCGCCCGCCGGATGGCGGCGGCGCTCCATCCGGCGCGCTGACGGTCGGCCGCCTCCCGGGGTCGGGACCGGGGTGTGCCACACCGCTTCTCGGGTGTGTGTCTACCTGCCGCCACGCCGCGGGTGGAAGCTCCTGCAGCACGTCCGCTGGGGGTTCCCATGAGACCAGGCATCGTCGTCGGCGTCCTCGCCCCGCAGCGGCTCCAGGTCACCGACGACGAGGACGAAGGTCCAGGCAGCCGGGAGGGATCCCGGTGAACCTCCGACGGATCGCGCCCCTGCTCGCCGGAGCGCTCCTGTGCGCGCCGGTCCCGGCGCCCGGCCTCCCCGCCCGGGACGCAGCGCGGATCGCACGGGTTCGTCGGGCGCCCTTCACGCCGGCCGAGATGGGTCTCTTCCTCTCGAAGGTCCGTTCGGCGGTGGAGCGCAGGCTGCCGGCCGCCACGCGGAAGGACCGGGAGGCGGTGCTGCGCGCGCTCCAGGCACGCGCTGCCGGACCGGCGCCCGTCGCGGGCGGGGCCATCGGGGCCTGGATCTCCGGCGATCTCGAACTCGCCCTGTTCCTCGCCGGCCGGGCCGCCGCGCTGGCGCCGGAGGATCCGGACGTCGTCGCCAACTACGCGGCCTTCCTCGTCATGGCGGGTGGCGAGACCGCGGCCCTGCCCATCCTCTACACGCTGGCCCGCGACCACCCCGGCAACACCACGGTGCTGAACAACCTCGGGCAGGCCTGGTTCGGGCTCGGCGACGTCGACGAGGCCCGGAAGAGCCTGGACGAGGCCATCCGACGCCATCCGCTCCACTCGCAGGCGAACGCGACGGTGAGCGTCATCGAGGAGGCGAGCGGCAACCTCGCCGCGGCCGCCGCGGCTGCGCATCGATCGATCCAGTTCGGGTACAGCGACGCGAAGGCGGCGAGGCTCCGCCGCCTGGGCCGCCCGCTCGAGCCCCGGGACGTCCACTGGGCGCTCCACGTTCCGCAGGACCCCCTGGCCCTCCACAAGTTCCTGGTCCCGCCCTACCCGATGACGGTGGAGGAGGCGGTCGACCTGGATCCGAGGTGGGAGGCCTTCCACTCCGCGGTCCAGGCCGCCGGGAAGGTGTGGAGCGGAAAGCTCAACGCGCTCGCGGACGCGCTCGGGGAGGCGGAGCGGAAGCGCATGGAGGGCTACGCGGCCGCCGTCGCGCGGGGGCGGCGCCCCGCGAACGTGGCCGTGCCGGGTCCCTACGCCCGGAAGGCGGCGCGACTCCTGCTCTCGGAGCAGGAGGACCACGCCCGCCGCGTGCGGCTCTGGGAAGAGAAGGCGCGTGGCGTGCGCGCGGAGATCGATCGCCTGGAGGAGGAGCACGGCGAGGCGTTCATGGCGGTCGAGGCGAGGTACGCGAACCGGCTCGACGACACCACGCGCGAGCAGTGCGCGGCCCTCGACGACGTGAACAACCGGAGGATCCGCGCGATCAACGGCCTCCTGCGCCCGCTGCAGGCCGACCGGCTGGCCATCGAGGCACGGTGGGCCAACGAGGGAACGTACCTGCACCAGTTCACCTCGACGAGCGAGCTCGACCTCGAGACCGAGAAGGCCAGGGCGAAGAGCCGGTTCCTCGACCGGCTCGGGGAGATTCGCCACGTCTCGAACGAGCCGTGTGCCCCCGCCTACAGCGGGGAGAAGGAGCCCACCGGGCGAGGCCCCCTGCCCGAGTTCGACGACTTCCACTGCGAGTACCACACCCGCCTCGACTTCGTCGCGCTGCGGATCGAGCTGGACTGCAATCACATGACGACGACCTTCAAGGCGGGCCCGCTGGCCGGAAAGGTCCTCGAGAACGTGCTCACCGGACACGTGGTCGAGGGGAGCCTCGACATCGGTCCCCTCTCCGGCACGGTGACGCAGGACGAGCGAACCGGCGAGCTGGTCCGGGGGACCCTGGAAGGCGCGATCGGCGTCAAGGGCGGCGTGGACGCCGGGCCCGTCGCCGTGGAGGTGGGAGCCAAGATCGGCGGGTTCGTGGAGGTCGATGCCAACGGGGTCTCCGACTGGGGCATGTCCGGGGGCGTGAAGGTGACGGCCGAGACCGATGCGTTCGAGGGCGTCGCGGTGGAGACACCCGTCGGCGAGAAGACCATCCTCCAGCAGAAGGGCCCCTCGGTGGAGATCGAGATCGGCGTCCGTGCCGGCGTGAACTCCGGTCCCTCGCTGGAGGGCAAGGGGGTCCTCGGTGCGGGGTTCGGGGCTGGTGACCGGTCGTTCTAGGAGGTCGGAGATGTCGATTCTCGAGCCGGTCGGCGCGCTCGCCCTCGCGGGGTTGCTGCTCCTGAACGTCCTGCCGGCGCCCGCTGCGGCGCAGGCCGCGAACGCCGGCGCCATGAAGGACTACGTGGAGGCCGTGGAGTACGGCGACGGGCTCACCGGGGCAGGCGAGCACTCGAGCGCGGTGAGGGCCTACGAACGCGCGCGCCGCATCGCCCGCGAGCAAGAGCTCCCCGTGGACGGCAGCGTGCTGGAGGCGAAGATCGCGGCGGCGGCGCTGGCCCGTGACGCCCGGCCTCCTCCCTCGACGGAGCTGGTGCCCGCTCCCTTGCCCCCCGTGCCCCATGCCCCGGGAGAGACGGCGTCGGTCACCTTCCTGGCCGGCCACCCCGGGAAGATCCTCCCCTGGAGCCTGCAACGCGAGCGCTTCGTAGTCATGGACATGCGCGCGACGGCGGCCGAGCTGAAGGCGCTGGAGGCCAACCTGCGGAAGGTGGTCGAGGTGGTGATGCGCGCTCCGCTGCTCGATCCGCCGGCCGGCTTCGACGTGCGCACGCGTGCGACCCTGGGGGACATCGAGTCGATCGAGGAACGCAAGGCACACCTCGCGCGCGGCCTGCCGCTCCTGGGCGACGTGAGCTTCGGGTTTCCCAGCTACTTCGTGCTTGGGAAGCCGCCGAGGGCGGGCGACGCGGAGCCGGGACCCGTGTTCAAGGAGGACGAGCTGCACTGCACGCTGCGGCTCGGCTTCAACTCGCCACCCGTGCCCGGAACCGCCTACGAGGACGGGGAGGGCACCTTTCTCCAGGAACCGAAGAAGGACGGCGAGATCGGCGGGCGGCCCGTCTACGGCGACATGCTCGTCATCGTCCCTCCCGGCACGACGATCTGGGTGCCGGTCCCCACGCGCCGGGTGCTCGCCCACCTGCTGCCGGAGTACAGGAAGGCCGTGGAGTCCGCCGTGTCCGGGAGCGCGTCGGCCCGACGGACCGCGGAGGCCGTCCTCGCCCCCGAGGCGATGGCTCGGCGTCGCGCGCAGGAGGCCGAGGCGAGGGCCAAGGGCGGGGCCGGTGCCGAGCAGAACGCGCGCCACCTCGAGGTCATGAACCGGCGGTACGAGGAGGACGCCCGCAAGGCCCTCCTCGCCGCCACGTCCGATCGCAACCTCGGGGAGCGAACGAGGACCTACGAGGAGGCCCGGGCCCTCCTGGCCTCGGGCAACGCCGCCGTCCTCGACGCCCCGGCCTGCGCCGTGATCCCGAAGAGCAGCGGACGGTTCGACTGGGTCCTCGTGCCCGACGCCACGCCCGGCTGCACGCGGTTCGTGACGCCGAACCCGGGGTTGCGAAATCCGAAGCTGCCGCGGTCGTCCCTGCAGATCATCCACGTCGCCGGGATCACGCGGAGCACGAGAGAGCTGCGCGCGGCCCCTCCCATGCGGGAGGATCCGGGGGACTGCGTGGCCACGACGAAGCTCATCCGGCAGGTCGACTGGTCGTCGCTGGCCGCACTGCTCGAGCGGTGAGGGCGATCCCCGGCCGCCGGCACCCTCTCAGTGCGCCGGCACCGGGTGGGCGTGGGCCGATGTCCCGTGCGCGGGGCCCGCGGCCGGAGCCCCGGCGCGGACGGCCGGGCCCAGGCGAGCACCGGGTTCAGCACCTCAGGCACGCGCCGCGCGAAGCATCCGCCAGAGCGTGCTCCGGCTGATCCCGAGCACGCGGGCCGCCTCCACCTGGTTGCCGCCACACCGCTCCAGCACGCGGAGGACGTGCTCGCGCTCCACCTCCGCGAGCGTCCGCAGCTCCGTGCCGGCCATCCGCCTCCGGGCGCCCGTTCCCAGGCCCTCGGGAAGGTGCTGGGGTTCCACGAGGCCACCGCGCGCGAGGGCGGCTCCGTGCTTCACGACGTTGCCCAGCTCGCGCACGTTGCCGGGCCAGTCGTGCGACAGGAGGACCTTCTCGGTCGCGGGACTGAACCCGCGGGCGGGCCGCCGCTCCGCGGCCAGGAGGAGCCGCGCGAGCGGCAGGACGTCCTCCCGCCGCTCCCGCAGGGGCGGGACGCGGAGGACGAGGACCCGGAGCCGGTAGTACAGGTCATCCCGGAAGGCGCCCCGCTCCACGAGCGCATCCAGGTCGCGATGCGTCGCGCAGACCAGCCGGACGTCGACGCCGAAGGCCCGGGTGTCGCCCACGCGGCGGACCTCGCCGTCCTGCACGGCGCGAAGCAGCTTCGCCTGCAGCGCGGGGGGCATCTCGGCGATCTCGTCGAGGAAGAGCGTGCCGCCGTCGGCGGTCTCGAAGAGGCCCGGCTTCTCGCCGGTGGCCCCGGTGAACGCGCCGCGGGCGTGACCGAAGAGCTCCGACTCGAGGAGGTCCGCCGGCAGGGCGGCCACGTTCACCGCCACGAACGCCTGGTCACGGCGCGGGCCGTTGGCGTGGATGGCCCGGGCCAGGATCTCCTTCCCGGTCCCGCTCTCGCCCTGGATCATGACCGGTGCGTCGGCGTCGGCGAAGTCCCGGGCGCGGAGCAGCACCGATCGCATGACCGGGCTCTCGGCCACGACCTGGACGGTGTGGCGGATGCTCGCCACCACGGTGTCGAGACCGCAGACGTCGCAGTGGCAGGCCTCCGGCCGGGGGGAGTCGTGGCTGGCGCGGGAGTGTTTCACCATGCTCGATATTGAAACATAGGACGCCGCTACCTACGCGGCAACCCTCGTGGATCGACTTCCCCGCCGCCCGGCACGCCTCCTGCTTAGAGGGACCCCAGGAGGAAGCGCCATGTCGAATCCCGCCCCCGTGGACCGCACCGCCACCGTCGCCCGGATCGTCCTCGACCACCCGGAGACGGCCGAAGTCTTCCAGCGCAACCGCATCGACTTCTGCTGCCGGGGAAACGTCTCCGTGCCCGAGGCCTGCAGGGGCATCGGCAAGGAGCCCGCGGCCCTCTTCGCCGAGCTCGAGCGTGCGGTCGGGGAGCGCTCCGGGGCTCCCGTCGAGGAGGACCTCCGCACCTTCTCGACGCCCGCGCTCGTGGCGCGGATCGTCGACCGCCACCACGGATACCTGCGGCGCGCCGTGCCGCGGATCGAGCCGCTCCTCGCCAAGGTCGCGACGGTGCACGGGGAGCACAACCCGAAGCTCGCCGGTCTCCGGAGCGGGTTCGCCGAGCTCGTCGCCATGCTCTGGCCCCACCTCGACTTCGAGGAGGAGGTCCTCTTCCCCGAGCTCGTGAGCCCCGGCGGCCCCCGCGACGGCGCCCGCGCGCACCTCGACGCCATGAACGCGGAGCACCTCGCCGTGGGCACGAAGCTCGCGGAGATCCGGGCCCTCGCCGACGACTTCACGACCCCGGGCTGGGGGTGCACGAGCTACCGGACGCTCCTGGCGGAGCTCCGGGACCTGGAGGCCGACATCCTCCGGCACGTGCACCTCGAGAACCACGTGCTCATGCCGCGATTCACCGGGAAGGCCGCCGCGGTCGCCTGAGGGAGCCCGCGCATGGACGCGAGGCCCATCTCCGCCTGGTTCTCCGCCGACCACGCCCGGCTGGAGGAGCTCCTCCGGCGATCCGTCGCGGAAGCGGGACGGATCGATCGCGCCGCGTTCGAGGCGTTCCGGGGTGGGCTCCTGCGCCACATCGCCCTGGAGGAGAAGTTCCTCCTGCCGCGCATCCGCGCGGCCCGCGGCGGGGAGCCGCTCCCCGAGGCGCGGAGGCTGCGGGTGGACCACGGGGCCATCGCCTCGCTCCTCGTGCCCACGCCCGACGCGTCGATCGTGGACGAGCTCCGCTCCATCCTCGGGCCCCACAACGCGGTGGAGGAGGGGCCGGCCGGGCTCTACGCGGCCGCCGACGAGCTGCTGTCCTCCGAGGCCGCGGCGCTCCTCGAGCGCGTCCGTGCCTACCCACCGGTGAAGACGGCCGCCCACGCCGACGGACCGACCGTGTGCCGGACCGCCGGGGAGGCCCTGCGGCGCTCGGCGCTGCAGGCGGAGCGGCCGGCCCCGGCACGGCCCGGCCAGAAGGGTGAACAGGAGAGGTGACACCGTGAGCGGTCTCCCGCTCGCTCGACGCGGGGGCTGGTGAGGACCTGGTTCCGGAAGGAGGGCGGAGCGATGGACGAGCAGCTGTACCGGCAGATCGTCGACGGGAGCCCCGACGCCGTCGTCTTCGGGGATGCGAAGGGCGTCATCCGCCTGTGGAACGCGGGCGCGCAGGCCATCTTCGGGTTCACCGCCGCCGAGGCTGTGGGCCAGTCGATGGACATCATCATCCCCGAGCGCCTGCGCGGCCGGCACTGGGAGGGATACGACCGGGTCATGGTGACGGGGGTGAGCCGCTACGGCACGGGCGACCTGCTCGCGGTCCCGGCGGTCACGAAGGACGGCCGCACCATCTCCATCGAGTTCACGATCCAGATGCTGAAGGGTCCGGGCGGGGAGATCCTGGGGCCCGCCGCCACGATCCGGGACGTGACGAAGCGCTTCCTCCGGGACAAGGAGACCTCGCGCCGGATCCGCGAGCTGGAGGCGCGGGTCGCCGCATCGAAGTGAGAGGACGCCACTCGCCCGCCGCCTCCTGATCGAAACGAGCCGCACAGGCTCATTCTGAGCCGATCCGGCCGAGGCGTCCGCGCAGGGTCTCCCGTGAACACGGCCGGTTGCGGCGCCAGCGGCGTCGGCCCGGTGGATGCACTCCCCTCCTTCACACGGCCCACGGGCCCACGACAGGAGAAGGATGATGGCTCTCGAGAACTGGCAGGCGGACGGCGCGCACTCGGCGGTGAACCTCACGGTCCGTCACATGGTCATCGCCAAGGTGCACGGGCACTTCGGCAAGTGGAACGCGAAGCTCTCCCTCGACACCGCGGACCTGACGCGCTCGAGCGTCGAGGTCGAGATCGAGGCGGCCAGCATCGAGACCGGCGTCGCCGACCGCGACACGCACCTCCGCTCGCCCGACTTCCTCGACGCCGCGAAGTACCCGACCCTGCGCTACCGCAGCCGCCGCGTCGAGGCCACCTCCCCGGACCGGCTGCGCGTGATCGGCGACCTCACCATCCGGGGCGTGACGCGCGAGGTCGTCCTCGACGTCGAGTACGGCGGACAGGGGAGGGACCCGTGGGGCAACACCCGCGTCGGCTTCACCGCCACGACCTCGATCAACCGCAAGGACTACGGCCTCACCTGGAACCAGGCGCTCGAGACCGGTGGCGTGCTCGTCGCCGACAAGGTCGACATCGGGATCGAGCTGGAGGCGGTCCGGCAGGCCGCGGCCCAGGTCGCCTAG
>JBBIOL010000007.1:0-57874 GCA_037443385.1 Anaeromyxobacteraceae bacterium
CGCTCGAGCGGATCCTCGCCGACCGCGAGGGAACCCCCTCGAACGAGCGCGCGCGCGCGGCCCTCCACCTCGCCGCGCTGCAGGGCCGCGCCGGGGACCGGGCCGGCGCGCAGCGCACGCTCGACGCCTCCGGTGCCACGGGTGCCGACCGGGCCTGGCTGGAGCGGGCCGTCACCGAGGAGGAGCTGACCCGGGGCCCGTACCGCGTCGTGGACGGCGCGCCGGCCGGCATGACGTCGGCGAGCGACGACGACCCCTACGTCGCCCCCCCGCCGCCCCCGCCGCCGGAGCCCCCGCGCAAGGTGGAGAAGAAGGCGGCCGTGAAGAAGGCGCCGGCCCGGACCTCGTCCAAGGCCAAGCCGGTGGCGAAGACCAAGGCGAAGCCCGCCAAGGCGACGGCGAAGAAGCCGACGAAGGCCCCGCAGCGCTAGCCAGGCGCGGGATCCGCGAGGGTCCGCTGCACGATGCCCGGGCAACGGCCTGCCCGGGTGGCGCGCACCCGCGCCCGGGATGGCCCGGTAAGCGTGCTCCCACCCTGCCTGCCCGGGCGGCACGCGGCCTGCACTGGGGACGGCCACCCCACACTCAGCCGAGGTAACCGCGTGAACTCCATCAACTCCGGCGACACCGCCTTCGTCCTCATGAGCGCCGCGCTCGTCATGTTCATGACCCCCGGACTCGCCTTCTTCTACGGCGGCCTGGTCCGGGCCAAGAACGTCGTCCACACCATGATCCTCTCCATCGTCTGCATGGCGGTGGTGGGGGTGCTCTGGGCGGTGGTGGGATACAGCCTCTCCTTCTCCCCCGGCGCCTTCGACTCCTTCCTGGGCGGCGCCCACTGGTTCTCGCTCCGGGGCGTGGGCGCCGAGCCGGAGAAGTCGCTCGCGGCCTCCATCCCGCACGCCGCCTTCATGCTCTTCCAGGGGATGTTCGCGGTCATCACCCCGGCGCTCATCTCCGGCGCGCTGGTGGAGCGCATCCGGGTGAAGGCCTTCGTGCTCTTCGTCGTGCTCTGGAGCCTCGTCGTCTACACGCCCGTCGCGCACTGGGTGTGGGCGCCGGGCGGGTGGCTCCGCGCCCGCGGCGTCCTCGACTTCGCCGGCGGCACCGTCGTGCACATCAACGCCGCCGCGGCCGCCATCGTCGGCGCTGTCCTCCTTGGGAAGCGCCGCGGGCTGCGCGCCCCGACCGTGCTGCCCCACAACGTCCCGTTCGTCATCCTGGGCGCGGGCATGCTCTGGTTCGGCTGGCTGGGCTTCAACGGCGGGTCGGCGCTGGCCGCCAACGGGCTCGCCGCCTACGCCTTCGCCAACACCTTCTTCGCCCCGGCCGCCGCCGCCGCCGCCTGGGGCCTCGCCGAGCTCTTCCTCTTCCACGGCAAGATGTCGGGCGTCGGGCTCGCCTCGGGCGCGGTCGCCGGCATGGTCGCCATCACCCCGGCCGCCGGCTTCGTCACCCCGGGCGCCGCGCTGCTCATCGGCGCCGCCGCCGGCATCGCCTCGCTGCTCGCCGTCCGCTACCGCCCCCGCCTCGGGGTCGACGACTCGCTCGACGTCTTCGCGGTCCACGGCGTCGCCGCCACGCTGGGCGCGCTCCTCACCGGCGTCTTCGCCACCAAGCTCGTGAACCCGGACGGCGCCGACGCCAGCCTGGCGCTCGTGGGCTGGCAGGCGGTGGGCGTGGTCGCCACGCTGGCCTGGTCGGCCACGCTCTCCTTCGTGCTCTACAAGGTGGTCGGCGTGGTCTTCCCGCTGCGCGCCGACGAGCAGGACGAGTGGACCGGCATGGACGCCTCGGAGAGCGGCGAGCGCGGCTACATCCACACCGACATCGAGTCGACGTCGGGCGGCACCGCCCACGCCTGAGTCCGATTCCCGCCTCGGCCTGCGCGCCCCCGGTGCACGACCTGCCCGGCGGGCGCGCAGCCCGTTCCGGGGCCGCCACCGCGGCGCCGATCCACGGCCGCTTCCGGCCCCGGCCGTCCGGCACGCGGGGTGCATTGACCCGGAGTCGAACGTCGGCCTCGCCCTTCGCGGCCGCCATCCACGGAGACCATCGATGAAGAAGATCGCCCGAGTCCTCGCCGCCTGCGCCATCGCGCTCACCGCGCAGAGCGCGTGGGCCACGCCGTCCACCCTCTTCTGGACGCCGGCGACCACCTACATCCAGCCCTTCCTGCTCCCGCACGTCACCTACGACTCGTACTTCAACGACAAGGCCATGTACCCCATGGACGTGGGCCTCACCATGGGCATCCTGCCCTTCGAGAAGTTCCAGGCGGAGGTGGGCTTCGACGCCTTCCTGCCGTACTACAACTTCTACTTCGCCTCCCCGGCCGGCCCCCTGCAGCTGAACGCCAAGCTGGGTCTCGTCGAGGGCGCCTACGGGGACTGGTTCCCGGGCATCACCGCCGGCATCTACGGCGTGGGCCTGACCTCGGGAACCTCCTTCGACGTGCTCCACGCCGAGATCGGGAAGACCTTCTTCTTCGGCGCGCTGACCGTGGGCGGCTACTACGGCGCGGGGGGCGGCGACGCCATCTGGAGCGACGTCGACGGGGTGGTGCTGGGTCGCGGTGGCTTCATCGGGTCCTACGTCTCGCCGGACGTGGTGCTGGATCTGAAGGGGCTCTACAAGATCAACTTCTTCGCCGACATCCAGACCGGCAACAACGCCTACAGCGCCGGCGCCGCGGGCATCGGCATCTACTTCACGCCGGCCATCGACATCCTCACCGGCCCGATCTTCTTCCTCAACAAGAACGCCCAGCCCGGCCTCTCCACCATGATGTGGTCGATCCAACTCGACGTCGACATCGACCTCGGCGCCGCGCCGAAGGCGCCCGAGCCGGCCAAGTCGTAGCGCGCGCGTGGGGCGCGGAGGGCGGTCCCGGGGCGGCGGGCCCCGGGATCGCCCTCACCTTTTCCGGAGGGTGGAGCGCGGGCTCAGACCCGGATGTTCTGCAGCACCGTGTCGAAGACGGCGAACTCGAGGCGATCCTTCTCGGCCGCCCCCAGGTTCGCGAAGGAGAAGGACACCCGCGTCGCGGCCGTCTGCACGGCCGCCCCCACCACCCGCGCCTTCCCGACGATGGGGTCCCCTCCCGGGATCCGCAGGCTCACCTTCACCTCCTCGTCGGTGGGCGGCGCCTTGGCGAGCAGGGCCGAGAACCCGCCCGCGGAGATCTCCTGCGTCACCGCCCGCACCCGGTCCACGCTCCACTCGAGATCGGCCTGCAGGGCCCGCGCGACGCGCAGCGCCTGCCTTGGCACCTCGCCGGGCCGGAGCGAGGCGGCCTGGGCCCCGAGCAGGGCGCGCGCCAGCTCGTCCCGCCCGGCACGGTAGTCGGCCAGCCCGTCCCCGGAGAGCTTCCCGGCGCGGGCCTGCTCGTGCTGCGAGCGAAAGCGGACCAGCCAGTCCTTCAGGCTCATGCGATCTCCAGGATGGCGCGGGCCTCGGCCGGCGTGGCGAGCGACCGGCCGGACCGCTCCACCATCGCCACCGCGGCCGCGACGAGCTCGTGGTTCCCCCGGGCCAGGACGCCCTTCGAGAGGAAGAGGTTGTCCTCCAGCCCCACCCGCACGTGGCCGCCCATGGAGAGGGACAGCTCCGCCATGGGCATCTCGTGCCGTCCGATGCCGGCGACCGTCCAGTGGGCCGGCTCGGGCATCCCCTCCACCAGGAAGCGGAGGTTCCGCTCGCCTCCGGACATGCCGCCGGGCACGCCCAGCACGAACTGCACGTGGTACGGGTGCGCGAGGTGCCCCTTCTCGAGCATCCAGCGCAGGGTCTCGAGCATGCCGGCGTCGTACACCTCGCACTCGGGCGCGATCCGGCGCTCCCGGATGCGACCGGCGATGCGGACGATGTCCGGGCGGGTGTTCACGAAGACGTCGTCGCCGAAGTTGAGTGTGCCCATGTTGAGCGTGGCCATCTCGGCGCCGTCCACCAGCGAGCCGAGCCGCTCGTCCACCGACATGCCCACCGCGCCCCCGGTGGAGCACTGGATCACCACGTCGCAGCCGGCCTGGCGGATGCGATCCACGATCTCGCGGAAGTGCTCGGCACGCTGCGACGGCCTCCCGTCCGGGTGGCGGGCGTGGAGGTGGACCACCGCGGCTCCCTCCCGCCAGGCCTCCACCGAGGCCCGGGCGATCTCCTCCGGCAGGTACGGCACGGCCGGGCTCTGCGCGCGCGTCACCTCGGCGCCCACGACCGCGCAGGTGACGATGGCCTTCTGCCCCATGTCTGCCTCCTAGGTTCGGACGCTGCGCTGCTTGTCCAGCGGGACCACGCAGGTGCCGGTGGCCCGGCACACCACCACCGGCTCGGCCAGCACCTCGGCGGCGCTGTCGGAGAGGTCGGGCCGGGGCACCACCACCTTGCGGGCCTCGAAGCGCATGGCGCGCGACGTCTTGCCGACCCGGGTGATCTCGCCGGTGGCCTCGACGTAGTCGCCGGCGTGCACCGGGGCCAGGAACTCGACGCCCTCGTAGGCCCGGAAGAGCCCCTCGTCCCCGTCGTGGCGGACGAGCAGCTCGGTGGCCACGTCCCCGAAGAGCTGGAGCATGCGCGCGCCGTCCACCAGGTTTCCGCCGTAGTGGGCGTCGGCCTGGGACATGCGAACGCGGATGACGACCCGGTCAACCATGGGGGACCTCCGCCGGCGCGCGGCCGGCCCTCTCGAGAACCCGGCCGGCCAGGAAGTTGGCCACGTCCGAGGGGCGCGTGCCCGGCCCGAAGCCGGCGTCGAAGCCCAGCTCGAGCGCCAGCCGGTGGTCGATGCGGGGCCCGCCCAGGATGGCGATCACCCGGTCCCGGATTCCCAGGCGGCGGAGCTCGTCCAGGAAGGCGCGGGCGTTCTCCTTGTGGACGTCCCGCTGCGTGACCACCTGCGAGACCAGGACCGCGTCGGCCCCGGCGTCCCGGCAGGCCGCGGCCAGCGCGGCGTTCTCCACCTGCGATCCCAGGTTGCGCGCGTCGAAGGCGGGGTAGCGCTCCAGGCCGTAGTCGCCGGCGAACCCCTTCATGTTCATGATGGCGTCGATGCCCACCGCGTGGGCGTCGGAGCCGGTGCAGGCCCCCAGCACCACGATGCGCCGCCCGAGCTCCCGGGCCACGAGCGCGTTCAGGTCGTCGAAGCCCAGCTTGCGGACCTTCACCTCGGGCACGTCGATGGTGGCGAGGTCCACCACCACCTCGGTGCGGCCGTAGACCACGAAGAAGGCGTACCCCTCGGCGGCCTTCTCCATGGCGGCCACGTGGACCCCGTCGAGACCCATGCCACGGGCGACCCGCGTGGCCGCCTCGCGCGCCCGCTCGCCCGGCTCCACGGGCAGCACGAAGGAGACCTGGACCACCCCGTCGTCCCGCCGGTCGCCGTAGGGGCGAACGAGCTCGGAGACCTTGCCGCTCGTCGGACCGCTCACGGGCTCCCTCCCATCCGCGCCGTGGCCAGGAGGCGGCGCTGGACCTCGATGGTCTCGCGCGACACCGGGGTGCGCCCGGCCAGGAAGACGCGGTACTGCTCTCCCCCGTCGCAGGCGGCCCAGGCCCAGCCGTGCCAGGCGCCCTGGTCCGCCTCCTGCGCGATGGCCTTCCGCCCGGCGAAGGTGCTCGCGTGCCGCCGCACGCCGGTGAGCCCGCTCGCACCCCGCTCCAGCGCCTCCCCGGCGGCGGCCAGGCAGGAGGCCGCGCTGCCCGGTGCGGCGGTGGCCCGCGCCTCGACCACCGCCTCGCCGCCGGGGGCGGTCAGCTTCACCCGGCGTGGATCGCCGTCGGCGCTCCAGCTCGCGGGGACCTCGAAGGAGAGCGTCGCCACCTGGTACACCCGCGCGGTCCCGTCGGCGGAGGGGCGCGACACGGGCTGGACCCGGGCGCAGGCGCCGAGCGCGAGGGCCGCCAGCGCGGCGATCGACGCCCCGCGCGCCGTCATCCGCGCCCCTCCAGCAGGTCCAGGAACGGGTTGAAGTAGCCCTCGTCCCGCGGCACGACGCCGGAGAGCCCCTTGCCCCCGTCCTCGCGCCGCGCGACGTCGCCGAAGCGGGCCCTGCCGATCGCGGCGAAGAGCCCCTCCCCGGCCACCTCCTCGAGCAGCGCGAGCGCCCGGCCCAGGGTGGCCGCGGCCCGTCCCTCCACCATGCCACCCGGGCGGAACTGGAGCTCCCCGCCCATGGACCGCCACGCCCGGTAGACGTAGTCGGAGCTCTTCAGGGCCACGTAGCGGTCCATCAGGAAGGGGTTGTGCATGGCCTCGGTCATCATGCCGAGCAGCTGGATCGACTGGCCGGTGATCCGCGCCACCACGTCCGCCATCACGTCGTAGGCGTGGCTGAAGAAGATGTCCCCCTCCTTGTGCTTGGTGGGGGGCATGTACTTGATGGGCGCGTCCGGGAAGAGCGTGCGCACGAGCAGCGCCTGGGCGATCTCCCGGGCCATGGTGTCGTCGCGGTGCGGGTCGATCTCGAAGCTGTGCCCGAGGCCGATGAGCCGGTCCGGCAGGCCGGCGCGGTGCGCGAACGACTCGTTGACGAACTGGCTGGCGACGACGGTGTGGGCGGCCTCGTCGGCGTCGGCGGTGGTGATGTAGTTGTCCTCGCCGGTGTTGATGATCACCCCGGCGAAGGCGGTGATGCGACGCGAGAAGTGCTGGTCGCAGAGCGTCCGCCGCATGTTGATGTCGCGGAAGAGGATGCCGTACATGGCGTCGTTGAGCAGCATGTCGAGCCGCTCGAAGGCCGCCGCGTAGGCGATCTCGCCCATGCACAGCCCGGACGCGTAGTTGGTGAGCATCACGTAGCGGCGCAGCCGGCGGGACTCGGCGTCGAGGGCCTCCCGCATGATGCGGAAGTTCTCCTGCGTCGCGTAGGTGCCACCGTAGCCCTCGGTGGTCGCCCCGTGCGGCACGTAGTCGAGCAGGGACTGGGCGGTGGAGCGGATCACCGCGATGACGTCGGCGCCGGCCTGGGCCGCCGCGCACGCCTGGATCACGTCGGCGTGGATGTTGCCGGTGGCCACGATCAGGTAGCGGTGCGGGCGCGGGCCCATGCCCAGCTCGTCCCGGAGCGCGTCGCGCGCGGCCACCCGGCGGCGCAGCTCGTCGGCGGCGGCGCGGACCTCGGCCCGGACCTCCTCCCGGAGCGCGGCCTCGTCCCCGGCGGGCAGCGGCGCCGGGTCGCGCGGCAGCGCCGTGATCCGCTCCACCACCTGGAGCGGGTCGCGCGCGCCCATGCGCAGGGCGCGGCCGAACCAGTAGGCCGCCCCGCGTCCGAGCAGGCCCCGCTCGTGGAGCGCGTCGACCATGAGGTTCACGAGCGGCACGCCCCGCGGCCCGGCCTCGTGGAAGCCCAGCTGCCGCAGGACGGTCCGCTCGATGGAGACCGTGGTGTGCCGCTCGACGAACCCCATCACCTGGCCGGTGATCCGGTCCGCCAGCGCGCGGCAGCGCGCCACGATCTCGGGGTCCACGTGCAGGTCGGGGACCTCGCGTCCGTCGGGAAGCCGCATGGCTGCCTTCTCTACGACGGCGTCGCCGCGCCGGCAACCTCCCGGCGTGCGCCCGGTCCGGTCCAGCGCGCGATCCGGCCTCCCCCGACGACCTCGTCGCCGTCGTAGAACACCGCCGCCTGGCCCGGGGCCACGCCCCGCACCGGCCGGTCGAGCCGGACCTCGACCTCGCCCCCCGGCAGCGGCCCGAGCGTCCCGTCCTCCCCGGCGTGCCCGTGGCGGATCCGCACCCGGAGCCGGCCGGCGGCGGGGAGGCCGGACACCCACCGGACCCCTTCCACGCGGAACCGGTCCGCCGACGCGTCGTCGGCCGTTCCCACCACCACGCGGGCCGGGCCGGCCTCCAGCCGGACCACGTAGGCCCGCTCCCCGGAGGCGATGCCCAGGCCGCGCCGCTGCCCCACCGTGTAGCGGTGGACGCCGGCGTGCCGGCCGATGACCCTGCCCCCGACGTCCACGATCTCCCCGCCCCGCGCCGCACCGGGGCGGCGCAGCTCCACGAAGCGCCCCGCGTCGCCGTCGGTCACGAAGCAGATCTCCTGCGACTCGGCCTTGTCCGCGGTGGGCAGCCCGGCCCGGGCGGCGACGGCGCGGACCTCGGGCTTCGGGAGGTGCCCGACCGGGAAGAGCACGTCGGCCAGCTCGGCCTGGCCCAGCGCGTGGAGGAAGTAGCTCTGGTCCTTGGCACGGTCGGCCGCGGCGAGGAGCGCGAGGCGGTCCTCGCGCCGCTCCACCCGGGCGTAGTGACCGGTGGCGAGGCGCGCGCCGAGCGCCCGGGCGCGGCGCAGGAGCCAGTCGAACTTCACCTCGGCGTTGCAGGCGATGCAGGGGTTCGGGGTCAGGCCGGCCAGGTAGTCGTCGACGAAGCGATCCACGACGCGACGACCGAACTCCGCCTCGACGTTGGCGACGTAGAACGGGATGCGGAGCCGCCGGGCCACGGCGCGCGCGTCGTCCAGGTCGTCGGGGGCGCAGCAGGTGCGGCCGCGCGAGCGGTCGGAGTAGTCGTGGACGCGCATGGCCACGCCGAGCACCTCGTACCCCTGCTCCACGAGCAGCGCCGCGGCGGCCGAGGAATCGACCCCGCCGGACAGGGCGACGAGGACGCGCACGGGGCTATCCGGTCGCTTCCCGGATGGGGAGCGCCAGGACGAACTTGGAGCCGGTGAAGTGCCGGCGAACCCCCTCCGACTGCGCACGCGGAGGGCTCTCCACGGCGATGCTCCCGCCGTGCGCCTCCAGGATCCGGCGCGCCACCGGCAGGCCGAGGCCGCTGCCGGGGTGCTTCGCCCGGTCGTCCTTGCCGGCCGCGTGGAAGAAGGGCTCGAAGAGGTTCTTCTGGTCCTGCGGCGGGATCCCCGGACCCTGGTCCGAGACGGCGAAGCGCACGCTGCGGGCGTCGCGCTGGACCTCGACGAGCACCTCCCCGCCGTGGGGGGAGAACTTCACCGCGTTGCCCACCACGTTGGCGAGCGCCTGCCGCAGCTTGCGCGGGTCGGCGGAGATGGGCCCTCCGCCCGACTTCTGGACGACCACGTGGAGGCGGGCCTCCCGGATGGTGGGGCGCAGGTCGGCCACCACCTCCTCGGCCACCGCGTCCGGGTCCACCACGGCCGGGAAGAGCGCGGCGTCGGACGCCTGCAGCGTGGCGAAGTCGGAGAGGTTCTCGACCACCCGGGTGAGGCGTCCGGTGGCCCCCTGGATCGACTCGAGGATGCGCTGCTGCTGCGCCGAGAGCGGGCCGAGCTTGTCGGAGGAGAGGATCTTCAGGTAGCCGGAGATGGGCGTGAGCGCGGTGCGGAGCTCGTGCGCCAGGTTCCCGATGAAGACGCGGCCGAGCCGGTCCCGCTCCAGGCAGCGCTCCTCCCAGTCGCGGGCGTCGCCGATGGCGTGCTCGAGGTGGCTCGCCATCGACGCCGAGAGCGCGCGCAGCCCCGCGCGCTCGCCGGCCTCCGGCAGCCGCTCCCGGCGGCCCCCCAGGACCTCCCGGACCTCGGCGACGAGGCGGGCGTCGTCCACCGGCCTCGCCAGGAAGGCGTCGGCGCCGGCGGCCAGCGCGACGTCGTGCTCGGCGTCGGCGTCGCCCAGGGCCAGGAATGGGACGCCGGCGAGCGACGGGTCCTGCTTCAGGCGGCTCGCGATCTCCACCCCGTCGATGTCGGGGAGGTGGACGTCGGCCAGGACCAGGTCGGGCGGCAGGGTGAGCGCACGCTGGATCCCGGTGAGCCCGGATCCGGCCTCGTCGACCGTGAAGCCCTCGCCCTCGAGGGCCCTGCGGACCCGCGCCCGGAAGGAGGGGTCGCTCTCGATGCAGAGGATGCGCTGGGACATGGCCAAGGTACCGGGCCGGGCATGATAGTCCTGCGACCCGGCGGGGGCTCCGGAAAACGACGCGACGGGTCAGGGCGAACGGGCGTCCCCGGATCGCGGGGCACGGAACGCCGGGCGGTCCCGCAGCCGGGCGAGCAGCGCCTCCCGCACGTTGCAGGCGGGGTCCCGGATCGCCTCGTCCAGCAGGAACCGGAGCGCCTCGCCGACCTCGGGGCCGGCGAGGTCCGGGAGGAGCGCCATCACCTCCCGCCCGCCGACGGCCAGCTCGGCGACGGAGAGGACCGCCCCTCCCCGCAGCTCGGCCCCGACCCGGGTGCGCAGGGTCCGGATCCGGCGCTCGCTGGCGCCGGTCCGCGCTCCCTGGTGCCGGGCGTCGGCGGCGAGCAGCTCGAGCACGAGCGGGATCCGCTCCCGGCCGATCGCGGACATCCAGCGGCGCACCGCGACCGGGTCCCTTGGGTCGGGAAGGGGCGCGGCGCCGGCGCAGCCCACCGCGGCGAGCGCCAAGACCCCGGCCGCGAGACGCCCCGGCAGCCGCAGCGCCACGACCTCCTCCGCCGCGGCGTCCGGCGGGAGCACGTGGAGCAGGCCCGAGAGCCGCAGGAGCCGGCAGCGCTCGCGACGGTCCGCGTCCTGTCCCCTCCGGCACGCCGGGAAGGACGAAGCCGCCACGGCGATCGCGTGGCCGACGCGGCCCGGGGGTAGCGCGGCGAGCCGGGGGAGCACCACCGGGAGGAGGCCGGTCTCCCGGAGCGCGCGGAGCCCGTCGACCGCGTGCGGCCCGACGAGGAGCCGGGAGAGCTCCTCCGAGACCCGCTCCCGGGAGACCCGCGCCACCACCGGCAGCGCCCCGGGGATGGCCGCCCGCGTGCCGGGAGCGAGGCGGAAGCCGAGCTGCGAGACGAAGCGCACACCCCGCAGCGGCCGCAGGCCGTCCTCGGCGAACCGTTCCGCCGGATCGCCGACCGCGCGGATCCGCCCTCGCGCCAGGTCGGCCCGGCCGCCGAACGGGTCCCGCAGCTCCCCCGCGAGCGGGTCCCAGGCCATGGCGTTCACGGTGAAGTCCCGGCGCGACAGGTCGGCCCCGAGGTCGCCGTGGAAGGTGACCTGGCTCGGGCGGCGCCCGTCCTCGTAGTCGCCCTCGCCGCGGAAGGTGGTGACCTCCACGCGCAGCCCGCCCGCGACGACGGTGACCGTGCCGTGGTCGATGCCGGTCGGGATCACCTTCCGGAAGAGCGCCTGGACCTCGGCGGGCGTGGCGGGCGTGGCCACGTCGAACTCGCCGGGATCGTGGCGCGCCCGCGCGAGCAGCAGGTCGCGGACCACGCCCCCCACGAGCCAGGAGCGGTGGCCGGCCCGGCCGAGGCGCTCGAGGACGTCGCGCACCGGCCCGGGCACGACCCCGGGCCGAAGCCGCCTGTCGGTGGAGATCGCCATCCGCACCTACCCAAGTCCGGAACCCGACGGAATGCTGGTGACCCCGGGGTGACTCGAACACCCGACCTGCGGTTTAGGAAACCGCCGCTCTATCCACCTGAGCTACGGGGCCTCGACGTGCCGGCGCCTCTGATACCCCGTACGGGCGCGCCCCGCAAGGCACGTCGCCGCGGAATGGCCGCCCCTCGCGGACATCCGATAGGATGGCCGGGTGAGACGGGAGCCGTTCCTGCGGACGCGGGCGGGGCGCGTGTCGCTGCTCGCGATGCTCGTCGTGGACGTCTTCATCCTCCCCGTCCTCCTCACCGACCAGATCCTGCCGGGCCGGGTGGCCGACGTGGTCTTCGCGGTCACCATGCTCGTGGCCATGAACGCCATGGGCGTGGGACCGGGCCGACGCTTCGCGCTCGCCATCGCCTTCGCCGCCTTCGGCGTCCAGTTCCTCCGCTTCGTCGACCGATCCACGACGCTGGTCCTCGTCGACGCCGGGCTCTCGGCGGTGGCCATGGGCATGTTCTCCGGGCTCGTGCTCCACGACGCCTTCCGGCACGACGCCGGACCGGACCGGCTCCTCGACGTGATCCTCGCCTACCTGCTCGTGGGGGCCACCTTCGCCTTCGTCTACGAGTTCCTCGACGTGGCGAGCCCGGGCTCGCTCACGCTCGACGGGCGTCCCTTCACGCCGGCCGACTTCATCTACTTCAGCATGACCACCATGACGAGCGTGGGTTTCGGAGACGCGCTCCCCCGCACCACGCTGTCCCGGGCGGTGGCCATGTCCCAGGCGCTCACCGGGCAGCTCTACGTGGCCGTGCTCATCTCCCGGTTCGTGAAGTCGAACCTCTCCCGGGAGGAGGCGGCGCGGTGAACGCCCCCCAGGCCAGCCTCTCCCACGACGGCGACGGGACGCTCTCCGTCCGCGTGTCCGGCGACTGGTCGCTCGAGTCGGCCGTCCCGCCCGCGGCGCCGGCCGCCGCCGAGATCCGCGCGGCGTCCCCGGCCCGGGTCGTCTTCCAGGCCGCCGGCCTGGGCCACTGGGACTCGTCCCTGCTCGCCTACCTGGTCCAGGTCGCCGAGGCAGCCCGCGACCAGGCCCTCCCCGTCGACGCGAGCGGCCTGCCCCACGGCCTCCGGCACCTGCTCGCGCTGGCCGGCGGGCCGCGACGCCCGCTCCCCCCTCCCCCGCCGCACGAGCCCCTGCCCACCCGCATCGGCCACGCCGGCATCGAGTTCGGCGACCACGCCGCCGGGATGCTCGACTTCGTCGGGCGAGCCTCGCTCGCGGTGAAGGACGTGCTCTTCGGGAGGGGCCACTTCGAGCGACGCGAATTCGGCGTGCTGCTCGAGCAGACCGGCGGAGCCGCCCTGCCGCTCGTGGCCGTCATCAACTTCCTGGTGGGCGCCGTCCTCGCCTTCCTGGGCGCGGTGCAGCTCGAGCAGTTCAACGCCACCATCTACGTGGCCAACCTGGTGGGCGTGGGCACGGTCCGGGAGACCGGCGCCCTCATGACCGGGATCGTCATGGCCGGGCGGACCGGCGCCTCCTTCGCCGCGGTCCTCGGGACCATGACGGTGAACTCGGAGGTGGACGCCCTCGAGACCATGAACTTCCCGCCCATGGAGTTCCTGGTCGCGCCGCGCATCCTGGCCATGATCGCCATGATGCCGCTGCTCGTGCTCTACGCCGACCTGTTCGGCATCCTGGGCGGCTACGTGGTGGCGGTGGGGCTGCTCGACATCACGCCGGCGCTCTACCTCACGCAGACCCGCGAGTCGATGGTGCTCGCCGACGTGGTGGTGGGCCTGCTCAAGGCGCCGGCCTTCGGCGCCGTGGTGGCGCTCTCCGGGACCTACTTCGGCATGAGGACCGGCCGGACCGCCTCCGGCGTCGGCGTCTCCACCACCCGCGCGGTGGTCTCCGGGATCCTGCTCGTCATCGTGGTGGACGCCGTCCTCACCGTCTTCTTCTACGCCGTGCGCCTCTAGGAACCCGTGGCCGACGCCGCCGACGCCCCCGACCTCGTCACCGTGAAGGCCATGACCATGGCCTACGGCGACTTCGTCGTGCAGTCCGACGTCTCCTTCGCCATCCGGCGCGGCTCGATCTTCGTCGTCATGGGGGACAGCGGCAGCGGCAAGAGCACGCTGCTCCGCCACATGATCGGGCTCGACCGCCCGGCCCGCGGGGACGTGGTCTACGACGGCACCCCCTACTGGGCGTCCCCGGAGGGGGAGCGGCGCAAGCTGCGCCGCCGCTTCGGCGTCCTCTTCCAGGGGGCCGGCCTGCTCTCGTCGATGACGCTCGCCGAGAACATCTCCCTGCCGCTGGTCCAGCACCTGCGGGTGGAGCGCGGCGAGGCCCGCGAGGTCGCCATCACCAAGCTCGAGCTGGTGGGCCTGGGCGGCTTCGAGGACAGCTATCCCGGCCAGGTCAGCGGCGGCATGCGCAACCGGGCGGGGCTGGCCCGGGCCCTGGCGCTCGACCCCGACATCCTGTTCCTGGACGAGCCGTCGGCCGGGCTCGACCCGCTCTCGGCCCGCCACCTCGACGACCTGATCCTGGAGCTGCGCGCCAGCCTGGGCGCCACCTTCGTGGTCGTGACCCACGAGCTCCCCAGCCTCTTCGCCATCGCCGACGACGCGGTCTTCCTCGACGGGGAGCGGCACCGCCTGGTGGCGCGCGGCCCGCCCCGGGAGATGGCGGCGACCACCACCGATCTCAAGGTGAAGGCCTTCCTCGAGCGGGGAACCTATCCATGATGCGAGCGAATCCCAAGGTGGTCGGCGGCTTCATCATCGGCGGCGCGCTCCTCTTCCTGCTCGCCATCGCCGCGCTGGTCTCGGGCAAGTTCTTCACCAAGAGCACCACGCTGGTGAGCTTCTTCCCGGAGTCGGTGCGCGGGCTCCAGATCGGGTCGCCGGTGACCTTCCGGGGCGTCCCGCTCGGCCAGGTGACCGCCATCGAGGCCTACATGGTCCGCAAGGACGCGGGCATCGACATCGAGGTCACCTACCAGGTGAACCTCGACCGGGTGCACGACCCGGCCGGGACGGTGCGGGAGCTCAAGTCGCAGGGCCCCGGCGAGGCGGCCAAGTTCCTCGTCGACAAGGGGCTGCGGGCGGAGCTGCAGAGCACGAGCCTCGTCACCGGGCAGCTCTACATCGACCTCGACTTCCACCCCGGCTCCCCGCCCCGCGTGGTCGACATCCCCACCTCCCACCCGCAGATCCCCACCGCCCCGACGAAGATGCAGGTGCTCTCCGAGCGGGTGGAGCGGTTCGCGAGCGCCCTCTCCGAGCTCCCCTACGACGAGATCGCCCGGAACCTCTCCGACACCCTGGCCGCCTTCCGCGACCTGGCCCGGGCCCCCGAGGTCAAGTCGGCCCTGGCCGCCGCGGGCACCGCCGGCCGCGACCTCTCGCGCACGCTCGGCAACGTGGACCGCCTGGTGGGCGAGGTCCGCGGCAAGGTCAGCGAGGCGGACGTGAAGATGGTGGTCCGCGACCTCCACGACACGCTCGAGGCGGCGCAGCGCGGCCTGACCCAGATCCAGGCCACGCTGGCGGGTACCTCCGGCGCCCAGCGCGAGTTCTCCCACACGCTCTCCGAGATCGCGCGGGCCGCCGCCGCGGTCCGGGTGCTCGCCGAGTACCTCGAGCGAAACCCGTCCTCCGTGCTGGAGGGCAAGCCGGCACCGGCCAAGTGAGGACCTCCATGCGCCCGAACCCGCTCCGCCTCGCCGCCCTCCTCGCCTCCGCCGTCCCCGTGCTGGCGGGCTGCTTCGGCACCTCCCCGCCCTCGCGCTTCTACGTGCTCCAGCCCAGCCTGGCCGCCAACGCCGCCGTCCCGTCGGGAGGGCCGGACGGCGTCCTGGGGGTCTTCCCCACCAAGGTGGCCGACTACCTGGACCGGCCGCAGATCGTCACCTTCTCCGGGGAGAACGCGGTCGAGGTGGACGAGTACAATCGCTGGGCCGAGCCGCTCGGCGCCGGCGTGACCCGCGTCCTCGCCCAGGAGCTGTCGTCGCTGCTGCCCACCTGGCGCGTCCTGCCCCAGCCCTGGGATCCGAACGTCCCGCTCCGCGCCCGGGTGGTGGTGAGCATCACCGCGCTGGGGTGGGACGCGCGCGGCGAGGCGCGCCTGGAGGCGAGCTGGGCCGTCCTCGACGACCGGGGCGAGAAGGCGCTCGCGCGCGGACGCAGCGTGCTCCGGCGCGAGCGCACGACCCCCGGCACGTCCGGCGCCGTCGCCGCCACGAGCGACCTCGTCTCGCAGATGGCCCACGAGATCGCGGCCGCGGTGAAGGCGCTCCCGGCTCCGCGGTAGGCTAGCGGGTCCGGAGGAGCCGCAGCGCCCGGGCCGGATCGTCCACGGCCAGGAACAGGCTCACCTGGCTCGCGCTCCGGGCCGTTCCCACGTAGCCGTAGTGGATGTTCACCCCGGCATCCCCGAGGCGGTCGGCCACGCGGGCCAGCGCGCCGGGCCGGTCGGGGATGCGCACCTCGACGAGCTCGTCCACGGTGGTCTTCCACCCCTGCTGCTCGAAGACCTTCCGGGCGACCGCGGGCCGGTCCACCACCACCCGCACGAAGCCCTTCCCGTCCAGGCTGGCCGCCAGGAAGGCCCGGATGTCCACCTTGCGGGCGCCGAGCGCGTCGGCGACCGCGGCGAGCGTCCCGGGACGGTTCTCGACCCACGCGGAGATCTGCTTGACCTTGGGCATGCGATCTCCCTTAGCGGGAGGGCGGCCGGGACTCAAGCCCGCATGGGCACCGGAGCGCGCCGCCCGTCGCCGAGGAAGTCCTCCACCTCGGCGCGCCGGGCCAGCGTGTCCTCGTAGCCGAGCTCGAGCAGCCGCCCCACGTAGACCGGCTCGAAGGCCAGGTAGCTGAGCAGGTCCGACCCGCTCTCCGCGCTGGCCCCGATGCCGGAGAGCAGGTAGCGCAGGAAGCGGGGGAAGCGCCGGTACTGGTCCCCGGCCAGCTCGCCCAGGTCCCGCGACGGGCGCAGCACGAATGTGGGGATGACCCGGAGCACGCCGCGCCGCTCGGGGGGGACCTGGTCCACCAGCCGGTTCACCATCTCGAGCCGCTCCACGTCGGCCTCGATGGTCTCCAGGAAGACCGCGTTGAGGAGCGTGCCGGCGATCATGGAGGGGGGAAGCGACTCGCGCCGGGCCGGGTTGCGCTGCGGCTGGAGCTCGGACGGCTCGCGCCACCGGCGCACCCCCACGACCAGCAGGCGATCCGCGCCCATGTGGATGGCCGGGGAGAGCGGCGCGGTCATGCGCACGCTGCCGTCGCCGTACCACGCCCCCTGGATCCGGACGGGCGGGAAGAAGATGGGGATGGAAGCCGACGCCATGACGTGGTCGAGCCGGATCTGGGCCCGGACCCCCACCCGGGTGGAGCGCACCCAGGGCTGGATGTCGGCGGCGCCGTCGAAGAAGGTCACCGCGGCGTTGGTGGCGTAGCTCGTGGCCGTGACGGCGAAGCCCCGGACCGCGCCCGAGGCGATGTTGCGCCGCAGCTCGCCGAGCGCGAGCCGCTCGTGGAGGAAGTCGCGAAGGGGCGAGGCGTCGAGCAGGAAGTTGATCCGGCTGCGCTGGAAGAGGCCGCCCGCGGAGAGGTCGCGCATCCAGCGGGAGCCGATGCCGATCATGCGAGCGCCGTCGGTGCGGAAGACGCGCTCGGGCGAGAGCTCCAGCCAGAGCTCGCGCAGCCGGTGCCCGGCCTCCTCGAAGTCGCCGTGCCAGGAGCCCAGGAAGGCGGCGTTCAGCCCGCCCGCCGAGACCCCGCAGAGGGTCCGGAAGGGAACGGCACAGCGCGGGAGGATCTCGCCCAGGGCGAGCAGCGCGCCCGCCTGGTACGCCGCCCTCGCCCCGCCTCCGGTGAGCACCAGTCCCACATTCACGCACCCCGGATCGTACCATCCCGGCGCCTGCCGCGTCACCGTGGGACGCGGAGGGCCCGGCTCCTCCCCCGGCGGCGGGATGGAAAGGCGCGGTCCGCGTCCTTGCCTCCCAGTGAAGCGAAATCCGGCTCACCCGTTTGACCGTGAGTCGATGTAGGGGCGGGTCGCGGCATTCCCCGTCACGCTCCGGCGGGACTGGTGGGCGACCGCGCGAACCCGCACCCTGGGGGCATGGAGAACGCCACGCGACCCGTCGCCGTCGACGCCGACCAGGTGCTCCTCGACTCCGAGCGGGAGGTCGACAGCGCCATCGACACCGTCGTCACGTTCGCCTTCGGCACCGCCGAGCCGCTCGACCGCTACCTGTACCGCATCCGCGCCGCGCTCCCTCCCCGCCCATCGGTGCGGGAGGTGCTCGACGCGGTGTTCCGGGTGCGCGGCGAGATCGGCCCCATCTCCGACGAGCGGAAGCGCCGGGAGAACGCCGCGCTGGCCATGGCCGCCTTCCTCTCCGCCGACCCGTCCGAGATGGGTCTACCGGCTGCGATGTTCCGGCTCGGACCCGAGGTCTGGCTGACGCCGAGCCGGACCCCGCCGAGCTAGCGCCCGGCCGCCCGCAGCGCCTCCTCCACCGCCCGCACCACGCCCGGGATCTCGTCCGGGTGGTTGGGCCAGTGGGGCGAGAGGCGCAGCGCACCGTCCGGCGTGGCGCAGGCCACGCCACGGCTGCGGAGCTCGCGCGCGAGCGCGGCGATCGCGACGCCGGGCGGCGGCTCCACCGAGAGGATCCCCGAGCGGCGCCCGGCCCCGGCCGGGCGCAGGCTCCGGAAGCCGCGCGCGGTGAGCTCGGGCTCGAGCCGGTCGAGGTAGGCCTCGACGTGGGCCAGGACGGCCGGGACCCCCAGCCCGTCCAGGATCTCGAGCGAGGCGAGCAGCCCGGCGAGCGACGCCTCGGGCATGGCCCCTCCCTCCACCAGGTCCGCGCGCCGGCGCAGCGGCCGGTCGTAGCGCACCTGCCCCGGCCCCTCCACGAGGAAGCGGACCGGGTCCTCGTGGGAGAGCCAGCCGGCGGTGCGGGGCACGAGCGCGCCGGCCCGCCCCGGGCGGACGTAGAGGAAGCCGGCGCCGAGCACCCCCATGAGCCACTTGTGGGCGCCGGCGGCGAGGTAGTCCACGCCGTCGAGCTCCATGGGGACGCAGCCCGCCGCCTGCACCGCGTCCACGAAGAGCTCCGCGCCGGCCGCGGCGCAGCGCGCCGCCATGGCCCGCACGGGCATGCGCAGGCCGCTCCTGAACTGGACCGCGCTCACGGCCACGAGGCGGGCGCCGCGAGCCAGCACCGCGTCGAGCGCGGCCAGGCCCTCCTCGTCCGAGCGCAGGAAGGCGTCGAGCGGCACCCAGGCCGGCTCGAGGGAGAAGAGCTCGGCGGCGCGCTGCCAAGGCGTGACGTTGGCCGGGAACTCCCCGTCGAGGAGGACCACCCGGTCCCCGCGCCGCCAGTCGAGATCGAGCGCCACCGACCGGATGCCGCCGGTGGTGCTGGTGGTGAGCCCGACGTCCCCGGGGGCGCAGCCGAGGAGCCGGGCCACGGCGGCGCGCAGCCGGCCGCGCCGCTCCAGCGCGGCGCCCACCGCGTCGCCCCCGCGCCGCGCGAAGTCGTCGACGGCGCCGGCGACCGCCCGGCGAACCGGCTCGGAGGGCGGGGAGACGCCGGCGTGGTTCAGGTAGGCCCGGGGCTCGAGCAGCGGGAAGAGACCGCGGTCCCCGAGGCGGGCGTGCGCGTCCGTGCCGTTCACCCGGGCCTCCCCGTTCCCGGGCTCACTGCGCGGTGTACCCGCCGTCCATCACCGCCACCGACCCGGTGATCCCGGCGGCGGCGTCGGAGAGCAGGAAGAGCGCATAGCCCGCCACCTCGTCCACCTGGAGCAGCCGCCGCATGGGGACGAGCGGGTAGATCACGTCCTCGAGCACCTTCTCGAGGGGGACGCCGCGGGTCCGCGCCAGGTCGGCGAGCTGGTTGCGGACGAGCGGCGTGTCCACGTAGCCGGGGGCGAGCGCGTTCACGGTGACGCCGTGGGCCGCGCCCTCCAGCGCCGCCACCTTGGTGAAGCCGATGACGCCGTGCTTGGCGCTGTTGTAGGCCGCCTTGCCGGCGAAGCCCACCAGCCCGTTGATCGACGCCACGTTCAGGATGCGCCCGTACCGGTTGGCCTTCATGGACGGGAAGGCCCGCTTCACGGCGTAGAACGGCCCGAGCAGCATGACCCGCACGAGCAGCTCGAACCGGGAGGACGGGAACTCCTCGATGGGAGACACGTGCTGCAGCCCGGCGTTGTTCACGAGGAGGTCGAGCCTCCCGCGGGACCGGAGCGTGCCGTCCACGGCGGCGTCCACCTGCTCCTCCCGGGAGACGTCGGCCTCCACGCCTGCGGCCCCCCGCCCGATCCGCTCCGCGGCACGCCGCGCCGCCTCGCCGTCGAGGTCGGCCACCGTGACGAGCGCGCCCTCCCCGGCCAGGAGCTCGGCGATGCGGTACCCGATCCCGCCCGCAGCGCCCGTGACGAGCGCCACCTTGCCCTCGAATCTCGACGTCATGCCGCGCCTCCGCGGTGTCAGGACCGGCGCGAGAAGAGCGCCTGGATCTCGCCGACCAGGCCGCGCCGGAAGGCCATCACCATCACCACGAAGACCGCCCCGGTGATGACGGTGACCCAGGAACCGATGCTCGCGAGGTAGTTCTCCATGGTGACCACGAGCAGCGCGCCCACCGACGGGCCGAGCACCGTGCCCATGCCGCCCAGCAGCGTCATGAGCACCACCTCGCCGCTGCGCTGCCAGGCCACGTCGCCCAGGGTGGCGAACTGCAGCGCCACGGCCTTGAGCGCCCCGGCCAGGCCGGCCAGGCCGGCGGAGAGCACGAAGGCGAGCAGCTTGTAGCGCTGCACGTCGTAGCCCAGCGATACGGCGCGCGGCTCGTTCTCCTTGATGGCCCGCAGCACGTGGCCGAACGGGGAGTCGATGGTGCGCTGGATGAGCCAGAACGCGGCCAGGAAGACCGCGAGGCTGAAGTAGTACATGGCGAAGGAGTTGCCCAGGTCGACGACGCCGAGCAGCTTCCCGCGCGGGATGCCCTGCAGGCCGTCCTCGCCGCCGGTCCAGGGCATCTGCACCACGAGGAAGTAGATCACCTGGGCGAGCCCCAGGGTGATCATGGCGAAGTAGATCCCGGAGCGGCGCAGGGCGAGCAGGCCGAAGAGGAGGCCCAGCGCGGTGGCCACCGCCACCCCGGCCGCCATGGCGACGAGCGGGTTCATGCCCCCGACCTTGGCCACCCAGCCGGTGACGTAGGCGGCGGACCCGAGGAAGGCGGCGTGGCCGAAGGAGAGCAGCCCGGAGTAGCCGAGGAGCAGGTTGAGCGCGCTCGCGAAGAGCGCCATGACGAGCACGTTCATGGCGAAGACCGGGTAGACCACGAACGGGGCCGCGAGCCCCGCCGCCACGAGCGTGGCCCACCCCATGAAGACGGCCTGGCCCGACCAGACCCGCCTGGCCCGCGTGGTCACTTCTGCCTCCCGAAGAGGCCCGCCGGCCGGACCAGCAGGACCACCGCCATGAGGACGAAGACCACCACGCTCGCCGCCTCGGGCCAGAGGAACTTGGTGAGCCCCTCCACGAGCCCCACCCCGATGCCGGTCACGATCGAGCCCAGGATGGAGCCCATGCCCCCGATGACCACCACGGCGAAGACCACCATGATGACCGACGACCCCATCATGGGCGTCACCTGGTAGATGGGGGCCGCCATCACGCCGGCGAATGCGGCCAGCGCCACGCCGAACCCGTAGGTGAGCATGAACATCACCGGCACGTTGACGCCGAAGGCCTGCAGCAGCTTCGGGTTCTCCGTGCCGGCGCGCAGGTACGATCCGAGCCGCGTCTTCTCGATGAACCACCAGGAGCCGAGCGACACCGCGAGCGAGACGATCACCACCCAGGCCCGGTACTTGGGGAGGTACATGAACCCCAGGTCGAAACCGCCCCGCAGCAGCTCGGGCACCGGGTACGGGCTGCCCGAGTTGCCGTAGGCGTGGTGGAAGAGGCCCTCGAGGACCAGCGCCAGCCCGAAGGTGAGGAGCAGGCCGTAGAGGTTGTCGAGCCCCTGCAGCCGGCGCAGGAAGACCCGCTCCACGACGAGCCCGGTCGCGCCCACCAGGAGCGGCGAGAGCAGGAGCGCCCACCAGTACCCGATGCCCAGGTACTCGAGCCCCATCCACGCCAGGAAGGCTCCCAGCATGTACTGCACGCCGTGCGCGAAGTTCACCACGTCGAGCAGGCCGAAGATGATGGCCAGCCCGAGGGAGAGCAGCGCGTAGAACGAGCCGTTGATGAGGCCGAGCAGGAGCTGGCCGGAGAGGGCCTGGATCATCCGGGGGTTACTTCTTCACGTTCGGGCACTTGTCGGAGATGGGCGGGAAGGCCTCGGCCGCCGGGATGACCTTGGCGATCTTGTAGTAGTCCCAGGGGTACTTGGACTCGGCCGGGTCCTTCACCTGGACCAGGTACATGTCGTGCCGGTGCAGGCCGTCCGGCCCGAGCTTGCCGTTCTTCGCGAAGAAGTCGTTCACCGGCATCTCGCGCATCTTGGCGGAGACCGCGTCGGGGGCGTCGGTGCCGGCCGCCTGGATCGCCTTCAGGTAGTGGGTGACGGCGGAGTAGACCCCGGCCTGGACCATGGTGGGCATCTTGCCCTTCATGCGCTCCCCGAAGCGCTTCGACCACTTGCGCGAGTCGTCGTCGCGGTCCCAGTAGAAGGCGGTGGTCAGGTACATGCCCTTCGAGGTGGGCAGCCCCAGGCTGTGGATGTCGGAGATGAACACGAGCAGGCCGGCCAGGTTCTGCTTCTTCGTGATGCCGAACTCGTTGGCCTGCTTGATGGCGTTGATGGTGTCGGCGCCGGCGTTGGCGAGGCCGATGATCTTCGCGCCCGAGGCCTGGGCCTGCAGCAGGTACGAGGAGAAGTCGGTGGTGCCGGGCGACGGGTGGCGCGAGAAGCCGAGCACCTTGCCGCCGGCCGCCTTCACGACGTTGGCGGTGTCCTCCTCGAGGGACTTGCCGAAGACGTAGTCGGCGGTGATGAAGTACCAGGTGTTGCCGCCCTGCTTCACCACCTCGCGCCCGGTGCCGTTGGCGAGCGCCCAGTTGTTGTAGGTCCAGTGGAAGTTGTAGGGCGTGCACTTGTCGCCGGTGATGGCGGTGGTGCCAGGGCCGGAGAGCAGCGTGACCCGCTTCTTCTCGGCGGCCACCGGCATGACGGCCAGCGCGGTGGAGGAGGAGACCAGGTCGGCGATGGCGTCGACCTTCTCCTCGTCGAACCACTTGCGGGCCACGGTGGAGGCCACGTCGGCCTTGAGCTGGTGGTCGGCGCCGATGATCACGATGGGCTTGCCGAGCACCTTGCCGCCGAAGTCCTCGGCGGCCATCTTGGCGGCCTCCAGCGACCCGGGACCGGAAAGGTCCGAGTAGTAGCCGGTCATGTCGGTGAGGACGCCGATCTTGACCATGTCGTCGGAGATCTTCGGATCGGCCGCCCGGGCCGATCCGGCGGCGAGCGAGAGGGCTGCTGCGAGTGCGATGCGCTTCATCATGTGCGTTCCTCCTCGGGGGTCTCGGAGCGGGCTACACTCCCAGGAACTCCTGCAACGACTCCATCCGTCCGGCCAGCTGGCCGGCGTCGATCGTCTCGACCACGCGTCCGTGCTCGAGCACGTAGTGGCGGTCGGCCAGCGGTGCCGCGAACCGGAAGTTCTGCTCCACGAGCACGATGGTGTAGCCCCGCTGCTTGAGCTGGAGCACCACGCGCCCGAGCGCCTGCACGATCACCGGCGCGAGCCCCTCGGTGATCTCGTCGAGGAGGAGCAGCCGGGCGCCCGCCCGCAGGATGCGGGCCATGGCGAGCATCTGCTGCTCCCCTCCGGAGAGGCGCGTGCCCTGGCTCCGGCGGCGCTCCTCCAGGTTGGGGAACATGGCGTAGATCTCGGCCTCGGACATGCCGGCCGGCCCGACGCGGGGCAGGAGCAGCAGGTTCTCCTCGGTGGTGAGCGAGGCGAAGATGCCGCGCTCCTCCGGGCAGTAGCCGATGCCGATGCCCAGCCGGGCGATGCGGTGCGCCGGCATGCCCACCGTCTCCCGCCCGCCGACCTGGATGGACCCGGTGCGGCGCCCCACCAGCCCCAGCACCGACTTGAGGGTGGAGGTGCGCCCGGAGCCGTTGCGCCCGAGCAGGGTCACCACCTCGCCCTCGGCCACGTCGAGGTCCACGCCGTGGAGCACGTGCGACTCGCCGTAATAGGCATGGAGGTCCCGGATGCGGAGCACCGGGGCGCCGGCCGGGCCGCTCACGCCGCGCTCCCGATGTAGGCCTCGCGCACGGCCGGGTCGGCGGAGACCTGGGCGTAGCTGCCCTCGGCGAGCACGCTGCCGCGGGCGAGCACGGTGATGGTGTCGCAGAGGTCGGCCACCACCGAGAGGTTGTGCTCGACCATGAGCACGGTGCGTCCCCGGGCCACCCGCTGGATGAGCTGGGCCACGCGCCCCACGTCCTCGTGCCCCATGCCGGCGGTGGGCTCGTCGAGGAGCAGGACCTCCGGCTCGAGGGCCAGCGTGGTGGCGAGCTCGAGCGCCCGCTTGCGACCGTAGGGCAGCTCCCCGGCCGGGACGTCGGCGAGGTCCTGCAGGTCCACGTCGGCGAGCAGCGAGCGGGCCCGGTCGTCGAGGACCGAGAGGCTGCGCGACGGGGACCAGAACCGGAAGGAGGTGCCGAGCGGGCGCTGCAGCGCGACGCGCACGTTCTCGAGGGCGGTCAGGCTCCCGAACACCGCCGAGATCTGGAAGGAGCGGACCACGCCCCGGCGCGCCACCTGCGCGGGCGGCATGCGGGTCACGTCCTCGCCCCGGTGCAGGATGGTCCCGCGCGTGGCCGGCAGGAACCGGGTGAGGAGGTTGAACATGGTGGTCTTGCCGGCCCCGTTCGGCCCGATGAGCCCGTGGATCGAGCCACGCTTCACCTTGAGTGACACACCGGCGACGGCGACGAAGCCGCGGAACTCCTTGGCGACGTCGCGGGTCTCGAGGATCAGGTCGTCGTGCATGCGATGCGCTTGCTGGCCGAGCCGGAATTCTTAGTGGCCGGGCCGCCCGTTGTCGAGCCCGCCTGCCGGGATGACGCGTCGCGCCAGCCCGTTCGTGGACTTTTTCACCCGGGCGCCTTTGCGAAGGCGAAGGCCTGTGGGGTAGCGTGGCGACGCTGACGACCAGTCCTCCGGAGGTGTCGATGAACGTCTCCCGCAGAGGGTTCCTCCAGCTCACCGCCACCGGCATCGGCGCCACCACCGTGGGCGCGCTGGGCTTCTCCGCCGAGCGCGCCGTGGCCGACGTCCGGCTCTTCAAGCTCGCGCACGCCAGCGAGACCCGCAACACCTGCCCGTACTGCTCGGTGGGTTGCGGCGTCATCCTCTACGGCCTCGGCGACCGGGCGAAGAACGCCCGCACCGAGATCATGCACGTCGAGGGCGATCCCGACCACCCGGTGAACCGCGGCACGCTCTGCCCGAAGGGAGCGAGCCTCCTCGACTTCATCCACAGCCCCACCCGCCTCAAGTACCCCGAGTACCGCGCCCCCGGATCGTCCGAGTGGAAGCGCGTCTCCTGGGAGTGGGCCATCGACCGCATCGCGCGCCTCATGAAGGAGGACCGCGACAAGAACTTCGTCTCGCGGAACGCCAAGGGGCAGACGGTGAACCGGTGGCCCACCACCGCGTTCCTGGCCGCCTCGGCCTCGTCCAACGAGACCGGCTACGTCTTCCACAAGGTGATCCGCGCGCTCGGGGGGGTGGCGTTCGACAACCAGGCCCGTGTTTGACACGGCCCCACGGTGGCCGGTCTGGCCCCCACCTTCGGCCGTGGCGCGATGACCAACAGCTGGGTCGACATCAAGAATGCCGACCTGATCCTGGTGATGGGCGGCAATCCCGCCGAGGCCCATCCCTGCGGGTTCAAGTGGGTGCTCGAGGCCAAGGCCAAGAAGAAGGCCCGCCTGGTGGTCGTCGATCCCCGCTTCACCCGCACCGCGGCGGTGGCCGACCTCTACGCGCCCATCCGCCCCGGGACCGACATCGCCTTCCTGGGCGGCGTCATCCGGCACCTGCTCGAGAACGACAAGATCCAGCACGACTACGTGCGGAACTTCACGAGCGCATCGCTGCTCCTCCGCGAGGACACCGGCTTCGACGACGGCCTCTTCACCGGCTACGACGAGGCCAAGCGCAGCTACGACAAGACCACCTGGAACTACCAGCTCGACAAGGACGGCTACGCCAAGGTCGACCCGACGCTGCAGGATCCCAACTGCGTCTACCAGCGCCTCCGCAAGCACTTCTCCCGCTACACGCCGGAGATGGTGGAGCGCGTCACCGGGACGCCCAGGGACCGGTTCCTCAAGGTCTGCGAGGCCATCGCCTCCACCGCGGCGCCCGATCGCACCATGACGAGCCTCTACGCGCTCGGCTGGACCCAGCACAGCACCGGGTCGCAGAACATCCGCTGCATGGCCATCATCCAGCTCCTGCTCGGCAACATGGGCATGGCCGGCGGCGGCGTGAACGCGCTGCGCGGCCACTCCAACATCCAGGGGCTCACCGACCTGGGCCTGCTCTCGCACCTCCTGCCGGGCTACATCACCCTGCCCACCGACGGCGACCCGGATCTCAAGACGTTCCTCGAGAAGCGGACGCCCAAGCCACTGCGGCCGAACCAGTTCAACTACCTCGCGAACACGCCCAAGTTCTTCGTGTCGCTCATGAAGGCCTGGTACGGCGGGGCGGCCACCAAGGAGAACGACTTCGCCTACGACTGGCTCCCCAAGATCGACGGGGCCTACGACGTGCTCCGGGTCATGGAGCTGCTCGCCCAGGGCAAGATGAACGGCTACGTCTGCCAGGGGTTCAACCCGCTCTCGTCCTTCCCCGACAAGGGCAAGGTGCTGGCCGGCCTGCGCAAGCTCAAGTTCCTCGTCACCATCGACCCGCTCGTCACCGAGACCTCCGAGTTCTGGCAGAACCACGGCGAGTTCAACGACGTCGACCCGACCCAGATCCAGACCGAGGTGTTCCGGCTCCCGTCCTCCTGCTTCGCCGAGGAGGACGGGTCGCTCGTCTCCAGCGGTCGCTGGCTGCAGTGGCACTGGAAGGGCGCCGAGCCGCCCGGCGAGGCCAAGGGCGACCTCGAGATCATCGGCGAGCTCTTCACCACGCTGCGGGGGCTCTACGCCAAGGAGGGCGGGGCCCTCCCCGACCCGATCCTGAAGCTCACCTGGGCCTACCGCATCGCGAAGGCCCCGGCGCCCGAGGAGGCCGCCCGCGAGTTCAACGGCCAGGCGCTCGCCGACGTCCCCGATCCCAAGAACCCGGGCGCGTTCCTGGTGAAGCAGGGGGACCAGGTCCCCGGCTTCGCCGTCCTCCAGGCCGACGGGTCCACCGCCTGCGGCTGCTGGATCTTCGCCGGCAGCTGGACCCAGGCCGGCAACCAGATGGCCCGGCGCGATCCCTCCGACCCGAGCGGCCTCGGCATCACGTCCGCCTGGGCCTGGTCGTGGCCCGCCAACCGGCGCATCCTCTACAACCGCGCCTCCTGCAACGCCGACGGCGTGCCCTACATCCCCACCCGCAAGCTCGTCTGGTGGAACGGCACGAAGTGGGTGGGTAACGACGTCCCCGACTTCAAGGTCGACTCCCCGCCCTCCGAGGGGATGAACCCCTTCATCATGACCAACGAGGGCGTGGCCCGGCTCTTCGCGCCGGCCATGACCGACGGCCCGTTCCCGGAGCACTACGAGCCGTTCGACACCCCGCTCACCCGGAACCCGTTCGGCAAGATCCTCTCCGACCCGGCCGCGCGCGTCTTCAAGGACGACTGGGCGGCATTCGGGAAGCCCGACGAGTTCCCCTTCGTCGCCACCACCTACCGGCTCACCGAGCACTTCCACTTCTGGACCAAGCACGCGCGCATCCCGGCCGTGCTCCAGCCGGAGGCCTTCGTCGAGCTCCCGGAGGGGCTGGCCCGCAAGAAGGGCATCCGCAACGACGACTGGGTGGTGGTGAAGTCGAAGCGCGGCCAGGTCCGCCTCAAGGCGCTCGTGACGAAGCGCATGCCCACGCTGACCGTGGACGGCAAGGAGGTGGAGGTGGTGGGCCTGCCCATCCACTGGGGCTTCGTCGGGCAGACGAAGAAGGGCCACATCACGAACACCCTCACGCCGCCGGTGGGCGACGCCAACATCCAGACGCCGGAGTACAAGGCGTTCCTGGTCAACGTCGAGAAGGCCTAGGAGACCGCCATGGCTCTCGAGACCCAGGACATCCGCCTCCGCTCCGCCACCACCATCGAGTCCCCGCCCTCGGCCCGGTCCTTCCGGCCCGAGGTGGCGAAGCTCATCGACCTCTCCCGCTGCATCGGCTGCAAGGCCTGCCAGGCCGCCTGCATGGAGTGGAACGACCTGCGCGAGCCGGTCGGCAGCTTCCAGGGGACCTACACGAACCCGCTCCATCTCACCGACCAGTCCTGGACGGTGATGAAGTTCAACGAGACCGAGATCGACGGCAACTTCGCCTGGCTCATCTTCAAGGACGGGTGCATGCACTGCACCGACCCGGGCTGCCTCAAGGCCTGTCCGTCCCCGGGCGCGGTGGTGCAGTACGCGAACGGCATCGTCGACTTCCAGCAGGACCACTGCATCGGGTGCGGCTACTGCATCACCGGGTGTCCCTTCGACATCCCGCGCATCCGCAAGGAGGACGGGCGGGTCTACAAGTGCACGCTCTGCTCCGACCGGGTCTCGGTCGGGCTCGAGCCCGCCTGCATCAAGTCCTGCCCCACCCAGGCGCTCAGCTTCGGCTCCAAGGCCGAGATGAAGGAGCTCGCCGGCCACCGCCTGGTCGACCTCCACGAGCGCGGCCTCGCCAAGGCGGCGGTCTACGACCCGGCCGGCGTGGGCGGCACCCACGTCTTCTTCGTCCTGCCGCACGGCGACCGGCCCGAGGCCTACGGCCTCCCGCGCGATCCCAGCGTGGGGCCGGTGGTCACCTTCTGGCGCTCGGGCGTCGCCCGCGTGCTGGGCGTGGCCACCATGTTCGCGGTGCTGGTGGCCGGGGTGCTGCACTACATGCGGTACGGCCCGCTGGAGGTCCCCGACGAGGCCGAGGCGAAGGACGGAAAGGGGGCGCAGCCATGAGCGCAGAGGAGAAGGTGGTCCTCCCCGACGGCAAGATCCTCCGGCACGGCAACTCGGAGCGCGTCGTCCACTGGATGATCGCCATCGCGTTCCTGTTCCTGTTCTTCTCCGGCCTGGCGCTCTTCTCGCCGTTCTTCTTCTGGCTCACCGCGCTCTTCGGCGGCGGGCAGTTCACCCGCATGCTGCACCCGTTCGCGGGCGTGGCGCTCGTGCTGCTCTTCTACCCGTACGCCTGGCGGCTCCGGAAGGAGAACGCCTGGACGCCGGCCGACGCCCGCTGGGTCGAGAACTCGGTGGCGTACATGGAGAAGCGGGTCGAGTTCGACGACACCGGCAAGTACAACGGCGGCCAGAAGCTCATGTACTGGTCGATGGTGCCGATCATCGCCATCCTGTTCCTGACCGGCATCACCATGTGGCAACCCTGGTTCGCGAACTCCTTCCCGGCCCCGCTGCGCCGGGTGACGAGCCTGCTCCACGCGGTGGCCGCCTTCGTGATGTTCATCGGGATCGGCATCCACTGGTACGCCGCCTACTGGACCCGGGGCTCCATCCGCGCCATGGTCCGGGGCACCGTGTCCCGCGCCTGGGCCCGCTACCACCATCCCGGCTGGTACCGCCAGATCACCGGGGGCAAGGATCGATGACCCTCGATCCGCCCGGCCTGCCGGGCGAGGTGGTCCCGCTCAAGCTGCCGCGCCCGGCCGAGCTCTTCGCTCGCCGGGCGCGCCGTTTCCGGGAGCTCGCACCGGGCAACCCGATGGGCGAGTTCCTCGACGCGCTCGCCGGCGTGGCCGACGCCCAGGCCGCGGCCCAGGCGCGGGTCTCCGCGACGCCCCCGGCCGGCGTGGAGCCCGGCTCCGCGCCGCTCCGGGCCACCACACACGTGCGCGACCCGGCCTGGCGGGAGGCCCTCCTGGCGATCGTCGAGCAGCTGCGGTCGCGCCCCTGGCCGGCGCCCGCGGCCCAGGCGCTCCGGCGGCTCGCGGGCGCCTGGCCGGAGGAGCTCGAGGCCATGGCCGACGGGGTGATCGTGGGCATGCCGGCCGCCACCGACCTGGCGGCGGCGCCGTTCGTGGGCGCCGCGCTCCAGGTGTACTTCGCCCGGCTCGCCTCCGGCCTGTCCCCGGCCGCGGTGCGCACCGGCACCGGGGCCTGCCCGGTCTGCGACTCGCCGCCCGTGGCCGGGGTGGTCCTCGGCGACGACCGGCTCCGCTACCTCTCCTGCTCGCTGTGCGCGTCGGAGTGGAACCTGGTGCGCATCCAGTGCTGGAACTGCCGTGGAACGGGCGGGATCCGCTACCTGGGCGTGGCCGGCGACGCGGGCGGCGTGAAGGCCGAGACCTGCTCCACCTGCGGCGCCTACCTGAAGCTCTTCTACCTCGAGAAGATGCCCGCGGCCGAGCCGCTCGCCGACGACGTGGCGTCGCTCACCCTCGACCTCCTCGCCGCGCAGGACGGGCTCGGCCGGAGCGGCGTGAACCTCTTCCTGCTGGGTGGCGCAGAGGGGTAGATTCGCGCACCCCGACCCCTCGCCCCCCCTTGCGCAGTCGCGTTCCCGACCTCTCCCGGCGCTGTCCGGGATGCTTCTTCCCGCCGGCGCTGTGCCTGTGCGCCGAGGCCCCCCGCGTCGAGAACCGGATCCCGGTCCTCTTCCTCCGCCACTGGAACGAGCGGGTTCGCACCACGAACTCCGGGCGCTGGGCGGCGCTCTGCCTCGCGCGGTGCAGCACGGTGGACCACGGCGCGCCGGGTGCGCCCCTCGACCTCTCCCCGGTCCCGCTCCAGGGGGCCGCCGTGCTGTTCCCGTCCCCGGCCGGCGGCCTCCCCTCCCCGCCCCCCACCACGCTCGTGGTCCTCGACGCCACCTGGTCCCAGGCGCGCCGGATGCTCCAGCGCATCCCCGCCCTGCGGGAGCTCCCCCGGGTGTCGCTCCCCGGCGTGGCGGCGGAGCGGCTCCGGGAACCGACGGTCCGGGAAGGGATGTCCACCATCGAGGCCGTCTCCCGGGCGCTCGGGCTGCTCGGCGACCCGGAGGCCGCGCGGGCGCTCGACCGGACCTGGTCGCTCGCCGTGGAGCGCGGCATGTCGCTCCGCTGGTCGGGCGAGGCCCGGCACGCCCGGCGGATGGCCGGGGGGATCCCGTGAGCGCCGGGTCGCCGGCCCCTTTCCGCCGCGCCCGCTGGCTGCCCGGCCCCCACCTCGGCACGGTCTACGCGAGCGTGGCACGCCCCCTTCCCCGTCCCCGGTTTCGCCGGGAGCGCTGGGAGCTACCCGACGGCGACTTCCTGGACGTGGACCGGTCCGACGGGGCCGGACGGGGCTCGCCGGTGCTCGTCGTCTCCCACGGGCTCGAGGGGAGCTCGCGGGCCGCCTACGTCCGCGGGCTCGCCGCCGCGGCCGCCCGGCGAGGGCTCGCGGTCGCCGCCTGGAACTTCCGGGGGTGCTCGGGCGAGCCGAACCGGCTGCTCCGCCAGTACCACTCCGGAGAGACCGGAGACCTCGCCGCGGTGGTGGGGCGGCTCGTGGCGGAGGACCCGGCCCGCCCCGTCCTGCTCGCCGGGTTCTCCCTGGGCGGGAACCAGCTCGTGAAGTGGCTGGGCGAGTCGGGCGAGTCGGGCGACGCGGTCCCGCGCCAGGTCCGGGCCGCGGTGGCGGTCTCGGTGCCCTTCGACCTGGAGGCCTGCGCGCGGGCGCTCGACGGCCCCGGCTTCTGGCCGCTCGTCTACCGCGAGCGTTTCCTGCGCCGGCTGCGCCGCAAGGCGCTTGCCAAGGCCGTGCTCCACCCCGGCCGCATCGACGCGACCGCGGTCCGCCGATCGCGCACCTTCGCCGCCTACGACGGCCTCGTCACCGCGCCGATCCACGGGTTCGCCGACGCCGGCGACTACTGGCGACGGTCCAGCGCGGCCCGCTTCCTCCCCGGCGTGCGGCGCGACCTCCTGCTCCTCTCCGCCGACGACGACCCGCTGGTCCCCGCCGCCTCGATCCCGGTGGAGGCGGCACGGGCGAACCCGGCGGTGACCCTGGAGGTGACCCGGGGCGGGGGCCACGTGGCCTTCGTGGCCGGCTCGCCGCTCCGGCCGGCCTTCTGGGCGGAGGAGCGTGCGCTGGCCTTCCTCGTCGACCGGCTCACCGGCCGGGCCAGGTGAGGCGGCAGCCCTGTCAGGGGACGAGCAGGACCTTTCCCAGGTTGGCCCGTCCCTGCAGCCGCTCGTGCGCCCGTGCCGCGTCCTCGAAGCGGTGGACCGCATCCACCCGCGGCCGGATGCGCCCCTCCCGGAAGAGCGCGAGCAGGGCGCCGAGCTCCGCGAGGAGCATCTCCGGCTCGCCCCAGAGGTGGCCCATGTTCACGCCGGCCACGCCCCGGTTGTCGTCCATGAGCGCGATGGGGGAGAAGCGCGGGACCGCGAGCAGCTGTCGCGCGGCCACGAGCAGCGACCGGCGGGGGCCGGTGGCCAGGTTCGCGAAGCCGTAGGCGACGAGCATCCCGCCCGGCCGGAGCAGCCGGTATCCCCGGCGCCAGTCGGCGCCGCCGAGCGGGTCGAGGACCAGGTCCACGCCCCGGCCGCCGGTGACCCGGCGCACCTCCTCCGCGTAGTCGCGGGACCGGTAGTCGATGGGGTGCGCGCACCCCTCGTCCCGGAGGACGGCGTGCTTGGAAGCCGACGCCGTGCCGAGCACGGTGACGCCCGGGACGGTCCGGCAGAGCTGCAGCACCGCCAGCCCGACGCCGCCCCCGGCCATGTGGACGAGGACGCTGCGTCCCGGACCGAGCCCGCCCACGCGGAAGAGCGCGTGGTAGGCCGTGAGGTAGTTCACCGGGAGCGCGGCCCCCTGCTCGAAGGTCATGTCCCCGGGCATGGGGAGCGCGTGCCCCGCCGGCAGCACCACCTTCTCCGCCTGGCCGCCGAAGCGGACCAGCGCGAGCACGCGATCGCCCGGGGCCGGGGAGCCCACCCCGGGCCCGACGGCGTCGACGACGCCGGCCACCTCGTAGCCCACCACCGCCGGCAGGGGCGGCGCGTCCGGATAGAGGCCCAGCCGGGCCATCACGTCGGCGAAGTTCACGCCCGCCGCCCGGACGTCGACGCGGACCTGGCCGGGGCCCGGCTCGGGATCGGGCAGCTCGCGGACCTCGAGGACCTCGGGACCTCCGCGACGGGTGACGAAGACGGCGCGCATGCGACCTCCCGGGATTCCTTACCGGGTCCGGGGGCGCTACGCTCTGCCCCCATGATCGGAACGCTCCCGGATCGTCGCGAGGTGACGGCGAACGGCCTCCGCCACGCGGTCCTGGAGTGGGACGGCGGAGGGAGCACCACGCTCCTCTGCCTGCACGGGTTCCTGGACCTCTCCTGGGGATTCGCGGGGGTGGCCCCGGCGCTCGCCGCCGCCGGCTTCCACGTGGTCGCCCCCGACCTGCGCGGTCACGGCGACACCGCGTGGGTCGGGCCGGGCGGCTACTACCACTTCATGGACTACCTCCACGACGTGGCCGACCTGGCCGACGCCACCGCGCGGGAGCGGCTCGTCCTCGTGGGCCACTCGATGGGGGCGAGCATCGCCGCGCTCTTCGCCGGCGTGTTCCCGGAGCGGGTCCGGGCGGTCGTCGCCATGGAGGGCATGCGCCTCGCGGAGCGGCCCGACGAGGACCTGCCCCGCCGCGCGGCCGACTGGATCCGGGAGGTGCGCCGCGCGCGCGCACGCGGCCCCCGGGTGCTCCCCGACCTCGAGGCCTGCGCGGACCGCATCCGCCGGTTCGACCCGCTCTGCCCCCCGGACGTGGCCCGGTTCCTCGCCGAGCACGGCACCCGCGAGGTCCCGGGTGGCCGCGCGTTCAAGCACGACCCGGTCCACGTCACCCGTGGTCCCTACCCGTTCCGGCTGGAGCAGTGGACCCGCTACTGGCGCGCCATCCGCTGCCCGGTGCTGCTCGTCGAGGGCGAGCGGACCGAGCTGCCCCCGCCCCCGGACATGGCCGAGCGGGTCGCCTGCCTGCGGGAGTCGCGCGCGGTCCGGATCCCGCGAGCCGGGCACATGATGATGCGTCACGAGCCCGCGGCGGTGGCCGGGGCGATCCTGGCCTTCCTCCGCGCCGTGTAGCGCACGAGCGCGAGCACGAGCACCAGGCCGGCGAAGGTGATGCCGGCGTCGAACGCCAGCGCCCCGCGCGCCCCGGCCTCCCGCGGCCAGTTCCCGGCGAGGCCCCGGAACCCGCTCGCCCAGCCGTCGAGCTTGGTCACGGTGCTGATGGCGAAGTTGGAGGAGGCCACGAAGAGCGCGTACTTGGTGGCGACGGCGGCGCTGTCCCCCACCACCTCGAGGACCATCCCGGCCCAGGTGGCGAAGGCGATGCCGTTGGCGAAGTTGTAGGCCAGCGTGCCGGCCGTGTAGGTGGCGGGCGTCATGGGGGCGACGAGCATGCCCAGCGCGGAGAGCGCCGTGAGCCCCCCGGAGAGCGCGTAGGCCACCCTCCGGTTCATCCGGTCGGCGACGAAGCCGCCCACGAGCGAGCCGAGGGCGCCGGCGAGCCCCCCCCCGAGGCCGTTCACCACCTCCACCACGTGCTGGTCGGCGCCGTACTCGATGGCCATCCCGGAGAAGAGGTTGGTGAGCGCACCGCAGCCGACGGGCGCGAGGGAGATGACCACCGCCGTGAAGCCGTTCAGGCTGGACGCGGTCTCCCACAGGTCGCGCGCCATGGCGGCGATCCGGCGCCCGAGCGCCCGCAGGATCCCGCCGGCCAGCCGGTCCCCGGCGGCGCGCCGTCGCTCGTGGATGGTCGCGGCACCCGCCCCCGAGGCCACGACAACCCCGGCCAGCACCATCCCGCCCGCCCAGGGCGCGACCGCGGTCGAGAGCCACAGCGCCAGCGCGCCCAGGATGCCGGTGCCCCCGACGTTTCCCGCCATGTAGAAGCCGCCGGCCTTCCCCTTGTCGTCGGGGTGGGTGGTCATGGCGATGAGCGCGTTCAGCGCCGCCGACGTGGTGGCCGCGGCCGCCTGCAGCGCGGTCACGAGGACGGTGAGCAGCGCCAGGTGGCGCGCCGGGTCGGGGACGAGGGACGCGGCGGCGAGGAGCGCCGCGGTCACCCCCACCATGGCGAGGTACCAGCCCCGGCGGCTCCCCACCATGTCCACCAGGGGGACCCAGAGGATCTTGAGCGCGTGCGGCATGAACCCCACCGCCGAGACGGTGGCGATCTCCGAGAGCGGGACCCCGGCCGCGGACAGCCGGTAGGGAACGGCGATCATGAGGAAGCCGATGGCCGCGCCGAAGGGAAGCTCGAGGAACAGGTAGAGCCAGGGCGGGGTGAAGCGCTGCCCTTCCACCTCGACGTGCTCGGTCACCGGCCCTCCCCGCGCGCCCGGAGCCACGCCTCCACGGCGGGTCCGATCCGCTCCCAGAGCGCGACGTCCTGCGAGAGTCGCTCGAGCGTCTGGGCCGCCGCCTGGCGCGCCGCCGGGATCTCGTGCGCCGCGAGGAACGCCCGCGCCTCCTCCAGCTGCTCCCGCGTGGTGAAACCACCCAGCCCCTCGACGACCCGTCGAAGCAGCAGCGGGGCGTCGGAGAGCCGGGCCTGGAAGGCGTCCCAGCCGCCCCGCAGCGACCGCCAGAACGGGCCGGCGGCGGCCCGGTTCGCGAGCAGCGCCGTGGCGAACGCGGCCAGGTCCTGCAGCGGGACCTCGTCCCCGAACGGGATCCCGGCCACCGTGACGGCGAGGGCGGGATCCTCGAAGAGCGCCGGCGCCATGCGGTATCGGCGGAGCAGCGCGGGGTCCTTCTCCTCCCGGGCGAGCGCCCGGAAGCGCGCGAGGCGCCCGGCGTCCCCGGCGCGCGCGGCGACCGCCACCGCCGCATCGTGGAGGTTGGGCTCGAGCGCGTCGCGGTCCCCGGCCAGGAACCGGTCGAGCCGGTCGCCGAGCGCGGCGCACGCATCGGGGTCGCGCCCCACCACCGCCACGCCCCGGACGCGGGCCGCCCTGCGCAGGCGCGCCTCCCCGTCCTCGCCGGGCCGGGCGTCGAGACCGTCCCGGTCGAGCCCGGCCCGCAGGAGGCCCGCGGCGAAGGCGCGGAATGGCCCCCGGGCCCCGTCTCCTGGCAGCCGGTGCTCGACGGCAGCCAGCCGCCCCACCAGCTCGTCGAGCACGGCGCGGTCCTCCTCCCCGGCGAAGGCGGCCAGGAGCTCGAGGAACGGGACCGGCTCCCGGTCCCCGGAGCGCAGGAGCGCCCACTCGTCGGCGAGGAGCGCGATCCGCTCCGCCGGCCGGAGCTCGGAGAGGTTGCGCGCGAGCGCCTCCCGGTCGGCGGCGGCGTGGTCCACCCGGTAGAAGCCGGTCGAGCCCGCGTTGCCGAAGACCCAGCGCACCGGCCCGGCCGCGTCGAGCGACACCTCGGCGTGGGCCTCCGACAGGAGGAGGCGCCGCTTCCGGACGCCGCGGTCGTCCGCCCAGCGCAGCACGACGGGAACCGGCCAGGCGCCCGCCTCGCTCGCTCCGGGCTCGGACAGGAACCGGCGCTGCGCCAGCCGGACCCGGGACCCTTCCCGCGCCACGGAGACCAGCGGGAACCCGGGTCTGCGGATCCAGGCGCCGGCGAGCTCGGGCACGGGCTCACCGGACGCCTCCCCCAGCGCCGTCCAGAGGTCCTGGGCCTCGGCGTTCGACCGGGCGAAGCGGCGCATGTAGGCGCGGATGCCGGCGCGGAAAGGCTCCTCCCCCAGCCAGGCCTCGATCATGCGCAGCACCGCGCCGCCCTTCTCGTACGTGATGAGGTCGAACGCCTCGCCCATGTCCTCGGGGTTGCGCACCTCGGCGTGGATGGGGTGCGTGGACCGGAGCGCGTCGAGCCCCAGCGCGGCGGCCTTGCCCTGGTCGAAGTCGAGCCAGATGCGCCACTCGGGCCGCCAGGCGTCCACCACCTTGTAGGCCATCCAGGTGGCGAACGACTCGTTCAGCCACAGGTCGTCCCACCAGCGCATCGTGACCCAGTTCCCGAACCACTGGTGGGCGAGCTCGTGGGTGACGACCTCGGCGATGCGCTTGCGGACCGGGAGCGAGGCGGTGGCCGGGTCGAGGAGCAGCGCGGTCTCCCGGTAGGTGACGAGGCCGGCGTTCTCCATGGCGCCGAACTCGAAGTCGGGGAGCGCGACCTGGTCGAGCTTGCCGAAGGCGTAGGGGACGTCGAAGTAGTCCATGAGGCGGGGGAGCACGGCCACGGCCGCCTCCTGCCCGAAGGCGGTGAGCCCCTCCTTCCCCGGCACGGCCCAGGTGCGCACCGGCACTCCCCGCACCCGCTCCCCGTCGCAGCCGCGAAGCGGGCCGGCCACCAGCGCGACGAGGTACGACGGCAGGGGCGGCGTCTCCGCGAAGGTGACCCGGTCGCGGGACCCGGCGGCCTCGCGGCGCACCTCCGGCCCGTTCGCGAGCACCGGCATGCCCCGGGGCACCTCCACGGTCACGCTCCACGGCGCCTTGAAGCCCGGCTCGTCCAGGCAAGGGAAGACCCGCCGCGCGTCGGACGCCTCGAACTGGGTGGCGGCGAGCGGACCCGCCCGGTAGAGGCCGCGCAGGCCCGCGCTGAACGCCCCGGACCACTCCACCTCGACCTGGGCCGGCCCGGCCGGGATCGGCGCGCCGGCGTCGAGCACGACCGTCTCGCTCGCGGCGAAGGGCGTCACCTTCGCGTCCCGGAGCGGCGCCGTCCCGGTTCCCACCCGGGCGCGGGTGACCTCGAGACCCGCCGCGTGGAGCACGAGGTCCTTCACCGCCTCCCGGACCGAGAGCGCGATGCGGATCGTTCCCCGGAAGGTGCCCGGATCCGGATCCACGGACAGGAAGGCGTCGTACCGGACGGGACGGACGCCCTCCGGGAGGCGGTGGTTGCGATCGCTCGGTGGAAGCGCCATGCGGTGACCTCCGGGTCGCCGAGACGTTTACCCGGACCCCCCGTCCGGAGCCACCGGATTCCCTCGTCGTCCGGGCCTGGCCCCGGCGCCGTCCAGCGCGCGCCGACCTCCGTTCGGGTCGTCCGGCCGCGGCACGTGCGGCATCCCTTGCGGAGCGCGTGCCCCTTCCGGGAAGATTGGGCGATGTTCACCCGGAGGGAACGCCGAGGGCGCCGGGGCGCCGCGGCGGCCGGGACATCGACCGGGAGGTCTCCATGACGATCCGACTCGCCGCCACGCTGGCATCGCTCGCAATCCTCGCCGCACCGGCGCGCGCGGCCGACGAGGCCGCCGCGCCCCCGCAGGACACCGGCTGCAACGGGAAGATCGTCGGGGCCGTGACGGGGGCGTTCCGGTGCACGGTCAAGGTCACCGTGAAGGACGGCATGGCGACCTTCGCCATCCACCCCGAGGGCGCCGTGAAGGGGCTGAAGGCGCTCGCCCCCGCCACCTTCACCATGAAGATGCCCATCACGGCCGGGACCTTCACGCACCGCGACGTGGTGGGCGCGTCGGCGACGGCCACCGACGCGGCGGGGAAGAAGTTCAAGGCCAGCGAGAAGCTCGGCGACCGCGGGGACTTCCAGGTCACCTTCGTGTCGGTCGAGCGGAACCGCGGCGGGAACTTCGGGATCATGCGGACCCATTCCCACCTCGTCCCGGCGAGCGCCAAGGACAAGGCGGAGCTCCAGGTCGACGTCGAGGCCACGGTCGGCTGGTAGGGAGACCGCGGGCGCGTCCGGCGCGGCGATCGACGGCGGGCCCCGCCGTGCGATGCGCCGTACCCGGCGCACGGATAGGAATCGCGGATGGACCTGGTCACGGGCGCCACGGGTTACGTCGGCGGTCGCCTCGTCCCGCGCCTGCTCCAGGCGGGGCGCCGGGTCCGCGTCCTGGTCCGCGACCCGGCGCGCGTCGCCGGACGCGCCTGGGCCGGACGGGTGGACGTGGTGCGCGGAGACGTCCTCGACCCGGCCACGCTCCCCGCCGCGCTGGCCGGGGTCACGACCGCCTACTACCTCGTGCACAGCATGGGCGACCACGCCGCCTTCGCCGCGCGCGATCGCGACGCCGCCCGGTCCTTCGCCCGGGCGGCCCGCGCGGCCGGGGTGGGTCGCATCGTCTACCTCGGCGGCCTGGGCGCCACCGGATCGGAGCTCTCCGACCACCTCCGCTCCCGGCAGGAGGCCGGCGAGGCGCTCCGCTCGGCGGGCGTCCCGGTCACCGAGTTCCGCGCCGCGGTCGTCGTGGGGAGCGGCAGCATCTCCTTCGAGATGATCCGCTGGCTGGTGGAGCGCCTCCCGGTGATGGTCTGCCCGCGCTGGGTCTTCCAGCGCATCCAGCCCGTGGCGATCGCCGACGTGATCGCCTACCTCGTGGCGGCCCCCGAGAACGCGGCCGCCGCCGGAAGGACCCTGGAGATCGGCGGCGCCGACGTCCTGACCTACCGCGACATGATGCTCGGCTACGCCGCCCGGCGCGGCCTGCGGCGGATCCTCCTGCCGGTCCCGGTCCTGACGCCGCGGCTGTCGTCCCACTGGGTGCGCTGGATGACGCCGGTCCCGGCGTCCATCGCCCGCCCCCTCGTCGAGGGGCTCCGCAACGAGGTGATCGTGCGGGACGCGTCCGCCCGCGCGATCTTCCCGGACATCCGGCCCATGACCTACGCCGAGGCGCTCGATCGGGCCCTCGAGCGGCTGGAGCGGGGCGAGGTGGAGACCGCCTGGAGCGACGCGCTCGTGAGCTCCCCGCCCGGCGTCCCCGCCGTCCAGCTCTCGGCCGTGGAGGGGATGATGGTCGAGCGCCGATCGGTCGCGGTGGACGTCCCGCCCGGACCGGTCTTCCGCGCCTTCTCCGGCCTGGGCGGCGATCGGGGCTGGCTGTACATGGACTGGGCCTGGCGCGTCCGCGGCGTCATCGACCAGCTGGCCGGAGGTCCGGGATTCCGGCGGGGCCGCCGCGACCCCGACCAACTCCGCCCCGGGGACGCCGTCGATTTCTGGCGGGTGGAGGCCGTCGAGCCGGACCGCCTCGTGCGCCTGCGCGCCGAGATGAAGGTGCCGGGTCGGGCGTGGCTCCAGTTCGAGGCCCAGCCGCGGGGGAGCGGATCCCTCCTCGTGCAGACCGCCTTCTTCGCCCCGCACGGCCTCGCCGGACACCTCTACTGGTACGGGCTCTACCCGGTCCACGCGCTCATCTTCCGCAACCTGGTGCGCCGGGTCGCGGATCGGGCCGGTGCGGTCCCCGGTCCGGGCCCGGCCGGGGCGGTCGCGTGACGCACGTCCCTCCCGAGCGGATCCGCGCGGCCAACGACCGCCCGGCCCGGAGCGACGGCGCCTACGTGCTCGCCTGGACGACCGCCTTCCGGCGCACCGGCTGGAGCTTCACCCTCGACCGGGCGGTGGAGTGGTCCCACCGGTTCTCCCGCCCGGTCCTCGTGCTGGAGGCGCTGCGCGCCGGCCATCCACACGCCAGCGACCGCCTCCACGCCTTCGTCCTGCAGGGCATGCAGGACAGCGCGCGTGCCTACGCCGACGCGGGGATCGCCTACCACCCCTACGTCGAGCCGTCGCCGGGAGCGGGACGGGGCCTCCTCGCCGCCCTCGCCCGGCGCGCCTGCGTGGTGGTGACCGACGACTCGCCCGCCTTCTTCCTGCCGCGCATGCTGGCCACGGCGGCGGCGCGCCTCCCCGTCCTCGTCGAGGCGGTCGACTCGAACGGTCTCCTCCCCGTGCGCCTCTCCCGCGTCGTCCACCTGACCGCGGTGTCCTTCCGGCGCTTCCTCCAGGCGGAGCTCCCCGAGCGGCTGGGTGCCTTCCCCTCCACCGACCCCCTCGACGCCGACGGCGTCGCCGGGGCCGAGGTCCCGGAGGAGGTGTCGCGAGGCTGGCCCCGGGCCGATCCGGAGCTCCTGGCGGCGCGACCCGGCGCGCTGCGCGCGCTCCCCATCGATCACGGCGTCCCACCCGTGGCCGACGCCCGCGGGGGCAGCGTGGCCGGTCGAGAGGTCCTGCGCTCCTTCGTGCAGGACCGGCTCCCGCGCTACCTCGAGCGCAACCACCCCGACGTGGACGGGGCGAGCGGGCTCTCCCCCTGGCTCCACTTCGGGCACGTGTCGCCGCACGAGGCCTTCCGCGCCATCGTGCGGCGCGAGGGGTGGAAGCCATCCAGCCTCGGGCGCGGCGGAGGGAAGCGGGAGGGGTTCTGGGGCATGAGCCCGGAGGCCGAGTCGTTCCTGGACGAGCTCCTCACCTGGAGGGAGCTCGGCTTCAACATGGCGGCCGCCCGGCCCGACTCCACCCACGACTTCGACTCCCTGCCCCCCTGGGCCATCCGCTCGCTCGAGGCCCACGCCGGCGACCCCCGCGACCCGGTGTACGACCGACAGCGGCTCGAGCAGGCCGGGACGCACGACCCGGTGTGGAACGCCGCGCAGCGCGAGCTCCTCGCCCGGGGCCGGATCCAGAACTACCTGCGCATGCTCTGGGGCAAGAAGATCCTGCAGTGGAGCCGGTCCCCGCGGGAGGCGCTCGCCACCACGCTCCACCTGAACGATCGCTGGGCGCTCGACGGGCGCGATCCGAACTCGGCCTCGGGGATCTTCTGGTGCCTCGGGCGCTACGACCGGCCCTGGGCGCCCGAGCGCCCGGTCTTCGGCGTGGTGCGCTACATGTCGTCGGAGAACACGGTCCGGAAGCTCGCGCTGGAGGGCTACCTCCGCCGCTTCGGCGCTACGCGTGGTTCCGCAGCATGAGCTCCTTCGGATGGGGCGCGAGGTGGGTCTGCCCCTCGAGCCAGGTGACGCGGAGCCGGCGCACGTGGTGCCGGACGAGCGTCAGCGGGACGACGAGCGGAACGAGCCGCCTCCGGTAGTCCTGGATGGCCTCGTGGAGCTCGGCCTTCTCCTCGTCGGGGAGCGCGTCCTTGAAGTACCCGGCCATGTGCTGCAGCACGTTCACCTGGCGACCCACCGTGGCCGGCTTGCGCAGGGCACGCATGAAGCCCTCGCCGTACGCCCGGGCGAGCTCGCCCCGCGCCATGCCCTTCGCCCCGGCGACGACGCGCCCGAGCCGCCGGTAGCCGTCGGGATCGTGGGCGAGGAGCAGGAGCTTCTCCGCGGTGTGGAAGCGCACCAGGTCTCCCACCGTGAAGCGCGCCCGGAGGAGGTCCTTCAGCCTCCGGTAGGCGAAGACCCGCTCCACGAAGTTCTCCCGGAGCTCGGGGTCGTGCAGGCGCCCCTCCTCCTCCACCGGCAGGAGCGGCAGCCGGTCCAATAGCTCGGCCGCGAAGACGCCCCGGCCGTCGCGGGTGGCGGCCCCCTTCGCGTGCACCCGCACGCGCTCCATCCCGCAGCTCGGCGAGTCCTTCTTGAGCACGTAGCCGCACAGGTCCAGACGCTCGATCTCCGAGACGCGCCGCTCCGCCCACCGGCGCATGGCGTCGGTGTGGTCGATGCCGTGCTTCGGGTCGACGAGTCGGACGTCGCCGCCGCGCCGCTCGAGCCGGATGGTGGGGCGCGGCGTCCCCATGCCCACCTCCACCTCGGGGCAGACCGGGACGAACTCGACGTGGCGCGCGAGGGGGCCGGTGAGGAAGTCGTCCTTCTTGTGCCCGCCGTCGAAGCGCACGTTCTGCCCGAGCAGGCAGGACGAGACGCCGATCCGGATGGGCTCGCCCGTTGTCGTTCCGCTCACGTGCCCCCCCTTGCCTCAGCGGCGCCGGGAGCCGCCGAAGAGGCTCCCCAGCACGCCGCGGACCAGCTCGCGCCCGATCTGCGTCCCCGCCGACCGGGCCACGCTCCGCGCCATGGCGGTGAGCGTGTCGGCCACCTCGCTGTGGGGCTCGGCTGCCCGGCCTCGCCCCCGCGACGCCGCCGCCTCGGGGACGCGCTCCGCCGCCCGCGCCTGCAGCCGCTCGTAGGCCGACTCCCGGTCCACCGCCTGGTCGTACTTCCCCTTCACCGGCGACGAACGCATCACGCGCGCCCGCTCCTCCGGCGACAGCGGCGCGAGCCGCGAGCGTGGCGGCAGGACGAAGGCCCGCTCCACCGGGGCGGGGATGCCCTTCGCGTCGAGGAGGGAGACGAGCGCCTCCCCGACGCCCAGCTCGGTGATGGCCCGGGCCGCATCCACGCGCGGGTTCGGGCGGAACGTCTCGGCGGCGGTGCGCACCGCCTTCTGGTCGCGTGGCGTGAAGGCGCGCAGCGCGTGCTGGACCCGGTTCCCGAGCTGCCCCAGGACCGTCTCCGGGACGTCGAGCGGATTCTGGGTGACGAGGTACACCCCCACGCCCTTCGATCGCACCAGCCGGACCACCTGCTCGACCCGCTCGAGCAGCGCCCGCGGCGCGTCGCGGAAGAGGAGGTGGGCCTCGTCGAAGAAGAAGACGAGCTTCGGCTTCTCGGGGTCGCCCACCTCGGGGAGGTGCTCGTACAGCTCGGAGAGGAGCCAGAGGAGGAAGGTGGCGTAGAGCCGCGGGGCGAGCAGGAGCCGGTCGGCCGCCAGCACGTTCACCATCCCCTCGCCGCGACCGTCCACGGCGAGGAGGTCGCGGAGATCGAGCGCCGGCTCCCCGAAGAAGCGATCCCCGCCCTGCTGCTCGAGGGTGAGGAGCTGGCGCTGGATGGCGCCCACGCTGGCCGGGGAGACGTTCCCGTGGGTCCGCTGCAGCTCGGCGGCCCGCTCGGCCACGTGGGTGAGGAGCGCCCGCAGGTCCTTCAGGTCGAGCAGGAGCAGTCCCTCGTCGTCGGCGATCCGGAAGGCGAGCGTCAGCACGCCCTCCTGGACGTCGTTCAGCTCGAGCATGCGGGAGAGCAGCACCGGGCCCATCTCCGAGACGGTGGCCCGCATCGGGTGGCCCTGCTCGCCGAAGACGTCCCAGAAGGTCACCGGCGCCCCGGCCGGGTCGAGCGTCACGGAGAGCCGCTTCACCCGCTCGAGCATCTTCTCGTCGGGCTCGGCGGCGAGCGCCATCCCGGACAGGTCCCCCTTCACGTCGGCCAGGAAGACGGGGACGCCCATCCGGGAGAGCCGCTCGGCGAGCACGCGGAGCGTGATGGTCTTCCCCGTGCCGGTGGCACCCGCAACGAGACCGTGGCGGTTCGCCATGCCGGGCAGGAGCGACAGGATCTCTTCCCCCTTGGCGACGGGGATCGGCGCTGCGGCCATGTGCGTTTCTCCTCCCCCCGTGGAATAGCACGCCGGGCCCCCGGCCGCGCCCCGGTCCGGACCTAGCCGCTCCAGCCGGTCCGGACGCCCAGGGACGAGGCGACCCGCAGCACGTCGGTGATCACCCCTCCGGCGGTGAGGGCTCCGCCGACGCCGGCGCCTTGCACGACGAGCGGGGACCCGGAGCGTCGCACCGTGGTGGCCGCCACGTAGGCCTCGACGTCGCGCAGCCGGGCCGCCCGGTGCTCCGGGCCCACCTCCTCCGGCCCGACCCGGACCCGGCCGGCGTCCACGTCGACGTGGACCAGGTAGCGCAGCACCCTCCCCCGGGAGCGCGCCGCCTGGACCCGCCCGGCGAACGGGCGGTCGAGGGCCCGCAGCCGCTCCACCAGCTCGGCGGGCGTGGAGGCCTCGAGCGCCTCGGCGGGTACGAGCGGCTCCCGCGCCACGTCCTCCACGTCGAGCCGCATCCCCAGCTCCCGGGCCAGGATCACCGCCTTGCGGGCCGAGTCGACGCCCGTCAGGTCGTCGCGCGGGTCCTCCTCGGTGTAGCCGAGCTCCCGCGCCCACCGCAGGGCGAGCGAGAGCGGGGTGCCCTTCTCGGCCTCGGCGAGGAGGAAGCAGGCGGTCCCGGAGAGCGAGCCCTCCACGGTGAGCACGCGGTCCCCGGTCCGGACCAGGTTGCGGAGCGTGCCGAGCAGGGGGAGGCTCGCGCCCACCGAGGTCTCGTAGTGGAAGTGGACGTGGGCCTGCCGGCGCGCGGCCGCGATCCGGTTCCGCTCCGCCGTGGGTGCGGCCAGCGGGAGCTTGTTCGCCCCGACCACGTGGATCCCGCGACGGAAGGCCTCCGGGTAGAGCTGCGCCAGCGCCGGGTCGGCGGTGAGGTCCACCAGCACCGCGCCGGGCAGGCGCGCCAGCCGGTCGAGGATCGCCGACGCGGCCGGGAGCCGGAAGGGGCCCGAGGCGGGCGCGGCGGCGAGCACCTCCCTCCACGCGCCGAGGTCGACGCCGTGCTCGTCGAAGCAGACGCCGCGCCGGTCGGCCACGCCGACCACGCGAAGCGCGATGTCGTAGTCGGAGGCGAGGCTGCCGGCCTGCTCCCGCACCTGGTCGAGCAGCGGGGCGCCCACCTTGCCCTTGCCGAGCACGAGGAGCGACACCCCCTGCCCGCCCGGTGCGCTCCGGGCGGCGGCGCGGGGCGCCTTCCGGCCCTCCACCCGGTCGCGGAACTCACGGACCATGGCCGACAGCTCGTCGACGTGGATCAGGAAGGCGTCGTGGCCGTGCGGCGACTCGAGCCGCTCGAGACGCGCCCCCGGCAGGTGGCGGGCCATGACCCGCTGCTCCTCCGGCACGTAGAGGACGTCGGTGTCGATGGTGACGACCAGCGCCGGCTGCCGGACGCCGCGGAGCACGGCCTCGTACTCGCCGCGTCCGCGGGCCACGTCGTGGGTGTCCATGGCGCGGGTGAGCGCGTGGTAGGTGGAGGCGTCGAAGCGGTCCACCAGCTGCTGGCCCTGGTAGCGGAGGTAGCTCTCCATGGCGAAGAGGTCGGCGGCCTGGGCGCGGCGTCCGTACCGCTCCTCGAAGCTCTCCCAGCCGCGGTAGGTGCACATGGCCATCATGCGCGCCGCGGCCAGCCCGGCGGCGGGCGGGTCGGCCGGGTCGTAGCGCCCCCCGCCCCAGCGCGGGTCGGCCGCGATGGCCTGGCGCTGGGCCTCGGAGAGGCCGATGGCCCAGGCCGAGTGGCGCGCGGGGCTGGCGATGGGGACGATGCTCTCCACCAGCTCCGGGAAGAGCAGCGCCCACTCGAGCACCTGCATCCCGCCCAGCGACCCGCCGATGACCGCGCGCACCCGCCGCACGCCCAGCGCGCGGGCCAGCTCCCCCTGCACCCGCACCATGTCACGGACCGTGACGGCCGGGAACGACGCCTGGTACGGGCGGCCGGTGTCCGGGTCGGTGGAGGCCGCCCCGGTGGTCCCGTAGCAGCTGCCCAGGATGTTCGAGCAGACGACGAAGTCGCGCTCGGGGTCGAGCGCCCGGCCCGGACCGAACATCCGCGCCCACCAGCGGTCGACGTCGGCCGAGCCGGTGAAGGCGTGGCACACCACCACCGCGTTGTCGCCCGCCGGGGAGAGCCGGCCCCAGGTCCGGTAGGCGACCTGGAGGCGCGGGAGGCGAATCCCCGACTCGAGGAGGAAGGGCCCGCCGGGCACGTACCAGCGCGTCTCGGGCGCGATGAAGGCCGCGCGCGCGGGCGGCAGGGGGTCGGGGGGCGTCTCGACGAAGGGCATGGCCGCGGGCGGGGAGCGGAAAGCGGAATCTAGAGGGACGCCGTGCCCTCAGTCAAGATAGCGGAGAAACCTCCGTTCATGTGGAGGGGCGCTCGCGCCGGAGGCCCGCCCGGATCCGCAGCCGGGCCACCAGGAAGCTGGCGAGCCCCTCCACGTCGTCGGGGGAGAAGGCCGGCAGGGGCCGCGGCGGCGGCTCGTCCGTGACCACCGCGAGGTGGCCGCGCCCGCGCGCGCAGGCGAAGTCCCGGCTCACCTCCCGGCGGTGGACCTCCACCCGGGGCAGCCGGGCCTCCTTCCAGCCCTCCACCAGGATCACGTCGGCCGGCGGGAGGAGCCGGGCCAGCGCGCGGGCCCCTCCGCGCCGCGGCGGGGCGATCACCGCGAGCTGCGCCGGTCCCTGCACGGCCACGCCGACGGCGCCGGCGCGCAGGAGGAGGTCGCTGTCCTTCCCGGGGACGTCGAACCCGTGCGGGTGACCGGAGTGCTTGACCGCGGCGGCGCGGATGCCGCGGCGACGGAGCGCGCGCACCAGCGACACGAGCAGCGTGGTCTTCCCCACCCCGCTCGGCCCGGAGAAGGCGACGACCGGGGGCGCGCGGCGCGCGGGCCGGGCCTTCACCCTCCGAGGAGCCACGTCTCCACCCTCTCCCCCTCCGGAAGGTCGCCGGTACCCTCCGGGATGCGCACCAGGGCCTGGGCGAGCGCGGGGCCGAGGATCTGCGCGGCGTCCCGCCCCACCGGGAGCGCGCGGCCGTCCGGCGTGAGGGACGCCCAGAGGAACCGGGCGCGCCCCGGCCGCCCCTGCGATGCCGCCGCCAGCGGGAGGAAGACCCGGGGCCGCTCCGTCGCGGTCGCGCCGGCGAGGCGGAGGAGCGCCGGGCGCGCGAAGACCTCGAAAGCCACCAGGCAGGCCGACGGGCTCCCCGGCAGGCCCAGCACCGGCTTGCCATCCACGGTGGCGAAGAGGAAGGGCTTCCCCGGCTTCATGGGCACGCCGTGCACCCGGATCTCGGCGCCCAGCGCGGAGAGCGTTCCGGCCACCCGGTCCCGCTCGCCGATGGAGACGCCACCCACGGTGACGAGCGCGTCGGCGCCCTCGAGCGCGGCCTCGACCGCCGCGCGCAACGCGTCCGGATCGTCGCCCGCGGCTGACCGCCGGACGGCGAGGCCGCAGCCGGCGAGCAGCCCCTCGAGCGCAACGCCGTTCGAGTCGGGGGTCCTTCCCTTCACGACCTCGTCGCCGGTGGAGAGGACGGCCACCCGCACGCGCCTGCGGACGGGGATCCATTCGCAGCCCACCGCCGCGAGCAGCGCGAGCTGGCGGGGGCCGATCCGCGCGCCCGCCGGGAGCACCTCCCCGCCCCGCGCCACGTCCTCCCCCTCCGGGCGGACGTTCTCGCCCTTGCGCACCGGGTGGCGGACGAGCACCCGATCGCCCCGGGCCTCCGTGGACTCCTCGCGGACCACGGCGTCCGCACCGGGCGGGAGCGGCGCGCCGGTGAAGATGCGCGTCGCCTGACCCGGTCCGATGGCGCCGCCCGGATCGTCGCCGGCGTACACCACCTCCCGGACCTGGAGCTCCACCGGGCTCGCCACGTCCGCGTGACGCACCGCGTAGCCATCCATGGCCGAGCAACGGAACGGTGGGGCCGAACGCTCCGCCCGGGGCGCCTCGGCGAGGAACCGTCCACCCGCCTCGGCGAGCGGAAGCCGCTCCGCCCCGACCGGAACGATCGCTTGCATGACCCTCTGCCGATGTGGCTCCAGCCGGTCCACCCGCGGATGATGCCACCGACGCGCCCCGTCCGCCCCACGATTTCCGCAACGCTTGCGTGGGCCCGGACTTGATCCGTGGCAATACGCAGGTTCTGCGGCAAAATGCCCGAAAAACCCGGGCCTGAGTCCTGCATCTAGACGCCGGTCAAGCTGGGAGGCTCCATGATCTCGACCGCACCCGTCACCGACTGCAACGCCTGTGGCCTCGGAATCGCCTCCGGGGGACGCTGCCGGTTCACGCCGTCCACCCGGGAGTCCGGAGCGTCCCTGTGCGCCCAGGGGGAGAGACCCCGCACGGTCTACTTCGTCAAGGAGGGCTTCGTCGCCCTCTCGGCGGTCAGCCCCCGGGGCTCCGAGCTCGTGCTCACGCTGCGCGGGCCCACCTCGCTCCTCTGCACCGAGGCCATGACCGGCGACCCCTCGGCCTACGAGGTCCGGGCGCTGTCGCGCGTGAAGCTCTGCGGCATCGCCGGGGACGCCATGAGCCAGTGGGTCGGCCCGGAGCGCAGCCCGGCCCGCGTCGTGCTCGACCTCCTGCTCGCCGAGTCGCGCATGCAGCGCGACGAGGTGAACTTTCGCCAGGGCGACTGCATGTCGCGCGTGGCCCGCTTCGCCCTCGCACACGCCAAGTTCCTCGCCGACCGCCCCAACGCCGTGCGCAAGCAGGTGGTGGCCCGTCTGCTCGGCATGCGCCCGGAGACCCTCTCCCGCTGCCTCACCCGGCTCGAGCAGGACGGGGTCCTCGACGCCTCGCGCGGCGTGAAGGTCCTCGACCAGCGCAGGCTGGCCGCCATCGCGCAGGAGGACGCCGCCGCCTGAAACGCGGTAGGCTCCTCCCATGTTCGGACTCGGATTCGGCGAGATCCTGCTCATCGCCGTGGTCGTCCTCCTCGTCTTCGGGGCGAACAAGCTGCCCCAGCTCGGCCAGGGTCTCGGCGAGAGCGTGAAGAGCTTCCGCAAGGCGTTCCGCGAGGTGCGGAGCGACGACGCCGGGAAGCCGCCCCCGCCGCCCGCTCCTCCCGCCCCGCCGGCCGCCTAGCCGTCAGCGGCCGGAGAGCAGCCGGGCCACCCGCTCGGTGAGGCGCGCCACCGCGCCGCCGATCGCGTCGAGCACGCGGCCGGCGAGGCCTCGGCGCGCCAGGTCGTCGGGACTCACCGGCACGGCCTGGGCCGCCCGATCCTGGAACCACCGCCGCGCGGCCGCCGCCGTGGACGGGTCGTCGATCTCCACCAGGGACTCGAGGTTCGAGAGCGAGAGCGGGTCGAGGTTGAAGCTCCCGACGAGGACCTTCTGCCCGTCCACCACCGCGAACTTGGCGTGGTGCACCGAGCGGGTCCACTCGCGGATCTCGACGCCCGCGGCGAGGAGCCTCCGGTAGAGGCGCGTGGTGCCCGCCCGGGCGAGCGGCACGTCGCTGCGCCCGGCGAGCAGCAGGGTGACCTTCACGCCGCGGCGGGCCGCGGCGGTGATCGACCGGACGAAGCGCCGGTCGGGCAGGAAGTAGGCGTGGGCGGTCCAGATCTCCGACCGGGCGGCGCCGAAGGCACGCCGGTAGATCTTGCGGAGCCGGCCCCCGCCGCCGATGCCGGAGAGGTGGACCTGCACCGGACCCCGGGGACGCGGCGGCCGCTCCCCGCGGAGCCGGGCCTCCAGCCAGGCGGCGGACGGGCCCCGGATCTCGACGGCCAGGTCCATCCACTCCGGCGACTCGTCGGCCAGGTCGGGGGCGCGGCCGGGACCGAGGAGGCCGTACTCGTCGGAGATGTTGATCCCGCCGAGGAACGCCACCTCCCCGTCGACGACCAGGATCTTGCGGTGGTTGCGGCGGAACCTCCCGGTGAAGAGCGCCGACAGCGGGTGGTAGATCCGCACCTCCGCCCCGTCCGGCTCGAGCATGGACTGCAGCCAGCGCCCGTCGAGCGCCGAGCCCCAGCCGTCCAGGATGACCCGCACCCGGACGCCGCGCAGGGCCGCGTCGGAGAGCGCCTCGCGGAACGCGTCGCCCACGCCCTCGCGGGCCAGGTGGTAGACCTCGAGGTGGACCGACTGCGTCGCGCCGCGGATGGCGCGCAGCATCCGCGGGAAGGCCTCGCTCCCCCCCGCGAGCAGGGTGACCTCGTCGCCCCCCGGTGCCTCCGGCCGTGCCGCCGCCTGCGCCATGGACCGAGGCTACCGCGACCGGGCCCCGCCCGGGGTCCCGCCGGAGGGCGGCGCCCCTCCGGGAGGGGGTCGATGCCGGGCCGGTCCACCGGTCGTACAATGGGCGACGGAGGTGCCCATGCGCCGGATCCTGGTCGCGGTCGACGGCTCCGATCCCGCGTCGCGGGGTGCCCGCCTGGCGGCGGACATCGCGCTCCGCTTCGGGTCGCGGATCACGCTGGCCTACGTCGTGCCCCGGCTGCTCCTGCCCCCGGACGCGTACGGCCTCACCGTGGACGAGGTCGAGCGGGAGAAGCGGGCCCACGCGGACCGGATCCTCCACGGCGCGCTCTCCTCCCTGGGTGACGCCGGCGTCGAGGTGGACACCCGGGTGCTCTCCGGTCCTCCCGCGGAGACGCTCGCCGAGGCCGCCGCGGAGGCCGACGTCGACCTGGTCGTCGCCGGCAGCCGCGGCCAGGGGGCGGTGGCGCGCGCGCTGCTCGGGAGCGTCTCCGACCGGCTGGTGCACCTCTGCCCGAAGCCCATCCTCGTCGTCCACTAGAGGACCCGGGCCGGGGCGGGCCGCCGCCCGCGGACCGAAGGCGATTTGATCCGGCGCCCCGGGGGCCCTAGATTCCCGGCGCGGATGGCGGAGACCCTTCTCGAGGAGCTGAGGCGCTACGTGGGGTTCGGCCCCCGCGAGGAGGCCGTGCTCCGCGCCCTCCACGCCGAGGTCGCGGGCGACTACCCGGCCATCGCGGTCACCTTCTACGAGCGCATCCTGGCCCACGAGAAGGCGCGCCAGGCGCTCGTCGGCGGGGAGAGCCAGGTCGGCCACCTGCGCGGCACGCTGGTCCGGTGGATGGGCGAGGCGCTGGGAGGCCCGTGGGACGAGGCCTGGTGGGAGGCGCACTGCCGGATCGGCCGGGTGCACGTCCGCATCGACCTGCCGCAGCACTACATGTTCGGCGCCATGAACGTGGTGCGGGAGGAGCTCGGCCGGCGCGTCGACCGGCTCTGGCCGGACGAACCCGGGCGGCGGGAGGAGGCCCGGGCCGCGCTCGGCAAGGTGCTCGACCTCGAGCTCGCCATCATGCTCCACACCTACCGGGAGGACCTGGTCGCCCGGGCCGCCCGCTCGGAGCGGCTCGCCACCTTCGGCCAGCTGGTCGGCTCCATCGGGCACGAGCTTCGCAACCCGCTCGGCGTCATCGAGAGCTCCCTCTTCCTCCTCCGGGGCCGCACCGGCGACGACGAGCGCACCCGCAGGCACCTGGACCGGATCGGCGAGCAGGTGAAGCTCTCCAGCCGGATCATCGCCGGCCTGCTCGACATGGTCCGCGACCGTCCCCTGCCCGCCGAGACGGTCGCCGTGGACGCGCTCGTGGCCCGCGCCGCCGGCACGGTGACCCGTCCTCCCGGGGTGGACCTCGCCGCCGACGCGCCGGCCGGCCTCGCCGTCCGTGGCGACGCGGTCCAGCTCGGGCAGGCGCTCGTCAACCTGGTCACGAATGCCGTGCAGGCCGTGGGCGAGCGGGGGACGGTCCGCGTCGCCGCCGCGGCCGAGCCGGGGGCGGTGATCCTCCGCGTCGAGGACGACGGGCCGGGCATCCCCGAGGAGGTCCGGCGGCGGCTCTTCGAGCCGCTCATCACCACGAAGGACCACGGGAACGGCCTGGGCCTCGCGCTCGTGAAGCGCGTCGCGGAGCGGCACGGCGGCACCGTGACCCACGAGCCCCGCCCGGGTGGCGGGGCCCGGTTCACCCTGCGTCTCCCCCCGGCCTGACCCATGCGCCGCTACCTCTTCGTCGACGACAACCGCGCCATGGCCGAGAACCTGGTGGAGATCGCCGGCGACCACGGGTGCGACTGCGAGATGGCGGCCAGCGGTGCCGAGGCGCTCGCGCGGGTGGCCGAGGTGCGCTTCGACGCGGTCGTCACCGACATGCGCATGCCCGGCATGGGCGGGGCCGCGCTGGTCCAGGCCATCCGGAGCGTCGACCCGGGGCTACCGGCGGTGGTGCTCACCGCCCACGCCGGCGACGCCGATCTCGAGGCCGCACGGCGGGAGGGGCTGCTCGCCGTGCTGGCCAAGCCGGCCCCCATCGAGCGCATGCTCGACCTGCTCTCGCGCGCGCACCGGGACGGCGTGCTGGTGCTGCTCGAGGACGACGCCGCGCTCCTCGACAACCTCACCGAGGCGCTGCGGTCGCGGGGCTTCGCTGCGGTCACCGCCGCCACCGTCCTCGACACAGACCGGCTCGGCCCGGTGCGCCCCTTCGCCGCGCTCACCGACCTGCGGCTCCCGGGCGGGCCGGACGGGGAGGCGCTGCGGCGCCTCCTGGCCCGCCACCCCGGCCTGCCCGTGGTGGTGATGACCGCCCACCCGGCGGCGGCGCCGGCGGCGGCCCGGGCGGTCTTCGCCAAGCCCTTCGACACCGGCGCGCTGCTCGACGTGGTGGAGCGGATCCACCGGGAAAGGATCGACCCTCCGTGAATCCCCAGACCCCGGCCCGCCGCAGCCGCGTGCTCGTGGTGGACGACAACGCCGCGCTGGCCGACAACCTGCGCGACATCCTCGAGGAGGCCGGCTTCGCCGTGCGCGCCGCGGGCTCCTGCGCCGACGCCCGGATCGCGGCGCGGGCCGGCTTCGACGTGGCGCTGGTGGACCTCTCCCTCCCCGACGGAAACGGGACGGAGCTGGCCCAGGAGCTGAAGGACGCGTCCCCGGACAGCGAGGTGGTGCTCCTGACCGGGCACGCCACCATGGAGTCGGCGCTCGACGCGGTGCGCGCCGGCGCCTGCGCCTACCTCCAGAAGCCGGTCAACCCTCCCGAGCTGGTGATGACGCTCGAGACCGCCATGCGCCACGTGCGGCTCCACTCGGAGAAGCGCGAGCTGGCCCGGCGCGCCGCCATGGCGGAGAAGCTGGCCGCGGTGGGCACCATGACGGCCGGCCTCTCCCACGAGATCCGCAACCCGCTCAACGCCGCCGCCCTCCAGCTGGTGGTCCTGGAGCGCCGCATCGGCAAGCTCCCGGGGGGCGAGCAGGGTCCGCTCCTCCAGCCGCTGCACCTCGTTCGCGACGAGATCCGTCGCCTCGACCACATCCTCGAGGACTTCCTCCAGTTCGCGCGGCCGAGGGAGTTCTACCCCAAGCCGGTGGACGTCGCGCCGGTGCTGGACCGGGTGCTCACCCTGCTGGGCGGCCCGGCCGACAAGCGCCACGTGCGGGTCATGCGCGACTTCGAGGTCGTGCCTCCGGTGGCCGGCGACGAGGAGCGACTCCAGCAGGTGGTGATGAACCTGGGGCTGAACGCGCTCGACGCGGTCCGCGAGGGGGGCTGGGTGCGGGTCTCCTGCCGGGCCGCCGAGGACCCGGAGACGGTGGAGATCCTCATCGACGACAGCGGGCCGGGGGTGCCACCCGAGATCCGCGAGCGGATCTTCGAGCCCTTCTTCACCACCAAGGCCGAGGGGTCGGGCCTGGGATTGCCCATCGTCCACGCCATCGTGACCCAGCACGGCGGGACCATCTCCATCGAGGACGCGCCGGAGGGCGGTGCGCGCTTCGCGCTGCGCGTTCCCCGCGCCCGCTGAGGGCGCGCGGCGGGAGGCGCCCGCTCAGACCATGGGCTCGTCGGCGACGTCGGGCGAGCCGTGCGGCGGCCCGCCGTTCGCGTACTCCTTGAGCCGGTACTGGATCTTGCGCACGCTGATGCCGAGGATCTCGGCGGCCCGCGACGTCGAGCCCCCGACCATCTCCAGGGTGCGCAGGATGGCCTCGCGCTCGATCTCGTAGAGCGTGGCTCCCGGGATGAGCGCCCCCGGGCTCCGCTCCCGCGGCCGGGGGCCGCGCAGCGTGGGCGGGAGGTCGTCGGCGGTCAGCTCCGGACCCTTGGCCAGGACCACGGCGCGCTCCACGACGTTCTCGATCTCCCGGACGTTCCCGGGCCAGTCGTGGGCGAGCAGCGCGTTCAGCGTCCCGGGGGCGAGCCCGCGGATCTCCTTCCCGTAGGCCTTGCCGTACTTCTCCACGAAGTGGCTCACCAGGGCCGGGATGTCCCCCTTGCGGTTCCGCAGCGGAGGCAGCGTCACCGCCACCACGTTGAGCCGGTAGTAGAGGTCCTCGCGGAACTTCCCCGACTTCACCTCGCCGGCCAGGTCGCGGTTGGTGGCGGCCACGAGCCGCACGTCCACCTTGATGGTGGACACGCCGCCCACGCGCTCGAACTCCTTCTGCTGCAGGACGCGCAGCAGCTTGATCTGGAGCGCGGGCGAGATGTCGCCGATCTCGTCCAGGAAGAGCGTTCCGCCGTCGGCCAGCTCGAAGCGCCCCTCCTTGCGGCCGATGGCCCCGGTGAAGGCCCCCTTCTCGTGGCCGAAGAGCTCGCTCTCGAGCAGCGTCTCGGAGAGCGCCGCGCAGTTCACCTTGATGAAGGCCCGGTCGCGCCGGGGCGACTCCTCGTGCAGCGCCTGCGCGATGAGCTCCTTGCCCGTTCCCGACTCGCCCAGGATGAGCACGGTGGCCCGGGTGGGCGCCGCGCGCTTCACGACCTCGTAGACCGCCTGCAGCTCGGGGGCGTCGCCGACGATGTTGTGGAACCGGTAGCGCTCCCGCACCCGCTCCCGGAGGTTCTGCGTGTCCCGCTGCAACCGCAGCTTCTCGAGCGCCTTCTCGATCACCACCAGCACGGCGTTCACGTCGAGCGGCTTCACGAGGTAGTTCTCGGCGCCGGCCCGCATGGCCTCGACCGCCGCCTCGACGCTGGCGTAGGCCGTCATCATGACGAAGACCGCGTCGGAACCCTGCTCGCGCGCCTTCTGCAGCAGCGTGATCCCGTCCATGCGCGGCATGCGCACGTCCGCGAGCACCGCCGCCGGGGCGAAGGACTGCATGAGCTGGAGCGCGTCCTCGCCGTCGGCGGCCTCGGCGATCTCGTATCCCTCCTCGCCGAGGATGTCCTTCAGGGCCTGTCGCGCGTTCCCCTCGTCGTCCACGACGAGGATCCGCTCCTTGCCCCCGCGCGTCGGATTCTTGCTCAGCGTCATCTCATCTCGCCCTTGTGGGTAGCCTCGACTCCGGCGCAACGGCTGCGCCTGGCCGCATCTTATGCACCGTTTCGGTGGCCCGGTCCACCCGAATGTGGCTCAAACGGGCGAAGGCGTGGGCTTCTTCCGCCGGAACGCCGGTCTCGACCAATCACGAAACGCTTGCGGATCCGCGCAAGCGCGAACGGAGATCAGGCGTTTCCGCCCTGCTCCTTCAGCCGACCCACCCGATCGTGGGGCCTCCAGCGGAACCTCGCTCCCAGGGCCTCGGCCGCGCCCCGGCAGTCGTCCATGGAGAGTCCGGGTACGCCCACGAAGCTCGCGTGCACCTCGGGGATGCGTCCGACGGCGGCGCGGATGAAGGCGCGGGCCGACTCCCAGGCCGCCTCGCCGTGGCGGCTGGGGCAGAGGCGCGCGTAGGTGACCGGGTCGGCGGCGTTCAGGGAGACCACGACCGCCTGGAGCCCGGCGGCAGCGAGCTCCGGGGTGACGTCCCGCCCCTCCCGGAGGTTCGCGAGCCCGTCGGTGTCGAGCCGGACCCGGGCGACGCCCGCGCGGGAAAGGCGCCGCGTGACGTCGAGGAGCACGTCCAGCCGGCGGGTGGGTTCCCCGAGGCCGGTGAAGACCACCTCGGGGCGGCCGCGGAGGCCGGCCCGCTCGATCTGCTCCCAGACCTGGTCGGCGTCGGGTGCGCGAAGGAGCCGCAGGTCGTGCCCGCCCACCACCCAGTCGTCGTCCCGGATCTTCGGGCAGAACGTGCACGCGAGCGTGCAGGAGGAGGTCAGGTTCAGGTAGAGCGCGTCGCCGAGCGCGTAGGCGTAGACGGGCGACGCGGCGTCGAGGACCTCGCTCACCCCGGAGACTTAATCGTCGTCCGGTCGTTGGCCACTGCACCCGAGGCAGAAGCGCGCCTCGGGGATGGCGCGCAGCCGCTGGAGGCCGAGCGGCCCGCCACAGGCGCTGCAGGTCCCGTAGTTGCCCTCCGCGATCCGGCCGAGGGCGGCGTCGACCTCCGCCAGCTCCCGGGCGACCTTGGAGGTGTCCGGGACGTCCGGGAAGATCTCCTCCGGGTGCAGTGCCCCGGCGCCGCCCAGCGCGTGAGCGCGTCGCAGCACCTCCCTCCGGTTGAGGAGGAGGGATCGGGCCTCTGTCTCGATGCGGCTCATGCCAGGATGCGTCTCCGGCGCCGGCGGGCGCGGGGTCATCCTTTTCACGTGGCGTGCCGAACGGGATCCATTCGGATTTCCAGCCACTTTTCTCGCACCGCTTGCGCCCGGGTCTCCCGGCGACGCATCCATTGCGCGTCAGGCGCCCGCCGCCCCGCCCGCTCCCGCTGCAAGCTCCTCGCGGAGCAGCGCCACCAGCGCGCGCAGCGCATCGGTGGAGGTGAAGATCCCGATCACGACCGACTGCTCGACGACGAGTGCCGAGCCGTGCTTGCTGCGGGCCATCGCATCGGCCACCTCGAGCAGCGAGGCGTCGGGCGGGACGACGTAGGGCGCATCGCTCATCGCCTCCTCGACGCGCTCGCGGGAGACGTCGACGCCCCGCAACGTCTCGAGCAGGTAGAGATCCCGCTGCGAAACGACGCCGACCAGCCGCCCGTCCTCCAGGACCGGGAGGTGGCGGATGCCCCGCTCCCGCATCGCGTGGTGCGCGTCGGCGAGGGTGTGGCCCGCCGACACGGTGTGCGGCGACGGGGTCATGAACCGCCGGATGGGGTGGCGCGACATGGCTTCCTCCGATCGCTTCCTCCGGGGAGCGTACCTCCGGATCGCGCGGTTGTCTCCGTGCTCCTCCTGGGTTAGCTTCCGCGGACCATGGAGAAGACCTGGGTCAAGGACGTCAAGGAAGGCGAGCGCGTGAAGGCCATCTTCGCGGTGGCTCGCAAGGCCGTGCCCACCGCCAAGAGCGGCAAGACCTACCTGGCGGCGACCCTGGTCGACCGGACCGGGGAGCTGGAGGCGCGCTCCTTCGACCGCGTGGAGGAGCTCGCGGCGCTCTTCGAGGAGAAGGATCTCGTCGAGGTGGAAGGCGCCGTCGGCACCTTCCAGGGCAAGCCGCAGCTGCGCGTCGAGTCCATCGCCAAGGTGGATCCGGCGACGGCCGGCGTGGATGCCGCCGACTTCGCCTGGGTTCCCCCCCCCGAGGTGCGCAAGCCGGAGAAGCCGGCCGCCGACGCCGGCGGGGACGCCGCGTGGACCGAGCTCGGCGCGCTCGTGGAGGCGGTCACCGATCCCCACGTGAAGACCCTCATCCAGGCCTTCCTCGCGGACGACGACGTGGCGGCCCGCCTCCGCCGCGCGCCGGCGGCGAAGAGCGTCCACCACGCCTACCCGGGCGGCCTGCTCGAGCACACGGTGAGCTGCATCAAGCTCGCCCACCGCGTCGCCGACCACTACCCGCAGCTCGACCGCGACCTGCTCGTGGCCGGCGCCTTCTTCCACGACCTGGGCAAGATCCGGGAGCTCTCCTACGAGCGCGGCGTCGAGTACTCCGACGAGGGACGCCTGGTGGGCCATCTCGTCATGGCCGCCCAGTGGATCCACGACAAGGCGCGGCGCGCGGGCGTGCCCCGCGAGCTCGAGCAGCACGTGGTCCACGTCGTCCTCTCGCACCACGGGAAGCTCGAGTACGGCTCCCCCAAGACGCCGGCCACGCTGGAGGCCCTCGTCACCCACTTCATCGACGACCTCGACAGCCGGATGAACTCCTGGGTCGGGCTCATGGGGCGCGAGGGCGGCACCCGCCGCTGGACCGACGCGCAGAACATCTACGGGCACCACATCTGGCGCGGGACGCTGCCCACCGTCCAGGTCGAGAAGAAGGGGCCGGCGCCGGAGCTCATGACGCCGGTGATCTACGTGCCGCGTCCCCCGGCCGGCGGCCAGCCGCAGCGCAAGCAGCAGGAGCGGAAGAAGGAGAAGCCGCCCCGGCCGGCGCGTCCGGAGCGTGCCGAGCCGCGCCCGGCGCAGGAGACCGCCACCGATGCGTCCGCCGCTCCCGCGGCGCCCGAGGCC
>JBBIOL010000008.1:0-57543 GCA_037443385.1 Anaeromyxobacteraceae bacterium
GCGCGCAGCATGAGCCCGGTGGAGACCGGGAGCTCCACGGCCAGACCGGCCAGCCCGAGGGCGCCGCCCCCGGCCCCGGCCGCCCCGGCGGCGATCCGGTGCAGCCAGTCCGAGGGCGGGTCGGGCGAGGCGTCCATGGTGCGGAGCGCCACCGCCAGCGCCCGGTCGAGCGCGGCCCCGGTGGCGCGGTGGATCGCCCGCGAGGCCGGGCCCGGCAACGCCGCCACGGCCGCCTCCACCGGGCCGCCCACGAGGTCGGTCAGCCGGACGGCGAGCCCGGGGTTCTCGAGAATCTCCCTCGCCCCGGCGAGCGCCTCCACGTCGGCCCGGTTCACCGCGGCCGGCCCGGGCGGCTCACGCCGGAGGGGCGCCCTGCGAGGCCATCCACGCCTCCATCCCCTTCTTCATCTGGGCGGGGGTGAGGTCGGCCTTGTGGGTGGCGATGGACCAGCGGTGGCCGAACGGGTCCTTCACCTGCGAGAACCGGTCGCCCCAGAACATGTCGGCGGGCGGCATGGTCCCGGTTGCCCCGGCGGCGACGGCCCGGGCGTAGGCCGCGTCGACGTCCTTCACGTAGAGCATGAGTCCGCCGGTGGACCCACCCAGCGTGTCGGGCGAGGGGGCGCCCATCTCCGGGGCCTCGTCGCCGAGCATGACGATGCGGTCCCCGATGCGGATCTCGGCGTGCATGAGCTTGCCACCCGGCCCGGGCATGCGCGAGAGCTCCTTCGCGCCGAACGCCTTCGCGTAGAAGGCGATGGCCTCCGCGGCGCCCCGGATGGTGAGCGCCGGGGTCACCGCGCCGTAGGCCTTCGGCACCGCCTCGACCCTCCGCCGCGCGGCCTTCCGCGGCGCCGCCTTGCGCGCCTTCTTCCCGGCCGCCCGCGCGGCCGGCCGTGCCTTCGCCTGCTTCCTCTTCGCCATGGTCTCCCTCGCTCTCCGGCCGCCGTGGCCGGGCGGGCGATCCCTTATCCGGCCGGCGGCGCCCCGCAACCCGGCCGGGCGCGAAACGGCTACGATGCGGCCATGTCCGGGCTCGCCCGCTTCTTCGATGGGGATCGCTTCGCCGCCGGCGCCGGCGTGGAGCTGCTCGAGGTCTCACCCGGCCACGCCGTGGCCCGGCTGGTGGTGGGCCCGGGTCACCTGAACGCCGCCGGGGTCGTGCAGGGGGGCGCCGTCTTCACGCTCGCCGACTTCGCCTTCGCGGTGGCCTCCAACAGCCGCGGGAACGTGGCGCTGGCCATCGAGGCCCACGTCACCTTCCTGCGCGCCGTGCGGGCTGGCGTCCTCCGGGCGGAAGCCCGCGAGGAGGGCGGCTCCCGCCGCCTCTCCACCTGCACGGTCCGGGTCACCGACGAGGGGGGCGCCCTCGTCGCCCTCTTCACCGGGACGGCGTTCCGGAAGGACGACCCGCTGCCGCCGCCTTGAGCCGGAGCGGCAGGCTGCGCAGCCGCTGCCCGGTGAGCGCGAAGACCGCGTTCGCCACCGCCGGCGCGACGGGCGGGAGCCCCGGCTCGCCGATGCCCCCCGGCGCCGCGGTGCTCGGGACCACGTGGACCTCGACCCGCGGCATCTCCGACAGGCGCAGCGGGTCCTGGTCCGGGAAGTTCAGCTCCCGGGCGGCGCCCTTCGCGAAGGTGATCTCGCCGCGGAGGGCGGCGGAGAGCCCGTAGACCACCGACCCCTCCATCTGGGCCGCCACGCTGTCCGGGTTCACCGCGATGCCGCAGGAGACCGCCACCACCACCCGGTGGACCCGGATCCTGCCCTTCTCCACCGATACCTCGGCCACCTCGGCCACCGAGCTCCCGAAGCAGGTGTAGCAGGCCACCCCGCGGGCGCGCCCCGGCGCCGGCTTCCGTCCCCAGCCCGACTTCTCGGCGGCGAGCGCCAGCGCCGCCTGGAGCGGGTGATCGGGCGGGAGGTGGGCGCGGCGGAACTCGACGGGATCGCGCCGCGCGGCGTGGGCCAGCTCGTCCACGAACGACTCGTCCGGGAAGGCGTTCTGGGAAGCGTAGACCGACCGCCAGGCCCCGAGCCGGACGCCCACGTCCGGCACCGCCGCCTCGACGCGCACGGCGCCGGCGCGGTAGGGCATGCCGATCGACCCCTCCAGCACCCCCGGCTCGCCGGTGCGGTTGCCGGAGCCCTGCCAGGAGATGGAGGGCGCCCGGACGAGCGCGTGCCAGGCCACCAGGTTGCCCTTCGCGTCGAGCCCGGCGCGCATCTCGTTGCGCCCGCAGGGGCGGAACCAGTCGCCCTGGAAGTCGTCCTCGCGGGTCCAGGTGACCTGCACCGGGGCGCCGGCCGCGCGGGCCACGAGCGCGGCCTCCACGGCGAAGTCGTCGTAGAGCCGGCGCCCGAAGCCGCCGCCCAGGAAGGTGACGTGGACCACCACCTTGTCCTCGGGGAGGCCGAGCGCGCGGGCGACGTCGGCCCGGACCCGGAGCGGGCCCTGGGTGGGCGCCCAGAGCTCGGCGCCGGACGCGTCCACGCGGGCCGTGCAGTTCATGGGCTCCATGGGGGCGTGGGCCAGGAAGGGCATCTCGTAGGTGGCGGAGATCCGGGTGGCCGCAGCGGCGATGGCCCGTTCCACGTCTCCCTCGTCGCGACCGGGACGCGGCTCCCGGGGGGCCTCGGCGACCCGGCGGGCGATGGCGGCCGAGTCGAGCGTGCCGGCGGGGCCGGGCGTGAAGGTGGCGCCGAGCGCATCCCTGCCCCGGAAGGCGGCCCAGGTGCCGGTCGCCACCACGGCGATCCCGGAGGGAACCTCGACCACGCGCCGCACCCCGGGGACCGCCAGCGCCCGGGCGGCGTCCCACGCGGCGACCTTGCCTCCCGGGTCGGGCGGCCGGGCCACGGCGGCGTGGAGCATGCCCGGCACGCGGACGTCGATGCCGAAGACGGCAGTGCCGCGGACCTTGGGCGGGGTGTCGAGGCGGGGCGTGCGCCGGCCGACCAGCGTGAAGTCCTTCGGGTCCTTGAGGCGCGGGTTCTCCGGCACCGGGAGCCGCGCGGCCTCCGCCACGAGCTCGCCGTACCCGGCCCGGCGCCCCGAGGCGGGGTGCAGCACGGCGCCCCTCGCGGTGCGGCAGGAGGCGGGGTCCACGCCCCACCGCGCGGCGGCGGCGCCGACCAGCATCTCCCGGGCCGCGGCCCCGGCCCTGCGCAGGGGCTCGAACCCGCGCCGGACGCTGGAGGAGCCCCCGGTCACCATGCGGCCGAAGCCGGGACCGGCGTCGGCGAGGACCACGCGCACGGTGGCCCAGTCGGCGTCGAGCTCCTCGGCCACGATCACCGCGGTGTTGGTGTAGGCGCCCTGGCCCATCTCCTGGTAGCCGAGGAACACCGTGACCCCGCCCTGCGGGTCGACGTTCACCCAGGCGGCGGGGTGGAGGCCGGCCGCCGCCGCGCCGGACGGGGCGGGGGCGGACGCCTCGACGCGCAGCGGGCCCGCGGCGAGCCACAGGCCGGTGCCGGCCGCGATCTCCAGGAATGCCCTGCGGCCCAGCGTCGGAGCGGTCATCGGGCACCCTCCCTCGCGGCGCGGTGGATGGCGCGGCGGATCCGCTCGTAGGTCCCGCAGCGGCAGAGGATGCCGTCCATGGCGTCGTCGATGTCGGCGTCGGTGGGGTGGGGCTTGCGCGCCAGCAGCGCCGCCGCCGCCACGATCTGTCCGGGCTGGCAGTAGCCGCACTGCGGTACGTCGTCGGCCACCCAGGCCCGCTGGACCGGGTGCTGGCCGTCGGGGGAGAGCCCCTCGATGGTGGTGACCCCGCGCCCCCGCACGTCGCCCACCGGGACCTGGCAGCTCTGCACCGCCTCGCCGTCGAGCATCACCGTGCAGGAGCCGCAGGCGCCGAGCCCGCAGCCGAACTTGGTCCCGGTCAGCGCCAGCGCGTCCCGCAGCACCCAGAGCAGCGGCGTGTCGGCGGGGACGTCGACCTGCCGGGGGACGCCGTTCACGGTCAGTGTAATCATCGCGATCTCCGCGGGTCCTGCCGGACCCGGCCGGTGGAAGCATATCCGGGCGGCGGGGCCCGGGCGTCGGGAAACGGGCGGACCGCCGCGGGCGTGCTAGCGTTCGTCCCGATGGCCCGCGCCCCCCGCCTGCTGCTCGCGCTCGCCGCCCTGCTGCCCGCCGCGCCGGCGCGGGCCCAGTCGACGACCTTCATGCCCCCGAGCGCGGTGCTCACCAACTACGACCGGGTCCTCATCGGCCAGGAGGAGGCGCTCGAGTCCGGCGCCTTCGTGGCCCGCGTGGGCGACTCCACCGCCGGCTGGTACAACCCGGCCGGCCTGGCGCTGGTGCGGCGCAGCGTCATCGGCGCGAGCGCCACCGGGTACGAGCTGGACGTCATCGACCTGGGCCAGATCCAGGCCGCCGCCGGCAAGGTCACCCTGGCCCAGCTCCCCAGCTTCTTCGGCGCCGTGCTGGGCGGGGACGTGATCGCCTCCGACGCCTGGCGCATCGGCTTCTCGTCCACCAAGCCCTCCTCCTGGAGCGCGGCGGTGAACGGCGCCACCCTGGCGGGAACGCAGCTCAGCTACTCCTCGCGGGTCTCCATCTCCACGCTGGTCCCGACGCTCTCGGCGGCCTGGGCGCCGCTGCCGACCCTGCGGCTCGGCGCCGGCTTCGGGGTCTCCATCACGAGCATCTCCCAGACCCAGGTCCTCTCCATCTGGAACGCACCCTTCGTGGCCGACGGCGCGGTGATGCGCAGCGTCGACGGCACCGGGACCACCTGGGGCGGCCAGGGCACCTTCGGCGTGCAGTGGGACGTGTCGGAGCACCTCGTGGCGGGCGCCAGCCTGCGCACGCCGACCTTCGCCATCCTGAGCACCGGGGGCCTCACCCTGCAGGAGATGGCGACGACGAGCGGGCCCCAGGGACCCACCACCAGCGAGACCTACTTCAACGACCCGGACGCCTCCTTCACCTACAAGCTCCCGGTCACCGTGAACGTGGGGCTGGCGTGGCGGGAGCCGCGCTTCGACGTGGAGCTGGACGTCCGGTTCCACAGCGCCATCCCGCCCTACACGATGGTCGCGTCGAGCCAGACGGTGGAGCGGATCACGAGCTACCCGGGGGGCTCGCACACCCGCGAGGTCACGTCCTTCCCCGGGGTCACCTACGGGGCCACGGCGGTCTGGAACGTGGCCGTGGGCGGCCGCTACCAGCTCGACGAGGCCTGGAGCCTCCACGGGGGGCTCTACACCGACTCCGCCCCCGTCGACCCGACCCAGGAGAACGTGTTCCGGAGCGTGAACCTCTACGGGCTGACGGCGGGCGCCAAGCTGAAGGGCGACCACCTCTCCGGCTCGCTCGGGCTCGGCCTCTGCTACGGCAGCTCCGGGGACTTCCTGCTCGGCGTGCCGGGTGGGGCGGGCATCACCACCCGGCTCTCGGTGCTGAGCGTCTCCCTGCTCTACGCCATCGCCTACCGCTTCTAGCGCCGCGCCACGGGCTCCAGCGCCCGGGCCGAGGCCTTCGTCGAGAGCACGCGGACGTCGTTCCGGATGCGCCAGTCGACGTTGACCTGCACGTCGCGCGGCAGCGGCGCCTCGTAGCCGGGGGCCTGGACGGTCACCTGGTAGCGGTTGGGCGGAAGCAGCGCGAGGACGTAATACCCCCGGGCGTCGGTGCGGACCGACTGGTCGATCCAGGCGGGGCTCGAGGCGGTCACGGTGGCGCCGGCCACGGCCTGGCCGGTCTCGGAATCGAGGACCCGGCCGACCACCTGGCCGGTGATGTTCTGCGCCGAGGCCACCCCGGCGACGGAGAGTGCGACCACGGCGAGGAGGAGGAGACGAAACGCTTTCACGGTCTTCATGGAGACCTCCTTTCGGCACACAGAGGGGGATCCTCCGCCTTTGTGACGGCGCGGGGAAGGGGGGAATGCCGGGGCGGGCGACCCGGGTTATGGAAGCGACCCGCGACGGGGAGCCCCCGCGGCGGAACATCCATGGCGCGCTTCCAGCCCGACATCCCCGAGCCCGAGGTCACGCCCGAGGCCGTCTACCTGCGCCGCCGGGAGTTCCTGGCCCTGGGCGCGGCCGGCGCGGTCGGTGCCGCGGCCGGCGCCCTTCCGCTGCCCGCCCGCGCCGCCGGCGACGACCCGGCGGGCGACCCGCTCGTGGTGGCCCGCAAGGCGGACCTGGCCGGCGGGGAGAAGCCCACGCCCTGGAAGGCGGTCACCACCTACAACAACTTCTACGAGTTCGGCACCGACAAGTCCGACCCGGCCGAGCGGGCCGGCACGCTCCGTCCCCGCCCGTGGACCATCGCCGTCGAGGGCGAGGTGAAGCGCCCGCTGACGCTCGGCATCGACGACGTGCTGAGGCTGGCCCCGCTCGAGGAGCGGATCTACCGGCACCGCTGCGTGGAGGCCTGGTCGATGGTGGTCCCCTGGGTGGGCTTCCCGCTCGCCGAGCTGCTCCGGAAGGCCGAGCCCACCTCGCGCGCCCGCTTCGTCCAGTTCCAGACGCTGCACGACCCGGCCCGCATGCCCGGGCAGCGGAGCCGGGTGCTCGAGTGGCCGTACACCGAGGGGCTGCGCATGGACGAGGCCGTCCATCCCCTCACGCTCCTCTGCGTCGGGCTCTACGGCCGCGTGCTCCCGAACCAGAACGGCGCCCCGCTCCGGGTGATCATCCCCTGGAAGTACGGCTTCAAGGGGCCGAAGTCGATCGTGCGGATCCGCCTCGTCGAGGAGCAGCCCCGCACCACCTGGGCGGCCATGGCGCCCACCGAGTACGGCTTCTACGGCAACGTGAACCCGGCGGTGGACCACCCGCGCTGGAGCCAGGCCAAGGAGCGCCGCATCGGGGAGTTCTTCCGGCGCGACACGCTCCCCTTCAACGGGTACGGGGCCGAGGTCGCCGGCCTCTACGCCGGGCTCGACCCGAGGAAGCTCTACTGAGACCCTGGGTGAAGCCGGCGGCGATGGCCGTCCTGCTGCTGCCGGTGGCGAAGATCGGCTGGGACGGCGCGACCGGGGCCCTGGGGGCGAATCCCATCGAGGCGGTGCAGAACCGGCTCGGCTTCTGGACCCTCACGCTCCTCGCGCTCTCCCTCGTGCCCACGCCGGCGAAGGACCTGCTCGGGGTCACCTGGCCCCAGCGCCTGCGGCGCCTGCTCGGCGTGACCGCCTTCGGCTACGCGCTCGCCCACTTCCTCTTCTACGTCGCGGTGGACAAGTTCTTCGACTGGCGGACCATCTCGGTCGACCTGACCCGGCGCCCCTTCCTGGTGGTGGGCTTCGCCGCCCTGCTCTGCCTGGTGCCGCTCGCCGTCACCTCCACCGACGGCTGGGTTCGGAGGCTCGGGTACCGGCGCTGGAAGGCGCTCCACCGCCTCGCCTACCTGGCCGCCCTGCTCGGCGTGGTGCACTTCGCCTGGCGCGTGAAGGCCGACCTGCGGCGGCCGGTGGCCTACGCCGCGGTGCTCGGGCTGCTCCTGCTCTCGCGGGTGCCCGGATGGATCCGGTCGGCGCGGGTCAGCGCCGGCGCGGGGAGGTAGGGTTGGGCGCGGGCGGCGCCACCCGGACGAGGAAGTTGCGGTCGGTGTGGCGGAAGGGCTCCGCGCGCCCGGGCAGCTCGAGCACCGTCTCCTGCTCGTAGGAGAACGTGCCGTCGCCGAGGGTCACGGTGATCGCGAAGGAGACCGTGCGGAAGGCCTCCTCCAGGAAGGGATTGGAGCAGATGCCGTCCACCGTGCTGCCCCGTAGTGCACGGACCGTGAACCGGCGCGCGTCGGGCTCGGCCGGTCCCGAGGCCAGCGCCACCTGGGCGCGCGGGATGGCGAGGGTGTGGTGGACGGTGCGCGCCGCCGGCTCCCAGAGCCAGTAGCCGACCTGGTCGTGGAAGGCCTGGACCTCGCCCGGCTTGACCACGTGCAGGTGGTAGCGGAGGCCGTAGAGGAGCTGGGGCCCGCTGGTCTGCGGGTCGATGGGCTGCAGGTCGTAGCGCTCGAGGTAGGCGTCGGTCTCGGTGCCGTCCGCGACCGGGTGATCGTCGGTGCCGGCCCGGCCCTCCCAGGTGCCGGCCATGCCGGCGAGGGGCCCCAGGTTCGCGAGCGTGTCGGGGTCGAACTGCGGCTCGGTGAAGTAGTCCCTCTTCGCGTCGGCCATGCGCCGATCCTAGCCGTTCCGGTCCGGAGGGGAGGGGCTTGACCGGGGCGCGAGATAGTGATAATGATTCTCAAGATTGAATCAGGGATCCAGGGAACCAGGGCCGGCGACGCCGGCCGGAGGATGGGGATGATCGTCTGCTCCTGCCGTGCCATCTCCGATCGCGAGCTCAAGATGGCCTCCGAGGCCGGCCGCTCGCTGCTCGAGATCGTCCGCTCCACGGGCGCCGGGACCGACTGCGGTTGCTGCAAGGAGGCGGTCGAGCGTATCGTGACCGCCGCGCGGCCGTGCCGGCCCACGCCGTGCGCCGATTGCCCCAACGCCGGCCTTGCCGCCTAGCGGCCCAGGAGGAGCGAGATGAAGGGTGACCCCAAGGTCGTCGCGCTGCTGAACGACGTCCTCACGAACGAGCTCACCGCCATCAACCAGTACTTCCTGCACGCCCGGCTCTGCGAGAACTGGGGCTACGAGCGGCTCTGGAAGAAGGTACGCGCCGAGTCCATCGACGAGATGAAGCACGCCGACCGGGTCATCCAGCGCATCCTCTACCTGGAGGGGATCCCCAACCTCCAGAAGCTCGGCAAGCTGGAGATCGGCGAGACCGTCGTCGAGCAGCTGAAGAGCGACCTCGCGCTCGAGCGGCGCGCCATCCCGGTGCTCAACGCCGGGATCGAGCTGTGCCGCGGCAAGGGCGACAACGGGACGGCCGAGCTGCTCGAGGAGATCCTGGTGGACGAGGAGGAGCACGCCGACTGGCTGGAGTCGCAGCTCAACCTCGTCGAGCAGGTCGGGGCGCAGAACTACCTCGCCGAGCAGATCAAGGAAGACGAGGGCTAGGCCGCCCTTCCGGGGCGTACGCGATCGGGGCCTCCGGCGGGGTCGGGGCGGGCGATAGGCTCGTCTCATGGACCCGCCGCGGGACCCGTCCGGCCTCACCGGGGCCGAGGCCGAGCGACGCCTCGCGGCGGAGGGCCCGAACGCGCTCTCGCGGGACGCGCCGCCGAGCCTGCTCGCCACCTTCGGCCAGGTGCTGCGCGAGCCGATGCTGCTGCTCCTCCTCGCCGCCGGGGGCGTCTACCTCCTGCTCGGCGACCTGGAGGAGGCGCTGGCCCTGCTCTTCTGCGTGGGCGTGGTGGTGGTCATCACCCTCGTGCAGGAGCGCAAGACCGAGCGGGCGCTGGCGGCGCTGCGGGACCTCTCGAGCCCCCGCGCGCTCGTGATCCGGGACGGGACCCGGCGCCGCATCCCGGGAACCGGGGTGGTCCGGGACGACCTGCTCGTGGTGTCGGAGGGCGACCGCGTCGCCGCCGACGCCGTCCTGATCGCCTCGGCCCACCTCGAGGCCGACGAGTCGCTCCTCACCGGTGAGTCGGTCCCGGTGCGGAAGCGCGTGGGCCGGGACGGGGAGGCCGCGTCCCGACCGGGAGGGGACGACCTGCCCTTCCTCTACGCGGGCACGCTCGTGGTCCGGGGACAGGGCATCGCCCGGGTCCTCGCCACCGGGGCCCGCACCGAGATGGGAAAGATCGGCCTGGCCCTGGCCGGGCTCGACCCGGGGCGGACGCCGCTGCAACGCGAGGTGACGCGCCTCGTGCGCACCGTGGCCACGATCGGGCTCGTGCTCTGCGCGGCGCTGGTGGTCGCCTACGGGCTCCTCCGGGGGGAGTGGCTCCAGGGCCTGCTCGCCGGGATCGCCCTCGCCATGTCGGTCTTGCCCGAGGAGTTCCCGGTCGTCCTCACCATCTTCATGGCCATGGGTGCCTGGCGGATCTCCCGGAACCGGGTCCTCACCCGCCGCCTGCCCGCCGTGGAGGCGCTGGGAGCCGCCACCGTGCTCTGCACCGACAAGACCGGCACCCTGACCGAGAACCGGATGCGGGTGGCGCGGCTGTGGGCGCCGGGCTGCCTGCACGCGCTCGACGGGTCGCCGCTCCCCGAGGGGGTCCACGAGGTGGTCGAGCTCGGCATCCTGGCGAGCCGGCGCGATCCGTTCGACCCCATGGAGAAGGCCTTCCACGACCTCGGGCGCGAGGCGCTCCAGGGCACGGGCCACCTGCACGAGCGGTGGACGGTGCTCCAGGAGTACCCGCTCTCGGCCGAGCTCCTCGCGGTGGCCCAGGTGTGGCAGGCCGGTCCGGAGCGGGAGCGGGTGGTGGCGGTCAAGGGCGCGGTGGAGGCCGTCGCCGACCTCTGCCACCTCGACGCCGGCGCCGCGGCGGAGGTGCGCAGGCAGGCCGCCGCCATGGGGCGGGACGGGCTGCGCGTGCTGGGCGTGGCCCGGGCCCGCTTCGCCGGGGCCGAGCTCCCCGCCGCATCCCACGACTTCGACTTCCGGCTGGTGGGGCTCGTGGGCCTCCAGGATCCGGTGCGGAGCGGCGTTCCCGGCGCGGTGGCCGAGTGCGCCCGGGCCGGCATCCGGGTGGTCATGGTCACCGGTGACTCGCCCGACACCGCCTGCGCCATCGCCCGCCAGGTGGGCCTTCCGGGCACGGCCCGGGCCATGACCGGCGCCGAGATGGAGGCCCTGGCGCCGGACGCGCAGGCGGCACGGGCGCGCACGGTGGACGTGTTCGCCCGGGTGGTCCCGGAGCAGAAGCTGAAGCTCGTGCAGGCGCTGCGCGCCGCGGGCGAGGTGGTGGCCATGACCGGCGACGGGGTGAACGACGCGCCCGCGCTCAAGGCGGCGCACATCGGCATCGCCATGGGCGGCCGGGGCACCGACGTGGCGCGCGAGGCCGCCGCGCTCATCGTCACCGACGACGACTTCACCTCCATCGTCGGCGCCGTCCGGATGGGGCGTCGCATCCACGACAACCTGCGGCGCGCGATGGGCTACGTGCTCGCGGTGCACGTGCCCATCGCCGGGCTCTCCCTCCTGCCCATCTTCCTCGGCTGGCCCCTCGTCCTCTTCCCGGTGCACATCGTCTTCCTCGAGCTCGTCATCGACCCGGCCTGCTCGATGGCCTTCGAGGCGGAGCCCGGGGACCCGGGGCTCATGCGGCGGCCGCCCCGCCCGCTGGGCGCACGCCTCTTCGACCGCCGGCTCGTCGTGCTCTCGCTCCTGCAGGGCGTGGGCGTGCTCGCCGCGAGCCTCCTCGCCTTCCACCTCGGCCTCGGCCGGCTGGGTGGGGAGGCGGAGGCGCGGGCCCTCGCCTTCACGACCCTCGTCGCCGGCAACGTGGCGCTCATCCTGGTCAACCGGTCCTGGGAGCGGAGCGTCCTCGCCGTCCTTGGCCGGAGGAACCTGGCGTCCTGGGTGGTGGTGGCGGGCGCCGTCGCGACGCTCGGCGTGGCGCTCCTCGTCGCGCCGGTCCGGGGCCTCTTCCGCCTCGGCGCGGTCGGGATCCGCGAGGTGGCCCTGGCCGCCGCCGCGGGCCTGCTCAGCGTGTCGTGGTTCGAGGCCTGGAAGCTCCTGCGGCGGCCAGCTCCGCCACCGCCGCCTCCAGCCGCCGGTTGAACTCGCCCGGCCGCTCCAGCATGGGGTAGTGCCCCACGCCGTCCATGAAGGACGCGTCGTAGCTCCCGTGCCTGCGGTTCACGCCGATCCGGGTGGGAGGGCTCACCGGCGGGCCGGACTGGATGGCGCGCACCGGGACCTCCGCCTCCTCCATCCAGCGGGCGAGGTCGAGCTCCGGCCAGTCGCGCAGGAGGGCCACCGCCGGGCCGGGCGGGCTCGCCGAGGTGCGGGCCACCACCCACTCCACCACCGCCGGATCGGCCGACGGCGGGAACATGCGGTGGACCATGGCCGAGGCGGTCCGGGGAAAGTCCTCCTCGTAGAGCGCGGCCAGCCTCTCCGCCGTCTCGCGCGGCATGCCCTTCTCGACGTCGTGCAGCGCGTCCACCGCGACGACGCCCAGGACGCGCCCCGGCATCCGGCGCGCGGCGGAGAGCGCCACCGCCCCGCCCAGGGAGTGGCCGACCAGGACCACCCGGTCGAGCTTCAGGGCGCGCACCACGACCTCGACGTCGGCCCCGAGCCCGTCCACGGTCCAGCGTGCGCGACCGGTGCCCGAGGCGCCGTGGCCGGCGAGGTCGACGGCCACCACCCGGTGGCGCCGCGCGAGCGGATCGACCTGGTCCTTCCAGAAGGAGCGGTCGCAGGCCCAGCAGTGGAGGAGGACCACGGCGACCTTGCCCTGGCCGCTCACGTCGTAGGCGATGGCCACGCCGTCGGCCGCGCGGACGGTTCCCGCGCGCGGGGCGGCCCGTGCGTTCCCGGCGGCGAGGCAGGCGAGCGCCAGGACGGCGACCGCCGGCCGGGTCACGGCTCCAGCCCCCCGGGCCAGGCCGACACCGCCTGGAGGTCGTAGACGTTCGTGTAGCCGGCCTTCTCCAGGGCCTCGGCCGCGATGCCGCTCCGGCGGCCGGAGCGGCAGTAGAGGACCACCCGGGTGGCGGGCGGGCCGATCTCGGCGGCGCGCCCGGGGAGCTCGTCGTAGGGGATGTTGATCGCCCCCGGGACGTGGCCGCTCGCGAACTCCTGCGGCGTGCGGACGTCCACCACCCGGGCGCCGGCGGCGGCCAGCGCGCGGGCGGTGGTGCCGTCGACGCGCCCCGGCTTCGGGTCCGGGGTGACGGCGCCGGCGGCCGGGGAGCCGGCCGGGGCGGGCGCCTGGGCCAGGGCCGCGGCGGAGGAGGTGAGGAGGACGGCCATGGCGAGTCCCTTCATTCCCACGTTCCTTTCGGCTCAGCTCCGACCCGGGAAGGGGCGGCCCTGGATCGAGGCGTCGAGGATCTCGATGGGGTGGGCGGCCTCGACCGCGGCGCCCTTCTCGCGCAGCGCGCGCTTCACCTGGAGGGTGCAGCCTGGGTTGGCCGACGCCAGGTAGCGCGCCCCGGTGGCCATCACGTTGGCCGCCTTCCGCGCGCCCAGCTCGTCGGAGGCCTCGACCTGCACCAGGTTGTAGATGCCGGCGCTGCCGCAGCAGTGGTCGCCCTCCGGGATCTCCACGAGCTCGAGCCCGGGGATGGCGCGGAGCAGCGCCCGCGGGGGGTCCTGGATGCCCTGCGCGTGGCCCAGGTGGCAGGGGGAGTGGTAGGCCACCCGGCCCGGGATGGGATGCCGCTCGGCGCGCGCCGGGACCGCGGCGAGGAACTCGGTGACGTCCTTCACCTTTCGCGAGAAGGCTGCGGCCCGGTCGCGCCAGGCGGGATCGCCGGCGAAGAGGTGGGAGAGGTCCTTCAGGTGCGAGCCGCAGCCGGCCGCGTTCACCAGGAAGACGTCGGCGCCGGAGGCCTCGAGCCGCTCCACCAGCGCCCGGGTGAGCGCGCGGGCCCCCTCGTCGAGGCCGGCGTGGACCGAGAGCGCCCCGCAGCAGCCCTGCTCCGCGGGGACCACCACCTCGAACCCCTCGGCGGAGAGCACGCGCAGCGTGGACCCGTTCACCCCGGGGAAGAAGACCCGCTGGACGCAGCCGCCCACGAGGGCCACGCGCCCCCGCGACGCGCCCGTGGCCGGGGTGGTGGCCGGCAGCCCGGCGGTGGCCTCGGCGAGCGTGAGATCCGGCGCCAGCGCGTCGAGGCGGGCCAGGAAGGGGAAGGCGCGGGTGAGCCCGGACGCCCGGGTGAGCCAGCGCAGCCCGGTGGCCCGCCAGAGCCAGAGCAGGATGGCCGCCACGCGCAGCCGGCCCGGGTAGGGGAAGAGCGAGAAGATGGCCCTGCGCCGCCCGGCGTCGGCCGGGGTCCGCACGCCGGAGGCCTCCACGCGGGCCCGGGCCTCCTCGATGACCTGGTCGTAGCGCACGCCCGACGGGCAGGCGGCCAGGCAGGCCATGCACCCCAGGCAGGCGTCGAGGTGGGAGACCATCTCCGCGGTGGGGCGGGCGCCGTCCAGCATGGCGCGCGCGATCTCGATCCGGCCGCGCGGGGAGTCGGGCTCGCGCCCCCAGGCCACCCAGGTCGGGCAGACCGGCAGGCAGAAGCCGCAGTGCACGCAGTCGAGGGCGGGATGGCGGCCGGACCCGGACATCAGATGCCCCCCACGAAGCGCCCCGGGGCGAGGCGCCGGTCGGGGTCGAAGCGGTCCTTCAGCGCGCGCATGATCTCGATCGACGCGGGCGGCGGGCCGAACGGGTCGACGGCGGCCCGCACCGCGGGGGGCGCGTCGACCAGCACGAGCGAGCCCCCCGCGCCGGCGATCGCCGCGCGCACGTCGCGCAGCGCGGCGGCGAGGCCGACCGCCGGGGCCGGCTCGCCCGAGGCGAAGGCCAGCCCCAGCGTGGGGTAGGCGACCGCCGCGGACGGGGAGAGCTCGCCCACGACCGACGCGAGCCAGGTCCGGGCCAGGTCGGCCAGCCGCGAGGGCGGCGCCGCCAGCTTCACCCGGAGCGATCCCTGCTCGCGGGCCGCGTCGTGACGCCGCCAGAAGGCCGCCTCCCCGGCGCCCTCCAGCCGCTCGCCGGCGAGCCCGGCCTTCCGGCCCAGCGCGAGGAGCCGGCCCACCTGGTCGGCCACGCCGGCCTCGAACCCCTCCACGCGCAGTCCGAGGTCGAGCCGCCCCGCGGCGAGCACGGCCGCCGCCGCGCTGGGCTCGAGCTGGGCGGCCCGCCAGGCCGCGGCGAGCGCGCGAACCTGTTCCGCCTCCAGGCCCGGGAAGAGCACCGTGGCCTCCACCTCGGGGAGCGGGTGGACGCGGAAGGTCACCTGGGTGACGAGCGCGAGCGTGCCGAGCGAGCCCACGAGCAGGCGCGGCAGGTCGAACCCGGCCACGTTCTTCACCACCTTGCCGCCGCCGCGCGCGGCGGTGCCGTCGGCGCGGACCAGCCCCACCCCCAGGACGAGGTCGCGGGCGGACCCGAAGCGCGCCCGGCGCGGGCCGAAGGCGTTCGCCGCCACCACCCCGCCCACCGTGGCCCGGGACGGGAACGGGGCGTCGAGCGCCAGCCGCTGCCGGTGCCGGGCCAGGGCCTCGCCGAGCGCGGAGAGCGTCATGCCGGCCTCGGCGGTGACCACCTGGTCGGCCGGGGCGTGGTCGACGAGCCGGGAGAGGCCGCCGGTGCGCACCACCGCGTCGAGGCGCGCCGGGCGGGCGCCCAGGCCCAGGTCGGTGCCGCCGCCCACGAAGGCCACCGCCAGCCGCTCCGCGGCCGAGCGGGCCAGGCACTCGGCGGCCTCGGCGGGCGACGAAGGCGCGAGGACGATGCGCGGCACGACCTCCTGGATCGCGTCGGCCGGCGTTCCGGGGCGCTCCCTCACCATCGCTGCACCTCGCCCGACCTCACGGCGGGGTGCTCGACGCCCCCCGGTCCCGGCTTCTCCCCGCAGAGCCGCGTGGACGGGAAGACCTTGCCCGGGTTCATGGCCTCGTCGGGGTCGAAGGCGGCCCGCACCCGGCGCATGGTCTCGAGGTCGTCCGGCCCGAACATGTCGGCCATGTAGGCCGCCTTCTCCGCCCCCACCCCGTGCTCGCCGGTGATCGACCCGCCGCGCCGGACGCACATCCGGAGGATGTCGCCGCCCAGGTGCTCGGCCCGCTCCTCCTCGCCCCGGTTGCGGGCGTCGTAGAGGACGAGCGGGTGGAGGTTGCCGTCGCCGGCGTGGAAGACGTTGGCGACCCGCAGGCCGTGGTCGCGGGCCAGCCCCTCGATCTCGCGCAGGACCGGGGCGATCTCGGAGCGGGGGATGACGCCGTCCTCCACCAGGTAGTTGGGGGAGATGCGCCCCACCGCGGCGAAGGCGCTCTTGCGCCCCTTCCACATGAGCTGGCGCTCCGCCTCGTCGCGGGGGAGCCGGAGCTCGAGGGCCCCGACCTCGCGGGCGATGCGGACGGCGCGGGCCGAGACGTCCTCGACCTCGGCCACCGGGCCGTCCGCGTCCATGAGGAGCGCCGCCCCCACGTCGGGCCAGTCGAGGCCGGTGGCCGCCTTGGCCGCCTCGATCGCCAGCCGGTCCATCATCTCGATGGCGGCCGGGAGGATGCCGGCGGCGATGATGCGCGAGACGGCCTCCCCGCCCTCGTCGGTGGAGGGGAAGGTGGCGAAGAAGGTGCGGGTGGCCTCCGGCCGGCGGAGGAGGCGCAGGGTCACCTCGGTGACGATGCCCAGCATGCCCTCGCTGCCCACCAGCGCGGCGAGCAGGTCGTGCCCGGGCGCGTCGAGCACCGGGCCGCCCAGGTCGACCACGCGGCCGTCGTGCAGGACCACCCGGGCGCCCAGCACGTGGTTCACCGTGAAGCCGTACTTGAGGCAGTGGGCGCCGCCCGAGTTCTCGGCGACGTTCCCGCCGATGGAGCAGATGCTCTGCGACGACGGGTCGGGCGCGTAGTAGTAGCCCGCCCCGGACACGTGCCGGGTCACGTCCAGGTTGATGACGCCCGGCTCCACCCGCACCCAGCCGTCCTCGAGGCAGGTCTCGAGGATGCGGCGCATCCGCGAGGTGGCCACCACCACGCACCCCGGCACCGGGCGGGCGCCGCCGGAGAGGCCTGTGCCCGAGCCGCGCGGGACGATGGGCCGCCCGGCCGCGCGGGCCAGCCGGACCACCTCGGCCACCTCGGCGGTGGACCCGGGCAGCACCACCAGGTCGGGGCGGGTCCGGCCGTGGGTGAGCCCGTCGCACTCGTAGGTGAGGAGGTCGGGCCCGGCGGAGAAGCAGTTGCGGGCCCCGACCACCGCCGCCATGCGGCCGACCAGCTCGGCGAGGGACGCGGGCCCGCTCACGGGGGGTCACCCGCCTTCGTACACGCGCACCGCCGCGGCCGCGGCGGCACCCGGGGTCACCGGGCGCCCCTGCTTCCGCATGCCCTGCTCGATGGCGGAGAGGACGGTGAGCACGTTGGCGGGGCTGGAGCCGTGGCCCATGAGGCCGATGCGCCAGAGCTTCCCGGCGAGCGGGCCGAGGCCCCCGCCGATCTCGATGTCGTGGTCGTTGAGCAGGTACTTGCGGACCGCGGCCTCGTCCACGCCCTCCGGCGGGGTGAAGGCGTTCAGCGAGGGGAGCCGCTCGCCGTCCTTGGAGAGCGGCCGGGCGCCGATGGCCGCCATGCCGGCCACGAGCGCCGCGCTGTTGCGGCGGTGGCGGACGAAGCGGGCCTCGAGACCCTCCTCGCAGACGAGGCGCATCGCCTCGCGCAGCGCGTAGACCATGCTGATGGGCGCGGTGTGGTGGTAGACCCGCTTCCCCTCGGCCCAGTAGTCGGCGACCATCCCGGCGTCGAGGTACCAGGACTGGACCCGGGTCTTGCGGGCGCGCACCGCGTCGAGGGCGCGCGGGGAGAGGGTGAAGGGCGCCAGGCCGGGCGGGCAGGAGAGGCACTTCTGCGTGCCCGAGTAGACCGCGTCGGCCTCCCAAGCGTCGACCTCGACCGGGACGCCGCCCAGCGACGTGACCGTGTCCACCACGAGCAGGGCCCCGTGCGCGTGGCAGAGCTTGCCGAGCCCCTCCATGGGCTGCTGCGCGCCGGTGGACGTCTCGGCGTGCACGATGCACACCGCCTTCACCGGCGCGTGCTTGCGAAGCGCCTCCTCGACGGCGGCGTGCGGGAAGACCTGGCCCCAGGGGACCTCGAGCTTCACGAGCTTGCCGCCGCAGCGGCCGACGATGTCGGCCATGCGGTTCCCGAAGACGCCGGCGGCGCAGACCACGACGGTGTCGCCGGGCTCGATCACGTTGACGAGCGCGGCCTCCATGCCGGCCGACCCGGTGCCGGAGACGGCGATGGTGAACGGGTTCGCGGTCTGGAAGGCGTAGCGGAGCTGGGACTGCACCTCGTTCATGATCCCCAGGAACTGGGGGTCGAGGTGGCCGAGCTGCGGGGTGGTCATGGCGCGGTAGACGCGCGGGTGCACGGGGCTCGGTCCGGGACCGAGCAGGAGGCGGACGGCGGGGACCAGCTCTCCGACGGTGGGGGCGGGGATGGACATGGGCCGGGATGATAGCTTCCCGGGCCTCGTGAGGCGAGGCACCTCGCGGCGACGCGGCGCGGCAGGCCCCGGGCAGGCCGGCCGCCGACCGCGGCCCGGGACCCCCGCTCCCGCCTACGTCGCCGGCTCGTCGAGCAGGTGCCGTGCCGCCTCGATGAAGGGCGCGGCGGCCTGGTGGTAGACGGCACGCCGGGCCCGCAGGTCGTTCACCAGCTCGAGCCCGGTGCGGTCGCAGGGAGGGAGCGCGGCGTCGGAGGTGCCGATCGGCTTCACCCGCTCGCCCCAGCGGACCACGTGGGCGCACCAGGTGAGGCCGCCCCCGAAGGCCGGGAGAAGCAGCGTGGCGCCGGGCCGGACCCGCGCCTCCTCCAGCGCCTCGACGAGCGCGACCGGGACGGTGGCCGCGGACATGTTCCCGTACCGCTCCACGTTCACGTAGACCCGCGACGGGTCGACGCCCACCCGCTTGCCCACCGCGTCGATGATGCGCCGGTTGGCCTGGTGGGGGACGACCAGGTCCACGTCGGAGACGGCGAGCCCCTTCCGGGCGAGCGCCTCCAGGCTGGCCTGGGCCATCCCGACCACGGCCTTCTTGAAGATCTCCTGGCCGTCGAAGTTCCAGGAGGAGTATCCGCCCGGGATGCCCTGGTTGGCGTAGCGGGCCCCGACCCCGCGGATGTCGAGGATGGAGCGGGCCTCGCCGTAGCAGCCCAGCCGCTCGGCGAGCAGCCCCTCCTCCCGGCTCGAGGCCTGCAGCACGACCGCGCCGCACCCGTCGCCGAAGAGCACCGCGATGTTGCGGTTGTCCCAGTCCATGTACGGCGACGGCGCCTCGGCGCCCACCACGAGCGCGGTCCGGATCACGCCGGTGCGGATGAGCGCGGTGGCGGTGGAGAGGCCGTAGAGGAAGCTCGTGCAGGCGGTGTTGAGGTCCATGACCGCCGCGTTGCGGGCGCCGAGCCGCTTCTGGGTCCCGGAGGAGACGTTGGGGCAGACCTCGTCCCCGAGCGTGCTGCCCACCACGATGAGGTCGAGCTCGGCGGCGCTCACGCCGGCGCAGGCGAGCGCCCGCGAGGAGGCGACGTGGATCAGGTCGCCGAGCGGCACGTGCGAGATGCGGCGCTCCCGCATGCCGGTGCGCGAGGTGATCCACTCGTCGTTGGTCTCGAGGAAGGTGGCCAGGTCCTGGTTGCGCAGCACCGCGGGGGGCAGGCACTTGCCCCAGCCGGTGATGGCCGCGTGCGATGCGGCGCTCTCTTCACGGCGGGTCACTGGTAGATCTCCCGGATGAGCGGGGCGAACTTCTCGTAGATGGTCTTGCGGCGGACCTTCATGGTCGCGGTGACCTCGTTGTCGTCGTGGTCCAGCTCCTTCTCGAGGAGCCGGAACCGCCTCACCTGCTCGACCGGGGCCAGGCCCTGGTTGGCCCGGTCGACCTCCCGCTGGACCAGCTCCTGGACCTCGGGCAGCAGGGTCAGGCTGCGGAAGTTGGTATAGGCGAGCTTCCGCTCCGTCGCCCACTGGCCGACGTTCTCGAAGTCGATCTGGACGAGCGCGGAGACGAACTTCTCCCCCTCGCCAAGGACCACCGCCTCCTTCACGTAGGGCGAGACCTTGAGGGCGTTCTCCACCAGCGAGGGCGAGACGTTCTTCCCGCCCGAGGTGACGAAGATGGCCTTCTTGCGGTCGACGATGCGCAGGTGGCCGTCGGGATCCTGCTCGGCCACGTCGCCGGTGTGGAGCCAGCCGCCCTCCAGCACCTCGGCGGTGGCCTTCTCGTCGCGGTAGTAGCCGAGGAAGACCGTCTCGCCGCGCTTGAGCAGCTCCCCGTCGGGGGCGATGCGGTACTCGAGCCCCGGGATGGGGCGCCCCACCGTGCCCAGCCGGACGTCGCCCGGGCGCTGCACGAAGGAGAAGCCGGTGCACTCGGTCATGCCGTAGCCCTCCTGGACCGGGATGCCGAGCGCGTGGAAGAAGAGCAGCACCTCGGGGGAGATGGCGGCGGCGGCCGAGAAGGTGGCCCGGGCCCGGCGCAGCCCGACGAAGTTCTGCAGGGCCCGCCGGACGAGCAGGTAGTCGAGGCCGGACACGAGCCGGTCGAGGAGCCCGGGCCGCTCCCCGGCGAGCCGCCGCCGGGCCCGGCGGACGCCGCGGGCGAGCGCCGACTCGAAGACGCGCCGCCGCAGCGCCCCGGTCTCCTGGATCTTCACCTGGATGCCGGCCTGCATCTTCTCCCAGATGCGTGGGACCCCCAGGAAGACGCTGGGCGCGATCTCGCGCAGGTCCTCCTGGATGGTGCGGATGCCCTCGGCGAAGCTCACCGTCATGCCCAGGTGGAGCGGCAGGTGGACCGAGAAGATCTGCTCGGCCACGTGGCAGAGCGGCAGGTAGGAGACCACCGTGTCGCTCCCCGTGATCCCGGTGGCCTGGGCCGCGGCGCGGGCCTGCCCGAGCACGTTGCGGTGGGAGATCATGGCCCCCTTTGGGAAGCCGGTGGTGCCGGACGTGTAGATGAGGAAGGCCACGTCGTCGGGGCGGGTGGCGGCCACCCGGGCCTCGAAGTCGCCCGGGCGCCCGGAGTCGAGGCGCGCGCCGCGCTCCTCCAGCGCGTCCCAGGAGAGCAGCCGCGGGTCCCGGTAGCGGCGGAGCCCCTTCGTCTCCGGGACCACCACGTGACGCACCGCCGGGAGCGCGTCGCCCACCTCCAGGATCTTGTCCACCTGCTCCTGGTCCTCGGCCACCACGATGGTGGCCCCGGAGTGGGCCAGCACGTACTGGACCTCGTTGGCTGGGCTGGTGGGGTAGACCCCCACGCCGACCGCCCCGGCGGCCATGGCGGCCAGCTCGGCGTAGAGCCACTCGCGCCGGTTCTCGGAGAGGATGGCCACCTTGTCGCCCGGGGCGAGCCCGAGCGCCACGAGGCCCATGCAGGCGCGGCGCACGTGATCGAGGTAGGCGCGCCAGGTGACCCGCTGCCAGATCCCGAGGTCCTTCTCGCGCAGCGCCACCGCGTCCGGGTGCAGCGCCGCGCGCGCGGCGAGCAGCTTGGGGAGCGTGTCGGCGCCGGCGGGCGCGGGCGGGATCAGCTGAGCCACCGCTTCCTCCGCTTGTAGTGCTTCACGTCGCGGTAGCTCTGCCGGCCGCCGCCGCGGTGCCCCAGGTAGAACTCCTGCACGTCGCGGTCCTCGCGCAGCCGCGCCGCCGGGCCGTCGAGCACGACCTTGCCGCCCTCCAGGATGTAGGCGTGGCTGGCGATGCCCAGCGCCATGCGGGCGTTCTGCTCCACGAGCAGGATGGAGACCTTCTCGTCCCGGTTGATGGCGGCCACGATGCGGAAGATCTCCTGCACGAGCAGCGGCGAGAGCCCGAGCGACGGCTCGTCGAGCAGGAGCAGCGCGGGCCGGGCCACCAGCGCGCGGCCGATGGCCAGCATCTGCTGCTCGCCCCCGGAGAGGTACCCGCCCAGCTGCCGGCGGCGCTCGCGCAGGCGCGGGAAGTAGCCGAAGACCTTGGTGAGCGCCTGGCCCATGTCGACGCGCCCGGGACGGGCGTAGCTGGCCGCCTCCAGGTTCTCCTCGACGGTCAGGTGCTCGAAGATGCGCCGCCCCTCCATCACCTGGAAGAGCCCGTTCCGCGCGATGCGGTGGGGCAGCTCCCCGGCGATGGAGGTCCCACGGAAGGCGATCTCGCCGTCGACGATCTGCCCGTCCTCGAGGGGGAGCAGGCCGGAGATGGCCTTCAGGGTGGTGGTCTTCCCGGCCCCGTTGGACCCGAGGAGCGCCACCACGGCGCCCTCGGGGACGGAGAGGGAGAGCCCCTTCAGCACCTGGACGGTGTGGTGGTACACCACCTCCAGGTTGTTGACGTGGAGCAGCGGCTGGTTCACTTCGAGTAGATCCAGTCCGAGGCCGGCTCGAAGACGCCCTTCTGGGCGTTGGCCCGGTAGACCCGCCCCACGCCGGCCTTGTGGTTCACGAAGGTGACCTTGCCGGTGACCCCGCCGGTGTCCCAGTCCTTGATGGTGTCGAGGACCGCCGCCAGGTTCTCGCCGGTGACCGGCTTCCTGGCGGCCACCACGCGGCGGACCGCCTCGACGTAGACCATGCCGGTGAACCAGCCCTGGATGTAGGAGTTGGGCTGGTACTTCACCTCGGGGCGAACCTTCTGGTTGTAGGCCCGCATGGCGGCGATGCCGGGAGCCGACTCGTCGTAGAAGTAGGCGTAGGGGTTCACGCCCATGTAGCCCTCGGCGTCCGGGCCGAGCTTGTCGATGATGCCCTTGTCCATCGACCAGAAGGTGCCCATGAAGCGGGTCTTCAGGCCGAAGTCCTTGGTGGCCCGGATCACCTCGACGATGGGGGAGAGGATGTAGCCCTGGAAGATCACGTAGTCGGGGTTGGTCTTCTTGAGCTGCAGGACCTCGCTCGTGACGTCGACCGCGCCGGCCTTGGTGACGATCTCGTTCACCACCTCGATGCCCAGCTCGGCGGCGCGCTTGCGGGCGTAGGGGATGGGGTCCTTGCCGAACTCGGTGTCGCTGTAGAAGAAGGCCACCTTGGGCTTCGCCGCCCCCTTGTTGCGCGCGATGTACTCGAGCAGGACGCCGAACATGTCCGAGTAGGTGGGGCCGGAGATGAAGGAGTAGGGGTGGGTCTTCGGGTCGGCGAGCTCGCTGGAGAACGAGGCCGAGGCGTAGAGCACCTTGTAGCGGGAGTTCAGCTCGGGGGCGATGGCCTTCCCCAGCCCGGTGGACTCGCCGTACATGATGACCGGGCTGTGCTTGGCCATGATCTGCTTGAAGCAGGCCACCGCCTTCTCCGTGTCGTACCCCGAGTCCTCGTACACGTAGTTGAAGCGGCGGCCCGGCACGAGCTGCTTCTCGTTGGCGAGCGTCAGGTAGTCCTGCAGGCCGGCGTTGATGGCGATGCCAGCGAAGGCGAAGCGGCCGGTGATGGGCTGGCAGGCGCCCACGGTGACCACCTCGTCGGCGGCGCGCGCCGGGGAGGCGAGCGCGGCCAGGGCGGCGGCGGAGAGCGTTGCGGCGAGTCGGGTCCAGTGCCTCATGCGGGGTTCCTCCTTCGGTTCACTTCGCGAACGGCCACAGCGAGAAGAAGCGCTTCACGCGGTTCCACACCTCGGCGAGCCCGTGCGGCTCGAAGATCAGGAAGACGACGATGAGCAGCCCGAAGACCACGTCGCGCAGCGGGAACAGGTACGACTGCGCGTCGGGCCAGACGGCGCGGGCCACGCCGGTGCCGGCCTTGAGGACCTCGGGCACGAGCGTCATGAAGATGGTGCCGTAGACCGTGCCCTTCACCGACCCCAGCCCGCCCACGATGACGATGGCCAGGAACTGGATGGAGAGCGAGAGCGGGAAGCTCTCCGGCGTGATCACCTTGGTGAAGTACACCCACAGGCCGCCGGCGATCCCGGCGTAGTAGGACGACACCATGAAGGAGAGGATCTTGGTGCGGAAGAGGTTCACGCCCACGATCTCGGCGGCCACGTCCCGGTCGCGCACCGCCACGAAGGCCCGCCCCCAGCGCGAGCGGCGCAGGTTGCTGGCGAGCAGGAAGTGGACCACCGTCACCGCGACGATGAGGAAGTAGATCCGCCCGTCGGTGTCGAGCCGGAAGCCGGCCACCGAGGCCGGGGGCACGTTGAGCCCGCGGATCCCGCCGGTCACCGAGGTCCAGTTGGTGAAGACCCACTCGAAGATGACCTGCGCCGACAGGGTGGCGATGGCCAGGTACAGCCCCTTGATGCGCAGCGAGGGCACGCCCACGACCATCCCGGCCGCGGTGGCCAGCGCGCCGCCGGCCGGGATGGAGAGCCAGAAGGGCAGGCCGAGGCGCGAGGCCAGGATGGCGGTGGTGTAGGCGCCCAGGCCCATGAAGGCGGCGTGGCCCAGCGAGATCTGCCCGGTGAAGCCGATGAGGATGTTGAGCCCGAGCGCGCCCAGCGCCAGGATGGCCATGAGGTCGGCCAGGTAGAGCAGGTAGTCGCCGGCCAGGAAGGGGAAGAGGAGCGCCGCGAGCGCCCCCACCGCCATCCAGGCGCGGGTGGCCGGGGTCCGGAAGAGGGCCTCGTCCGAGGCGTAGGTCTCCTTGTAGTTGCCGATGAGCACGGGGGATCCCGGGCGGTCAGAGCCGCTCCACCTCCCGCGTGCCGAAGAGGCCGTAGGGGCGGACCATCAGCGTGAGGACCAGCACCACGAAGGGCACGACCTCCTTCAGCGAGGCGCCGTCGAGCAGCGGGTCCACGTAGCCGCCGGCCAGGTTCTCCAGGACGCCGATGACGATCCCGCCCAGGAGCGCGCCCCCGATGCTGTCGAGCCCGCCCAGGATCACCACCGGGAAGGTGCGCAGCCCGATGGCCCCGAGCTGCGGGCTGATGCCGCCGATGACGCCCACCACGATGCCGGCCACCGCCGCGGTCATGGCGGCGAGCGACCAGGAGAGCGAGAAGACCCGCCGGATGTCGATGCCCATGCCGAAGGCGGCCATCTGGTCGTCGGCGGTGGCGCGCATGGCGATCCCGGTGCGGGTGAACCGGAAGGCGAGCCCGACGAGCGCGATGGCCGCCACCGCGATGAGGAAGGGGTAGAACTGGCGCGAGGGCAGGAGCACCGGGCCGAGCTCGACCGGTGCCCGCGGGAAGATGGGCGGGTAGGATCGGTAGTCGCCCGACCAGGCGATCTGGGCCAGCCCCTTGAAGATGGCCGCGAGCCCGATGGTCACCATGATGACCGAGATGGTGCGCTGGCCGAGCAGCGGCCGCAGCACGAGCCGCTCGGTGGCCGTCCCGAGCAGCGCCGAGGCGGCCACGGCCGCGAGCAGCGCCACCGCGAAGGGCGCCTGGAGGGCGCTCATGGCGGTCCAGGCGAAGAACGCCCCCAGCATCATGAACTCGCCGGTGGCGAAGTTGATGACCCGGGTGGCCTTGTAGACCACCACGAACCCCATGGCCACGAGCGCGTAGATGCCGCCGGTGACCACTCCGGAGACGACCAGCTGGAGCAGGTGGACGAGCGCCTCGCTCACCGGGCCGCCTCCGCCGACTCCTCGCCCAGGTAGGCGCGGACGACCTCCGGGTCCTGGCGGATCTCCCCGGGCGCGCCCACGGCGATGCGCTCGCCGAAGGAGAGGACCGCGATGCGGTCGCAGAGGTCCATGACCACGCCCATGTCGTGCTCGATGAGCACGATGGTGACCCCGCGCTCCTCCTGGATGTCGAGGACGAAGCGGGCCATGTCCTCGGTCTCCTCCTCGTTCATGCCGGCCACCGGCTCGTCGAGGAGCAGCACCCGGGGGCGCATGGCGAGCGCCCGGGCCAGGTCCACCCGCTTCTGCAGCCCGTAGGAGAGGCTGCCCACCGTGCGGTGGCGCAGGTGCTCCATCTCCAGGAAGTCGAGGACCTCGTCCTCCACCTGGGCCCGCAGCTCGAGCTCCTCCCGTCGTGCACCCGGGGTGAAGAGCATGGTGGAGAGGATGCCGGAGCGGAGCCGCGCGTGCGCGCCCAGCTTCACGTTGTCGAGCACGGTCATGCCCTCGAAGAGGGCCACGTTCTGGAAGGTGCGTCCGATGCCCAGCCCGGCGCGGCGGTCCGGGGGCACGCGGGTGACGTCCTTCCCGTCGAAGACGACGCGCCCGCGCTGGGGGCGGTAGAAGCCGGAGATGCAGTTGAGCAGGCTCGTCTTGCCGGCGCCGTTGGGGCCGATGACGCCGGTGATCGAGCCCTGCCGGACGGCGAAGGACACGTCGGCGAGCGCGGCCAGCCCCCCGAACGCGAGCGAGAGCCCCTCGACCGACAGGATGTCCCGGTCCTCCGTCCCCTCGACCGGCGATCCCGTCATGCGCTCCTTCCGTGGCGTACGCGCGGACCACGAATCCTAGTGACCGGCGTGACGCCGATCACGGCGCGATGCGTCATGGAAGTGCGCGATTCCCCGGGGGAAGTCCTTGCCGGTCCGGCCCGGGCTTGCCACAATCCGCCTTCTTTTTTTTCGCGCCCGAGCACACCCCGGTCGGAGGTCCGAAGCCCCATGTCCAAGCGCCCCATCAAGCCGACGCTGGCCAACCCGCTCGACCCGCCCGAGAAGGTCGAGTTCAACATCCCCGGCGAGATCGCGCGGGCGACCGGCCCCTACGAGGAGGCCATGAAGGAGGGCTGGGACCTCATCCAGCGCCCCATCCGCTCGGTGGCCATCGACCAGATCGAGAAGCAGCACGCCAAGAAGCGGATGACGGTCTGGGAGCGCATGCGGGTGCTCTCCGGCAAGGAGCCCATCGTCCTCTTCCAGAACTGGGGCAAGAACCTGGACGGCGCCTCGCTGGTCACGGCGGTGCTGAACATCGGCGGCCGCGACGTGGCCGTCTACGGGCACGACTTCACGGTCCGCGCGGGCTCGATGGACGCCACCAACGGCTCCAAGCTCGCCAAGCACTTCCGCCTGGCCGGGGAGCGGGGCATCCCGCTCATCGGCATGAACGACTCGGCCGGCGCCTTCGTGCCGGCCGGGGTGGGCGGCCTCGACGGCTACGCCGAGGCCTTCACGGCGCTGCGCAAGATCAGCGGCGTGGTGCCCACCATCATGTGCATGTTCGGCTTCAACGCCGGCGGCGGCTCCTACCTGCCGCGCCAGGGCAGCTTCGTCATCCAGCCCGCCGACACCTTCTTCGGCCTGACCGGGCCGGGCGTGGTGAAGTCGGTGCTCGGCGAGGACATCACCCCCGAGGACCTGGGCGGCCCCAAGGTGCACGGCGCCTCGGGCGTGGCCGACCTCACCGTGGTGGACGAGCTGGCGGCGCTGCGCCAGGCGGTGCGCCTGCTCAGCTACATCCCCGACAACAACGCGGTGATGGCCCCCTTCCAGGAGACGAGCGACCCGATCGACCGCAAGACCTGGGAGATCAACACGCTGCTCAAGAAGGCCTTCAACTCGCCGACCGGGTTCAACACGCCGTTCGACGTCTCCATCATCATCCAGCAGATCTGCGACTACGGCGACTACTACGAGCTGCAGCCGGAGCGGGCCCGCGAGGCGGTCACCGCCTTCGGCCGGCTGGGCGGCCACGTGGTGGGCTTCGTGGCCAACAACAGCGCGGTGGCCTCCGGCCAGATCGACTGCGACTCGGCGGTGAAGATCGCCCGCTTCGTCCGCTTCTGCAACATCTACAACATCCCCATCATCTTCATGGAGGACACCACCGGATTCCTCCCCGGCCGCGAGCAGGAGGCCCGCGGCATCGTGCAGGCCGGCCGCTCCATGCTCGACGCCATCGTCGACGTGCGCACCCCGCGCATCCTGCTCATCCTGCGCAACGCCTTCGGCGGCGCCTACGCCTCGTACAACAACTACCCCACCGGCGCCGACCTGGTGCTGGCGCTGCCCACCACCCGCCTCGCGGTGATGGGGCCGGCCGGCAAGGAGTTCGTCTACAAGGACGAGCTCCGCAAGATCCGCGCCGGGGCCGCCGAAATGGTGAAGAAGGGCACGGCCACCCGCACCGCCGCCGGCATGGAGGGCGTCGCGGCCAAGAAGGACGCGGAGAAGGAGGCGCTCGAGTGGCTGAAGCAGCAGGAGGCCGCCCTGAACCGCCGCTACGAGAAGGAGCTCATGAACCCCAAGGAGGGTCTCGCCCTGGGCTCGATCTCGTCGCTCGTCATGCCCACCGACCTGCGCGAGGTGCTGGGCAAGAACCTGCACTTCATGCTCCGCCACTACAAGCCCTCTCCCATGACCGGCCCGCAGCGCGAGTTCCACTAGCCGCGACCACCCCCCCGATCCGAGACCGGAGATCCTCCAGATGGCCGCGACCGTCGACCTCTACCGCAACAACCCCCTCATCCACCGCGACCGGCGGCTCTCGAAGTCGCCGTCGGCCTGGGCGCGCTCCTTCGCCTGCGAGGACCTGAAGCCGCTCATCGTCTGCCGCGGCCCCATCCGCAAGGAGGCCATGGACGTCTTCGAGGAGATGGGCATCTCCCACTACGGGATCCTGCTCTCCGAGAAGGACTCCATCGTCTACCCCAACGCGCTCGCGCCCGAGCTGCGCCAGCTCACCGACAACCGCCGCGTCCACCGCGTGCCCGACTACTCCGGCGCCACCAAGGAGGAGCGCGTCGAGCGCATGCAGCAGATCGTCCAGATCGCACACGACAACGGCTACGACTCGGTCTTCGCCGGCTACGGCTTCATGGCCGAGGACGAGGAGTTCGTGGCCAGCATCGAGAAGGCGGGCCTGAAGTTCATCGGCCCCAACTCGGTGACCCAGGCCCGCGCCGGCAAGAAGGACGAGGCCAAGCGCACCGCGCTCGAGGTGAAGGTATCGGTGACGCCGGGCGTGAACAACGTCACGGCGAAGACGCTGCTCGCCAAGTACCCCACCCGCAAGCAGCTCCTCGCGCTGGCCGAGTCGGAGCGGCTGGCGGTGGATCCCCGGGCGCTCCGCGACGAGAAGCTGGGGCTGGAGGCGCTCGCCGACGCGGTGCTGATGGCCTCCTACGCGAAGGGGATCGACCTCTACACCATCGACGAGCTGGGCGAGCAGGTCCGCAAGGAGGTCGCCGAGATGTTCACCCGGCACCCGCAGAGCCGGGTGCGCCTCAAGGCCATCGGCGGCGGCGGCGGCAAGGGGCAGCGCATCCTGGGCGGATCGCTCCTCACCCGCACCGACGCCGACGCGGCGGCCGTCGCCGAGGCCGCCGCCGAGGCGCCGGCCATGGTCCGCGAGGTGCTGAACGAGGTGAAGGCCAACGGCGTCGGCGACAACAAGAACGTCCTCGTCGAGCTCAACATCGAGCAGACCCGCCACAACGAGATCCAGCTCCTCGGCAACGGGAAGTGGTGCGTCTCGCTGGGCGGCCGCGACTGCTCCCTGCAGATGCACGAGCAGAAGCTGCTCGAGATCTCGGTCACGCAGGAGGGGCTGGCGCTGGCCATCGAGACGGCCCGCCAGGCCGGACGCGCCGCGGAGGCCCGGGCGCTCGAGGTCGACCTGGGGATCCTGAAGCGCATGGAGGACGACGCGGCCCGCTTCGGCGCGGCGGTCGGGCTCGACTCCGCCTCCACCTTCGAGTGCATCGTCGATCGCGACCGCTACTACTTCATGGAGGTCAACACCCGCATCCAGGTGGAGCACCGGGTCACCGAGCTCTGCTACAGCCTCCGCTTCACCAACCCGGACGACCCGAAGGACTCGTTCGTGGTCGAGTCGCTGGTGGAGGCCATGGCGCTGCTCGCGCGCCACAAGGAGCGGCTCCCCAAGCCCACCCGCGTGCCCCGCTTCGGCGCCGCCGCCGAGGCGCGCCTGAACGCCACCGACGCCTCGCTCTCGCCCCACGCCGGCGGCGTGATCCGCTTCTGGTCGAAGCCCATCGAGGGGGAGATCCGCGACGACCAGGGCATCAGCCTGCCCAACCCCGACACCGGCATGTTCATGCGGTACCGGGTGGCCGGCGCCTACGACTCGAACATCGCCCTGCTCCTCACCCGCGGCCGGGACCGCCTCGAGAGCTACGAGAGGCTCTCCGAGGTCATCTCCCGCACCAGCCTGCGCGGGGTCCAGCTGGCCACCAACCTCGAGTTCCACTACGGGCTCGTCAACTGGTTCATCGGCCAGAACGTGATGGCCAAGCCCACCACCCGCTTCGTGGTGCCCTACCTCACGCTCGTCGGCCAGCTCAAGGACGAGGCCAACAAGCTCGACCTGGTCTTCGCCTTCGGCGAGATGAAGAAGCACTACGCCAAGCAGGCGGCCGCCGACTTCCCCGACGACCCGTCGGCGGTGAAGGCCGTGCACGAGGTGCTCGATCGCAAGGGCACGCTGCTCACGCGCCCCATGGAGCGGCTGCTCGACGACCCGCACCTCTTCGCCGGCTGGCTCTCCCTCAACCGGAAGAACTACGAGATCCACGGCGGCAAGCTGAAGTGGATCCGCAACCCGCTCGGCGTGCTCAACGACACCTACGCCTACCTCAACATGTCCTTCGACCCGAAGGCGCCGGCGGCCGAGATGATCTGGCAGCACGACCACGAGCTGCTCCAGAAGTCGATCCGCTTCTACCAGGAGCTGCGCCGGACCTTCGGCCTCGAGAAGCAGGAGTTCTGGAAGCTGAACGAGATCCTCGAGAACGAGGCCCCGCAGGGTGGCTACGACGCCGACACCTGGGGGCGCATCCGCTCGGCGCACCAGGGCTACGAGGCCGGCAACGAGCTGCTCGGGCTGCTCTTCATGCTGGCCGAGCAGGTGAGGTTCTTCGACTTCCGGGTGGAGGAGGACCTCGACGTCACCATCCCGGGCTACCTCTCCGATCCCGACCTGCAGGCCCGGATGAAGAAGATCCTGGTCCCGCCCCCGGCCACCAAGGCCGACGAGATCGTGGCCGTCTGCGGCGGGATGTTCTACGCCCAGGAGGCGCCCGGGAAGCCGCCCTTCGCCCACGAGGGCATGCACTTCGAGAAGGGGCAGCCGCTCTACATCATCGAGGTCATGAAGATGTTCAACACGGTGCGGGCGCCGTTCTCCGGGACGGTGGACAAGATCCTCCTCACCGGTCCCGACGGCACCATCGTCCAGAAGGGACAGCCGCTCTTCAAGATCACGCCCGACGAGAAGTTCGTCGCCGTGGACCCGAAGGCGGTCGAGAAGGAGCGCCGCTCCCGCACCGCCGAGTACCTGAAGGCCATCCTCGGCTAGCCGGCGTCGACCCGGCCGGGGCGTGTCCCACCCCGGATGGGGTGCCTTCCCTCGTCGCATGGACAGGGGACAGGCGCCCCGATAACCTCCCTTCCGTACTGCGGAAGCGGGACGCGTCCGGGCTCGACCGGGTGTCCCAGCGGGGAAGCGATCATGGACCTCTGGCACGCCTGGGAATGCCCGTACTGCATGCGCGTCCGCGCGACGCTCGTGGAGAAGGGCGTTCCCTGGCGCTCCCGCGAGATCGATCTCGGCCAGAAGCCTGGGGATTTCCTTGCGGTGAACCCGGCCGGGGGCGTCCCGGTCTTGGTGGACGACGGGCCCCCGGTGGTGGGCTCGCTCGCCATCCTCGAGCACCTCTGCCGGAAGTGGCCCGAGCCGCCGCTCTTCCCCCGTTCGGCCGGGCGCGACGCGGTGGTGGCCGCCTACGAGCGGGTGGACGCGCTCTTCGCCCCCCACGTCCGGAAGGTGGCGCGCGGGACGCCCGAGGAGCGGGTCGCGGCGCTGGGGGCCACGCGCGAGGCCATGGGGCTGCTCGACGGCGAGGTATCGGCGACGGGCTTCCTCCTCGCCGAGTTCTCCGTCGCCGACCTGGCGCTGGCGTCCTTCCTGGCCAAGCTCCCGCGCGACTGGCGCCCCGCGCAACTCGGGTTCACCCGCCTGGCCCGCTGGGATCGCGCCGTCATGCAGCGTCCGTCGGTCCGCGAGCAGATGGGCCCCCGGCTCGCGCTGGCGGGGTACGCGAACGTCAGCCCTCCGGGCTAGAACGCCCCATGCCCGACGGCAATCCGTACAAGGACGAGATCATCATCTCGTGGGTGGAGCTCCACCGCGACGCGCGCTACCTCTCCACGGTCCTGCACGACCTGGGCGAGTGGAAGGGCATCATCGCCATCACCCGCGGCGGCCTCGTGCCCGCGGCGCTGGTGGCCCGCGAGCTCGACATCCGGGTCATCGACACGGTCTGCGTGGTGAGCTACGGGTCCACCGACCCCGGGCAGGAGGCCAAGCAGCAGGGCAAGCTGCAGTGGCTCAAGTCGGTGGACGGCGACGGCGACGGGTGGCTGCTCATCGACGACCTCGTCGACACCGGCGGGACCGCCCGGGCGGTGCGGGAGCGGCTGCCGAAGGCGCACTTCGCCTGCCTGTACGCGAAGCCGCTGGGGCGGCCGGTGGTGGACACCTTCGTGAAGGAGTTCAAGCAGGAGAAGTGGATCTACTTCCCCTGGGACATCGACTACCGCTTCGTCTCCCCCATCAAGGCCCAGCGTCGGGGCACCCCCTAGCCCCGCCCGGTCGGGGGCCTCCCTGTGGTATGAGGTCCGCCTCCGAACCGACGGATCCCTCGTGACCGCGCCCCGGCTGCGACTCGCGCACGTGACGAAGCGCTTCGGCGCGGTGGTCGCCAACGACGACGTGGCGCTCACCGTGCAGCCGGGGGAGATCCACGCCGTCCTGGGCGAGAACGGCGCCGGCAAGTCCACCCTGATGAAGATCGTCTTCGGGGCGCTCCGACCGGACGCCGGAACGGTCGAGTTCGACGGCCGGCCGGTGCACGTGCGCAACCCGCACGAGGCCCGCGCGCTCGGCATCGCCATGGTGTTCCAGCACTTCTCCCTCTTCGACTCGCTCACCGTCGCCGAGAACGTCTGGCTGGGCATGGACGGCAAGCAGGGGCTCGACGAGGTCTCGCGGGGCATTCGCGCCAAGGCGGCCGAGTACGGCCTCGAGCTCGACCCGGCCCGGCCCGTGCACGTCCTCTCCGTGGGGGAGCGGCAGCGCGTCGAGATCGTCCGCGCCCTCCTCGCCAACCCGCGGCTGCTCATCCTCGACGAGCCCACCTCGGTGCTCACCCCGCAGGCGGTCGAGAAGCTCTTCGTCACCCTGCGAAGGCTCGCCGCCACCGGCTGCTCCATCCTCTACATCAGCCACAAGCTCGACGAGATCCGCGCCCTCTGCCACGCCTGCACCGTCCTGCGGGGGGGCCGGCTCGTCGGCACCTGCGACCCGGCCCAGGAGACCACCGGCAGCCTCTCCCGCATGATGATCGGCGCCGAGCCGCCGGTGCTCGAGCACCGGCCGCCCCGGCCGGGCAAGGTGGCGCTCACCGTGCGCGACCTGCGCCTCGAGCGCTGGGACCGCTACAGCGTGCTGCTCGACGGCGTCTCGCTCGAGGTCCGCGAGGGCGAGGTGGTGGGCATCGCCGGCATCTCGGGCAACGGCCAGCAGGAGCTGCTCGCCACCCTCTCCGGCGAGGACACCCGCCCGGAACCGGGCATGGTGCGGGTCTTCGACGTCCCCATCGGCCGCAAGGGGCCGGAGGCCCGGCGCCGGCTCGGCCTGCACTTCGTCCCGGAGGAGCGGCTGGGGCGGGGCGCGGTGCCGGCCTTCTCGCTCGCGAACAACATGCTGCTCACGCGACGCGAGGCGCTGCGCCTGGGCGGCTGGATCGACCGCTCCTTCCTGGCCGACCAGACCCGCGGCATCCTGGGGCGCTTCGGCGTGAAGGCCCCCGGGCCGGCCGCGGTGGCGAAGAGCCTCTCGGGCGGCAACCTCCAGAAGTACATCGTGGGGCGCGAGATCGACGCCATCCCCCGGGTGCTGGTGGTGGCCCAGCCGACCTGGGGAGTGGACGTGGGGGCCTCCGCGCAGATCCGGGCCGAGCTGCTCGCGCTGCGCGACGCCGGGTGCGCGGTGCTCGTGATCTCCGAGGAGCTGGAGGAGCTCTTCGAGATCTCCGACCGGCTCCACGTCATCGCCCGCGGACGGCTCTCCCCGTCCATCGACACGCCCCGGGCCACCGTGGAGCTCATCGGCGAGTGGATGAGCGGGCTCTGGCCGGGCAACGCCGCGGTGGAGGGGGCGGCGTGATCCGGCTGGAGGCGCGGCCGGCCCCGTCCCGGGCCTGGAGCGTGCTCTCGCCGCTCGTCGCGCTCGCCATCACGGTGGCGGTCGCGGCCGCGCTCTTCGCCGCGCTGGGCAAGGACCCGGTGCGCGGGCTCGAGGTGTTCCTGCTCAAGCCCTGGTCGGGCGTGCGGGCGCTCACCGAGCTGGGGCTCAAGGCCACCCCGCTCGTGCTCTGCGCGGTGGGGCTCGGGCTGGCCTTCCGGGCCAACGTCTGGAACATCGGCGCCGAGGGGCAGTTCCTGGTGGGCGGGATCCTGGGGGGCGGGCTCGCGCTCGCGGTGACCGCGAACGGCGTCGCGGTGAGCCGCTGGGCCTTCTTCCCCATGCTGATCCTGGCCGGCGCCGCGGGGGGGATGATCTGGGCGTCCATCGCCGCCTTCCTGAAGGACCGCTTCAACGCCAACGAGATCCTGGTCAGCCTGATGCTGGTCTACGTGGCCGACCTGTTCCTCTCCTGGCTGGTCTTCGGGCCCTGGAAGGACCCGCGCGGCTTCAACTTCCCCCAGACCATGAACTTCGCGGCGGCCACCGGGGTGCCGCGGGTGCTGCCGGGCATGCGGCTCCACTGGGGGTTCGCGCTGGCGCTGGCGGCGGCGATCGCCATGTGGGTCTTCATGTTCCGCACCTACCGGGGCATGCAGGTGCTGGTGGGCGGGCCGGCCCCGGCGGCGGCCCGCTACGCCGGGTTCTCGGCCCGCTTCGCGCTCTGGACCACCTTCCTCGTCTCCGGGGCGCTGGCCGGGATCGCCGGCGCGCTGGAGGTGGCCGGACCCATGGGGCAGCTCACCCCCCACGTCTCGCAGGGCTACGGCTTCGCCGCCATCATCGTGGCCTTCGTGGGGCGGCTCCACCCGCTGGGGGCGGTGCTGGCGTCGCTCGTGCTCGCCACCTTCTCCATCGGCGGGGAGCTGGCCCAGTCGCGGCTCGGGCTCCCGGCGGCCATCACCGGCGTGTTCCAGGGGGTGCTGCTCCTCTCCCTGCTCGGGTGCGACACGCTGATCCTCTTCCGACCGCGGAGGGGCCCGGCGTGAACGAGCTCGCGCTCCTCGTCGCCGCCACGCTGGCGGCCGGCACCCCGCTCGCCATCGCCGGGCTCGGGCTGCTCGTGAACGAGCGGGCCGGGGTGGTGAACCTGGGCGCCGAGGGCATGATGGCCATCGCCGCGGTCACCGGCTTCGCGGCCGCGTTCCACACCGGAAACGACTGGGTCGGGTTCGCCGCCGGGGCGGCGGCGGGGGCGGCGGCGGCGACGGTGTTCGGGTGGCTCGCGCTCTGGCTCTACACGAACCAGTACGCCACCGGGCTCGCGCTCTCCCTCTTCGGCGCCGGGTTCTCCGCCTTCGTGGGCACCGGCTACGTGGGCAAGAACCTCGAGCAGCGGGCGGCCTCCGGCGTGCCCGGGCTGCGCGACCTGCCCTTCCTCGGCCCGGCGCTCTTCCGGCAGCACCCCATGGTCTACCTCGCCGTCGCCGCCATGGCGGCCATCGCCTGGTTCTTCTACCGGACGCGCGCGGGCCTCGTGCTGCGCTCGGTGGGCGAGGCGCCCGAGTCGGCCCACGCGCTCGGCTACCCGGTCCGGCGCATCCGCATGGCGGCGGTCCTCGTGGGCGGCGCCCTCTGCGGGGTCTCCGGGGCGTACCTCTCGGTGGTCTACGCGCCCATGTGGGTGGAGGGCATGATCGCCGGCCGCGGCTGGATCGCGCTGGCGCTCACCGTGTTCGCCACCTGGCGCCCGGCCCGGGTGCTCCTCGGGGCCTACCTCTTCGGCGGCGTCACCATGCTCCAGCTCCACCTGCAGGGGAAGGGCGTCCAGGTCCCGCTGCAGTTCATGTCCATGCTCCCGTACCTCTCCACCATCCTCGTGCTGGTGGTCATCTCCCGCGATCCGCTCTGGATCCGGCTCAACATGCCCGCGTCCCTGGGCAAGACGTTCCACCCCGGCAACTGAAGTCCCACCACGAACGAAGGAGTCCCGCACATGCACCGCCGTTCCATCCCGACGCACCTGGCCCTCGCGGCCGTCGTGGCCCTGGGCCTCGCCGGCTGCTCGAAGAGCGAGCCGCCCCCGGCGCCCGCTCCGGCCCCGGCCGCCAAGCCCGAGCCCCTCAAGGTGGGCTTCATCTACGTGGGCCCGGTCGGCGACGCCGGCTGGACCTACGCCCACGACCTCGGCCGCAAGATGGTCGAGGCCAAGTACGGCGACCGCGTGAAGACCACCTACGTCGAGAAGGTGGCCGAGGGTCCGGACGCCGAGCGCGTCATCCGCGACCTCGTCGCGCAGGGCAACAAGGTCGTCTTCGCCACCTCCTTCGGCTTCGGCGACTCGATGGAGAAGGTGGCCAAGGACCACCCGGAGGTGTTCTTCGAGCACGCCACCGGCTTCAAGACCGCCCCCAACCTGCGCAACTACGAGGGACGCTTCTACGAGGACGCCTACCTGGCCGGCGTGCTGGCCGGGGCCATGACCAAGTCGAACGTCATCGGGTTCGTGGGCTCGTTCCCCATCCCCGAGGTGCTCCGCAACATCAACGCCTTCACCATCGGTGCGCGGAGCGTGAACCCGAAGGTGAAGACCAAGGTGGTCTGGATCAGCGCCTGGTTCGACCCGCCCAAGGAGACCGACGCGGCCCAGTCGCTCATCAACCAGGGGGCCGACGTGCTCCTGCAGAACACCGACTCCACCGCCGTGCTCCAGACCGCCGAGAAGAACGGCAAGTACGCCTTCGGCTGGGACTCGGACATGAGCGCCTTCGCCCCCAAGGCCCACCTCGGCTCCTGCGCGCTCAACTGGGGCCCCTACTACGTGAAGGCCGTGGGCGAGGTCCTCGACAAGACCTGGAAGGTCGAGAACACGAAGTGGGGCGTGAAGGAGGGGCTCACCGAGTTCGTGAAGGTGAACGACGCCGTGCCCGCAGCCGCCAAGGCCAAGCTGGAGGAGGCCAAGGCCTTCCTCGTGGCCAACCCGGGCGCGGTCTACCGCGGCCCCCTGAAGGACAACGCCGGCAAGGAGGTCCTCGCCGCGGGCACCGTGGGCGACGACAAGTTCAAGGCGGAGATGAACTTCTACGTCGAGGGCGTCGAGGGGAAGGTGCCGGCCGGCAAGTAGCCGCGTCGGCGTGCGGTCCGGGGCGGAGGGTCGCCAGGGCGGCCCCCCGCCTCCGTCTCAGGGCGCGGCCGCCCCGAGGAGATCGGTGGTGGCGCCGATGAAGGCCTCGAACCCCGGGCCGAAGCGCGGGACGTCGAGGAAGTCGGTGACGAATCGCCGGTCCCGCTGCGCGTAGTCGGCGCAGAGGAACGGGTGCTCGTGCACCCCCAGGTCGATCCGGCGCACCGCCACGCCGGTGTCGCGGTGCAGCCCCTGCAGCGTGTTCAGGATGGCGGGCCAGGGGATGACCTCGTCGTTGCGGTTCCCCAGCGCGAGCAGGCGTGGCGCGATCTCCCGCAGCCGCGCCTCGAGCCGGGGCCGCTCCGACTCGTCGCCGCAAAGGGCCCGGAACCACCGTCCCAGGTCGTGGTGGCGCAGCCAGTGGGAGAGCCGGTCGTTGGCGAGGCGCCCGGTGAAGCGGACGTAGAGCTTCATCAGCGACACCTCGCAGGCGTGGTCGATGATGAAGCGCGAGGACATGTTGGTCGCCCGCAGGGCGGCGCCGCTCTCGAAGACCACGGCGCGGCTGTCGCCGAAGAGGCCGTCCTCGTCGAGGAGCAGGAGCCCGAGCGCGAGGTAGCCGCCGATGGAGTAGCCCAGGAGATCCACCCGGGCCGACGGGTGGACGTGGGGGTGGCGGCCCTCCCGGACCTCGCGGACCAGATCCACCACGTCGCCGTACGACTGCAGCCCGCCCCAGAAGAAGCGTTCCGGCCAGGCGTCGAGCCGCTCGCTGATCACGCAGTTGAAGGCGTGCACGTCCTCGTTGCGCGGCACCGCGCGCCGCCGGGCCAGGTGCTGGTCGATCTGGCGTCCCCACTGGGGGAGGACGCGGTTCACGTGGAAGGAGAGGGGGTGGAGCGCCACCGCCGCCCCGGTGGACCGCCAGAGCTGGTAGGCCCAGGGCACGTACTTGGTGAAGCTCCGCTCGTTCAGGCCGTGGAGGAGCACGACGAGGTGCCGGGCCCGCTCGCCGCCCGGAGCGCGCAAGAGCGGGTAGCGGAAGTCGACGTTCTCGGCCACGTCGCAGTCGGGCGGGCCGTCCTCGATGGGCTCCCCCGGGAAGCGGACGCCGTGCTCCTCGCAGGCGTAGTGCGGCCGTCCCAGCAGGTGGTGGGCGTGGCGGGAGTGCGCGGAGAGGAAGAAGACCTCGGCCCCGAGCTCGGGGAAGGCCAGGGGCTCCCCGTTCGACCAGGCGGAGCGGTGGCGGATGGCCTGGGCGATGGCCCGGTAGCTCGGGTGGTCCATGGGGCCTCCCGAATACCACGCGCCCCCGGGAGGGGCCAGGCGCGCCGGCCAGGGTCCGCCCGCGACGGTCCGTGACAGCCGGCGGGGAGGCGTGGCAGCCTGACCGGCGATGGCCCCGCCGCAGGCCCCGGGACGCCGCCCGACGACCCTCGCCGCCGCCGCGCTGCTCGCGCTCCACGCCGGCCTGGCGCTGCACCAGGCCACGCGCCAGTCGACCACCTACGACGAGCCGGTCTACGCGCCGGCCGGCTGGGCCCGGATCGTCGCCGGGGACCGCGGCCTCAATCCGGAGCATCCACCAGCGGTGAAGCTCTGGCTGGGCGCCTCCTGGCTCGGGGCCGGCCTGCCTCCCCCGTCGTCCGTGCCCGGGCTCGCCGCCGGCGACCCCTGGACCTTCGGCGCGCGGGTCCTCTACGGCGATCCGGCCCGGGCGCCCGGGCTCCTCCTCCGGGCCCGGGCGTCGGTGGTGCTGCTCTCGCTGCTCCTCGGGGCGGGGGTGCTCCTCGTGGCCCGCAGGGCGGGCGGCCCGGCCGCCGGCCTGCTCGCGCTCGCCCTGTACGTGCTCGACCCGCTGGTGCTGGCCCACGCCGGACTCGCGACCCTGGACCTGGGAACGTCGGCGGCGATCTTCGCCGCCGTGACCCTGGCCGGGGTTGCGCTCGACGCCGGCGGGTGGCGGTGGCTCGCCGCGGCCGGAGCCGCCACCGGTCTCGCGCTGGCGTCCAAGGGGACCGGCGTCGTGGTGCTTCCGGTGCTCGGGCTGCTCGTGGCGGCGCCCGCGATCCGGCGCGGCGGGGCGGAGACGGGGGAGATCGGCCGCCGCGCCCGGCGGGGCGGCGCGGTGCTCCTCCTGGGAGCGGTGGCGCTCGGCGCCGCCTGCCTGCCGGAGGGGCCAGAGGCCTTTTGGCGCGCGCTCGAGCTGCAGCGGCGCCACGCCGCCGATGGGCACGCCACCTGGGTCCTGGGAATGCGGTCGATGCACTGCCTGCCCTGGTTCTTCCCCTTCGCCTGGGTGGTGAAGACGCCGCTCCCGCTGCTCGTCGCGACCGGGGGTGGGGTGCTGCTCCTCGTCTCCCGGCTGCGGAGGGACCCGTCCACGGTGGTGGCGCTGCTCGGCGTGCCGGCGGTCCTCCTCGCGGTCGCCGCCCGGTCCGGCATCTGCAACGGGGTCCGGCAGCTGCTCCCGGCCACCCCGTTCCTGGCCGTGGCCGGGGGGCTCCTGCTCGCGGCGCTGGCGCGGGGCCCGTCGTCGGGGTCGCCGGGCGCACGGACCGCGGGGAGGGTGGCGGTGGCGGCGCTGCTCGGCTGGATGGCGATCGCGCTCGCGCGCGTCCACCCGCACGCCATCACCTACGCCAACGAGGCGGCCGGTGGACCGGGACGGACCTGGACCTTGCTCACCGACTCCAGCGTGGACTGGGGCCAGTCGCTGCCGGCGCTCGCCGATGCGCTCCGGGACGTGCCGGTCCGGCGGCTCTGGCTCGAGCCCTTCGGGACGGCCTGGCCTCCGGCGCACGGCGTGGAGCGGTTCCGGAAGGTGCTCGACTGGCGCTTCCGCGCCGGTGCCGTGCTCCCGGTGCCGCGCCGGGACGGCCCCGACCCCGGGGGCCGGGAGCTGTACGCGATCTCGGCCACCTGCCTCGTGGATGCGTACGTGGCCGAGCCGGACCTGCACGCCTGGCTTCGGGAGCGCACGCCCTGGCGCTGGGCCGGGAACGCCATCGCCGTCTACGACATCACCGGCGACGCGGCGGCCCACCGCGCGTTGGCCCGGATGGCGACGCGGATGCGCGACCCCGTCACCGCCGCGGAGGCCGGGGCGCGGGCCGACGCGATCGAGGCCGGACGCTAGGCTAGAGCCACTCCGGCCGGACGCCGGCGTAGCTCGCCTCGCCCTCCCGGCAGGCCGCCACGAGCGGTTCGATGCGGGGAAGCTCGCTGCGGATCCAGTACGCGGCCGCCGAGAGCTTTCCCTGGAGCAGGTCCGGGGCGCCGCGACCGGCGGAGAGACCCTCGCGGGCGGCGGCGGCCTGCAGCATCCAGGTCCAGGCCACCACCACGGTGGAGAAGAGCTCCAGGTAGTCGGCGGAGTGGAGCAGCATGGCGTCCGGGTCGCCGCCCATCCCGCGGCGGGCCAGCTCGAGCGTGAGCGCGCCCACCTCGCCCGCCGCGGCGCGCAGGGCCGCGGTCCAGGCCGGATCGACGTCGGCCCGGTCGGCCCGGGCGCAGGCGGCCTCGATCTCCTCCCCCAGCGCGGCGAGCGCGGCGCCCCCGCCGGCCATCACCTTGCGGCCGAGCAGGTCGAGCCCCTGGATGCCGGTGGTCCCCTCGTGGATCGAGTTCAGCTTCTGGTCGCGCAGCCAGGCCTCGGGGAGGTACTCGCTCGAGTACCCGTACCCTCCGTGGATCTGGAGGGCGAGCGCGTTCGACTCGAAGCCCCGCTCGGCGGGGAAGGTCTTGGCCACCGGGGTGAGCAGGTCGAGCAGGAGCCGGGCCCGGGCCCGCTCGCCGTCGGTGGGGGCGTGCGCCGCCCGGTCGGACTGGAGGGCGGCGAGCAGCACGAGCGCGAGCCCGCCCTCGACGATGGCCTTCTGGCGGAGCAGCATGCGCCGGACGTCGGCATGGGCCACGATGGGAACCTGGGGCGAGAGCGGGTCCCGGTCCCGCAGCGGCCGCCCCTGCGGCCGCTCGCGCGCGTAGGCCAGCGACTCGAGGTAGGCCACCGACGCCGTGGCCACGCCGTTCGCCCCCACCATGATGCGGGCCTCGTTCATCATCTGGAACATGTGCGAGAGCCCGCGCCCCGCCTCGCCGACGAGCCAGCCGTGGCAGTCCCCCGCCTCGCCCAGGGCCAGGATCACGCTGGGGAGCCCCTTCCAGCCGATCTTGTGGATGAGACCCGGGACGCGGACGTCGTTGGGCTCGTACCCGCCGCCGCGCGCCGGGCGCAGCTTCGGGACCAGGAACAGGCTCACCCCCCGGGTGCCGGGCGCGGCGCCGTCGATCCGGGCGAGCACCATGTGGACCACGTTCTCGGTCAGGTCCTGGTCGCCGCCGGAGATGAAGATCTTCGACCCGGTGAGCAGGTAGTGGTCGCCCGCCGGCGTGGCGCGGGACCGCACGTCGGCCAGGCTGGACCCGGCCTGCGGCTCGGTGAGCGCCATGGTCCCGGTGAAGCGCCCCTCGTGCATGGGGGCGAGCCAGCGATCGCGCAATGCCGGGGTCCCGAAGGCCTCCACGAGGTGGGCCGCGCCGCTGGTCAGGCCGGCGTAGGCGTAGGCCGCGCAGTTGCCCGCCATGAGGTAGAGGTTCGCGGCCAGCGCGACCGTGGCCGGGATCTGCTGCCCGCCCGCCGCGTACGGGCGCGGCGCCGCGATCACGCCCAGGGCGCACAGGCGCGGCCAGATCTCCCGCAGCGCGGGGTGCACCTCCACCGCGCCGTCCCGGAGGACCGGCGGCTCCTCGTCGAGCGGCCGGTAGGCCGGGTAGAGCACGTCGCGGGCGAACCGGCGGCACAGGTCGATCCAGGCGTCGAAGGTCTCGGGCCCGTGATCGGCGAAGGCGGGCAGGCGGGCCAGCGCGGCGACGTCGAGCACGTCGTGGAGGACGAAGGCGAGGCCGCGGTCGTCGATGAGCGGATTCGGCATGGCGGGCCGAAGATAGCAGGGACGGCCCGGGGTCGCCCCGTTACGCAGGGACGATGCCGCCCGTCCCCGGCGCCCTGCTCCTCGCCCTCTCGGTCGCCGCCCAGGTACCGGCGGGGAAGGAGGTCCTGGTGCTCTCCCACATCCCCGGGAAGCTCGGGCCGGTCACCTTCACCCACGCCCGTCACGCCTCGTCCTACCGGATGCCCGACGGCACGGGGCTCACCTGCCGCACCTGCCACCACACGCTCGCCACCGACGCGCCCGGGGAGCCGCTTCCGGACATGCGCTGCACGCTCTGCCACGCGCCCATCGACGCGCCGGAGCGGGAGTACGGGGGCAAGAAGGCCCGCACGCTCGCCCGGCTGAAGCCGGACGGCGCCATCGACCTCCGCACCGTCCTCTTCCACGATCAGTGCAGGGGGTGCCACCTGAAGATCCCCGGGGAGGTCCTGAACCTCGCCACCTGCAAGGTCTGCCACCCGCGCGGGCTCTCGCCCGACGCCATCCACGGCCGGTACGACGCGAGGCCGGCCGGGGGCTGAGGAAGAAGGCCAGCGGAGCGGGGCCTGGGGGAGGGGGTCCGGCCCCGTCTCCGCTGACGACCCGTCGGGGAGGGCACCCGACGGACCACCGGACGGCTTGGCATCCGGCAAGACACGCGCGACGCGAAGGATGTACCGCGTTCATGGTTAGCCGACCGTGAAAACGGGATTAGGTTTTTCTCATCCCCTGCGGCCGGGTGAAGGAATGTTATCTCTCCTGCCCATGGCCGTCCTTGTGGTGGAAGACGAGAAGCGGGTGCTGTCGTTCGTGGAACGCGGCCTGACCGAGGAGGGTTACGCGGTCCGGGCCGTCGGGGATGCCACCGAGGCCGACGCGGCCGTGCAGGCGGGCGGCATCGAGGTGGTGCTCCTCGACTGGTCCCTGCCGGGCGTCTCCGGCATCGACCTCCTGCGGCGGTGGCGGGACCGCGGCGAGGTCATCCCGGTGGTCATGGTCACCGCCCGCGACGCCGTCGACGACCGGGTGGAGGCGCTCAACGCCGGCGCCGACGACTACGTGGTGAAGCCCTTCGCCTTCGACGAGCTGGTGGCGCGCCTGCGCGCCGTGCTGCGCCGCGCCGGGGGGCGCGCCAGCCCCATCCTCACCTGCGGCGACCTGGTCCTGGACCCGGTCCAGCACAAGGTCACCCGGGCCGGTCAGCCGGTCCGCCTCACGGCCCGCGAGTTCGCGCTGCTCCAGTTCCTGCTCGAGCGGGTGGGCGAGCCGGTGTCCCGCACGCGCATCGTCGAGGCGGTGTGGGAGCACGACTACGACACCTTCTCGAACGTGGTCGAGGTCTACATCCGCTACCTGCGCAAGAAAATCGACGAGCCCTTCTCGTACCCGCTCATCCACACCGTGCGCGGGGTCGGCTACGAGCTGAGGCCCGGCCCGTGATCTGGCCGAGGACGCTGCGGGCCCGGCTCGCGGCGGCCTTCGCCGTGGCCGTGCTCGGGACGGTGGTGGTCTTCACCGCGGCCACCACCGTGGCCATCTGGGTCCACGACCACAACGAGCGCGTGAGCTTCGGGGGCACCGACGCCGAGGCGAAGGGCTGGGTGGGCGACGACCTGCAGGACGCGAAGAAGCTGGGCATCGCCATGCTGGTCGTCTCCCCCGTCGCGGTGGCCATCGCGGCGGTCTTCGGCCTCTGGCTCGCCACCCGCGCGCTCGCGCCCATGCACGAGGCCGCGGCGCGGGCCCGGCGCGCGCTGGCCGGCGACGGGGAGCTCCAGCTCCCCGTGCGCGGCATCGGCGACGAGTGGGACGAGCTGGCCCAGGTCACGAACCAGCTCCTGCGGGCCCAGGCCAACGCCGCGGCGCAGGCCAAGGCCTTCAGCGCCAACGCCGCGCACGAGCTCCGCACCCCGCTCACCGCCATGCTGGGCGAGATCCAGGTCACGCTCCGGCGCGACCGGTCCTCGGAGGACTACCGGGCCACGCTCCAGGTGGTCGAGGCCGAGGTGCGCCGCCTCACCCGGCTCGTCGAGATGCTGCTCGCGCTGGCCCGCGCCGACGCCGGCACCCTCAACCCGGCGGCCATCCGCTTCGACCTGGCCCGTGCGGCGCGCCTGGCCGCGGACCGGGCCGTCGTGGCCCACGCGGGCGCCGACCGGCGCCTCGCCCTGCGGCTCGCTCCCGCCACCGCCCACGGCGACCCGCTGCTCACCGGCCGGGTGCTCGACAACCTGCTCGACAACGCGCTCCGGCACGGCGGCGAGCACGTGGAGATCGCGCTCGTCCCGGCCCCGGACCTGATCCGGGTGGCGGTGAGCGACGACGGGCCGGGCGTCCCGGCCTCCATCCGCGACCGGGTCTTCGAGCGCTTCAGCCGGGAGGGGGCCCCGTCCACCGGGTTCGGGCTGGGGCTCTCCATCGCCCGGGCGCTCGCCGAGGCGCAGGGCGGCCGGCTCACCCTGGACGAAGGGCACCGGGGAGCGCGCTTCGTCCTGGAGCTTCCGGCCGCCGCCGAGGATCCCGGGCCGCGGTAGGGCCTAGGCGTACTCCCGGTAGGCCGGCGTCCACATCGCCCGGCGCACCATCGCGAGCAGGTCGGGGGGCCGCGCGACGCCGGCCAGCCCGTCCTGGAAGGCGACCTCGGCCACCGCCGCCCCGATGTGCGCCGACACCTCCCGGATCCGCGCCAGCGACGGGTAGATGCGCCCCAGCTCCAGGTCGGCCGGCTCCACCATCCGGGCCAGCGCGCGCGCGGCCGCGGAGAACATGCGGTCGGTCACCAGCCGGGCCTCGCAGGCCACCACCCCGAGCCCCACCCCGGGGAAGATGTAGGCGTTGTTTCCCTGGCCGGGGACGAAGGTGCGGTCGCCCAGCCGGCAGGGCGGGAAGGGGCTGCCGCTCGCGAAGATGGCCCGCCCCTCCGTCCACCGGTAGGCCTCCTCCGCGGTGCACTCCGACCGGGAGGTGGGGTTGGAGAGCGCGAAGACGATGGGACGCGGGTTCATGCGCGCCATGGCCTCGAGGACCCGCTGGTCGAAGGAGCGCGGAACGGTCGAGACCCCGACGATGGCGGTGGGACGCACCGCCTCCAGCGCGGAGAGGAAGTCGGGGGCGGGCGGGAGGTCGTGCGCGAAGCGGAGCTTGTGCTCGGCCAGGCCGGTGCGTGACTTCACCACCAGTCCGTGGCTGTCCACGAAGGCGCAGCGGCGCCGGGCCTCCTCCGGGCTGGCCCCCTCGTCCACCATGGCCGAGGCCACCAGGTCGCCGATCCCGATGCCGGCCTCCCCGGCGCCCAGGAAGAGCAGGCGCTGTTCCCGGAGCGTGCCGCCGGCGAGGCGGAGCGCCGAGTACAGCCCGGCCAGCGTCACCGCCGCGGTTCCCTGGATGTCGTCGTTGAAGGTGCACACCCGGTCGCGCCAGCGCGCCAGCAGGCGGAAGGCGTTCTGGTTGCCGAAGTCCTCGAACTGGAGGAGCGCGCGCGGGAAGACCCGCTGCACGGCCTCCACGAACTCCCGCAGGAAGTCGTCGTAGGGCTCGCCTCGCACGCGGCGCTGCCGCAGGCCCATGTAGAGCGGGTCGCGCAGGTAGCCCTGGTTCTCGGTGCCCACGTCGAGCATCACCGGCAGCGTCCGGGCCGGATCGATCCCGGCGCAGGCGGTATAGAGGGAGAGCTTGCCCACCGGGATGCCCATCCCGCCCACGCCCTGGTCGCCCAGCCCCAGGATCCGTTCACCGTCGGTGACGACGATCACGCGCACGTCGGGGTGGGGCCAGTTCCGGAGCAGGCGCTCCACGTTCCCGCGGTCCTCCCAGGAGACGTAGAGCCCCCGGGGACGGCGGAAGAGGTGTCCCCACTGCTGGCAGGCCTGGCCCACCGTGGGGGTGTAGATGATGGGCATCATCTCCTCCACGTGGTCCACCACCACCCGGTAGAAGAGGGTCTCGTTCCGGTCCTGCAGGCTCACCAGGTGGATGTAGCGCTCCAGGTCGGTCTGCTTGTTGCGGTAGTTGTCCATCACCCGGGCCACCTGCTCCTCGAGCCGGTGGACGTGGGGAGGGAGCAGCCCCACGAGGCCCAGCGCCTGGCGCTCGGCCTGGGTGAAGGCGGTTCCCTTGTTGAGCAGCGGGTCGTGGAGGATCTCCTCCCCGCGGGGGAGGGTCGGGGTGCCGGTCGCGGTGTTGGTGTCCATGGGGAGCAGCAGAGGCACGAACCGGCGGCGCCGGCGCGGGACAATCGGGTGCGACGCGCGGGTCCCCGAAGGGATCGCCGCGGTGGCCGGCCCGGGCGTAGAGTCGACCGATGGCGTCCCGCCGGGCGCGCTCAGGCTTCCCGGCGCGTGCAGCGGACCCCGCCCCGGTCCATCTCGGCGATGCACTCGTTGCAGGGCGTGCACCCGGACGCCGCGGTCTCTCCCCGCTCCATGCGCCCCGGGAGCCCCGGGTCGTGGAGCAGCGCGCGCCCCATCCCCACCAGCTCGAAGCCGGCGTCGAGCGCGCGGTCGATGGTGGCGAGCGACTTCACCCCGCCCAGCAGCACGAGTGGCAGCCGCACCTCCCGGCGCACCGCGCGGGCCTCCTCGAGGAAGAATCCCTCGGCGTACGGGTAGGCCTGCACGAGCAGCCTTCCGAAGAGGGTGAGGCCCAGCCGCGCGTGCCAGCGGTCCTGGTTCCGGGCCATGCGCGCCACCGGGACCTCGCCGCGCAGCATGTAGAGCGGCGTGCGGGAGACGAAGCCGCCCGACAGGACCAGCGCGCTCGCTCCCTCCGCCTCGAGCAGCCGGGCCACCGCCACCGACTCCTCGATCTCGAGCCCGCCGGCGAAGCCGTCGCGGAGGTTCACCTTGGCGAGGAGCGGGTAGTCGGGACCCACCGCCGCGCGCGCGGCGCGCAGCACCTCCACCGCCAGCCGGGCCCGGTTCTCGAGGCTCCCGCCCCATCGATCGCGCCGCCGGTTCACCGCCGGGCAGAGGAACTGCGACACCAGGTAGCCGTGGCCGAAGTGGAGCTCGACCGCGTCGACGCCGGCGTCCCGGGCCAGGCGCGCGGCCGAGGCGAAGGCCTTCACGATCCGCGCGAGGTCGTCCTCGGTGGCCTCCCGGGCCACGGTGAGCCCGTAGGCCTCGAAGCTGCGCGACGGGCCCACGGGCCGGCCCCCGATGACGCGCGGGCTCGCGAAGGATCCGCAGTGGCCCACCTGCAGCGAGACCGCGGCGCCCTCGGCGTGGACCGCGTCGGCGAGGCGGGACAGGCCCGGCGCCGCCTCCGGGTCGGTCACGATCTGGGTGGCGTAGCTGCACCCCTCCGGCAGGACCGAGGCGTAGGCCACCGTGGTGAGCGCCGTCCCGCCCGCCGCCACCGCGCGGTGGTGCTCCACCAGCGGGTCGGAGACCCGGCCGCCCGGGCACATGCCCTCGAACGTGGCCGGCTTGACGATGCGGTTGCGGAGCCGGAGCCGGCCCAGCGAGAACGGCGTGAACGCCCTGCCCACGCGGGGTAGGATGGCACGGTGAAGGGCAAGCTCGCCACCCGGATCCTCGCGCTCGCCGGCTGGAGCGTGGACGTGGTGCCGCCGCCCGGTCCCAAGGGGATCATCGTCGTCTACCCGCACACGTCGAACTGGGACTTCCCGGTCGGCTACCTGACCAAGATGGCGATGGGGCTCCCGCTTTCCTTCGTGGGGAAGGACACGCTCTTCCGCTGGCCCGTGGGCGGGCTGCTGCGCCGCATGGGGGGCATCCCGGCCAACCGGCGGGAGCGCACCGGGCTCATCGGGCAGCTGGTGGAGGAGTTCCGGCGGCGCGACTGGATGTGGCTCGCCATCGCCCCGGAGGGGACGCGATCCCACGTCCCGCACTGGAAGTCGGGCTTCTACCGGCTGGCGCTCGCGGCCGACGTCCCCGTCGGGCTCGCCTACATCGACTGGCGGGAGAGGCGGGTGGGGCTCCGGGAGTACGTCCGCCTCACCGGCGACCCCGAGGCCGACATGGCGCGGGTGCGCGCCGCCTACGCCGGCAAGGTGGGGCTACGGCCGGAGCTGGCCGGTGAGATCCGGCTCGAGCCGTAGCCCGTCGGCGTCGGCTAGAAGTGGAACTCGGGCGAGGCCATGATCTGCAGGCCGCCGATCCAGTAGCCGTTGAAGCCGCCGCCCTCGAGGACCAGGTCGAGGCCGATGCCGAGCCGGTTCGCGTTGAGGAAGGACGCGCCGCCGCCGATGCGGAAGGCGCCGCCGAGGGTCGAGTTGGGACCGATGTACATGCCGCCGCCCACGCGGAACCGACCCACCGTGTCCTGGGTGGGAGGGCCGAACTTGGCCACGTAGTCGAGCGTGGGCTCCCAGATGGTGACGCTGGCCGACTGGCTGACGGCGGGCCCCACGGCCGGGTAGTAGGTGGTGGAGACGGTGCCGAGCGCGACGGTGAAGCCGACGCTCAGGTTGTTCATCCCGCCCAGGTTGAAGTCGATCTGCGGCCCGACCAGGAACGGGATGTAGTCGGTGTAGGCGCCCGAGGTGCAGGTGCCGTAGTACCAGCCGTAGTAGCAGTTGTACCAGCCGGAGTTGTAGAACCCGACGCCCAGGTTGACGCGGGCCACGTTGTTCCAGACCTGGAGCTGCTGGACGGGCTGGGGCTGCTGGCCGGGCTGGGTGAAGGTGTACTGCGCCGCGGCCGGCGTGGCGACGGACAGTGCGAGCGAGGCGACGAGGATCTGGACGGTGTTTCGCATTCGGGGCTCCCTCCGGGGTACACGGCTCTTGGCGCCCATTTGTATGCGAAGCCGCGGGAAAAGCACCTTTCCGGTCGGGTACAGCCGGGGCCGGCGGGCTCCTAGGCGGCCAGGGCTCGCATCTCCACCCGGACCCGCCCGAGCCCGGACTGCAGCCGGAAGCTGAGGCGCACCGCGGTGTCGGCCGTGGTCCACCCGTGATCCGCCAGGACGGCGTCGCCGCGGTCGGCCGCGCCCAGCTCGCCGAGCGGCTGCGGCGCGCCCCCGAAGGCGATGATGAGCAGCGCGGAGAGGTGGCGGTAGATGCTCTCGGCGACCATGCGTCCGGGGAGCTGCATGTCGCCGGTGGCGAGGTCGTAGGTGCGCGGGTACTCCACGGCCAGCGTGGACAGGCCGGGGCCGAAGCCGAAGAAGAGGAGGACCGGCCAGGGGTAGCCCACCAGGCAGGTCTCCACCGCGTAGGTGGCGCCGGGGCCCGAGCGCCCGCCGGGGAAGAGGGCCTGGACGTCGGCCTCGGAAGCGCCCCACCGGACCTCCGGGAACTGCTCGTCCAAGGGCCGCAGGATCCCCATGCACCGCGACTATACACGAGCCGCGGGCGCGCTCGACTCCTGGTGCGAGTCTTGCGGGAGCTCGACGCGGAACGTGGACCCCGTCCCGGGCGTGCTCCTCACCGTCAGGGTCCCGCCGTGCGCGGCGACGATGGCGTGGCAGATGGGGAGGCCGAGCCCCATCCCGCTCCCCACCTCGCGGGTCGTGAAGAAGGGGTCGAAGATCCGCTCCAGGGTGACCGGGTCGATGCCGCGGCCGTCGTCCTGGACCTCCAGGACGGCGCGACCCCGGGGCGAGGTGGAGATGCGGACGTCGACCCGGCCGCGCCGGCCCTCCGGGATGGCGAAGGCGGCGTTGGTGACCAGGTTCACCACCACCTGCTCGATCTGCCCGGCCGAGGCCCGGACCGGCGGTGACCCCAGGTCGTCCACGTGCACGGTGGCGAACTGGCCGACCGAGGCCGGGATCCAGCGCATGGCGGAGGTGACCACGTCGCCCAGGCGCACCTCGGTGCGCATGGGGTTGGGGCGGCCGAAGAGCGCCAGGTCGCGCACGATGCGCGAGATGCGGTTCCCCCCGACCTGGGCGTCGAGCAGCACCTCGACCACCTCGTCCAGCTGGCCGGCGAGCGCGTCGCGGTCGGCGGCCCGCCCCTCGCGCACCTGCCCGGCCAGGTCGCGCAGCTCGGCGATGGCGCTCGACAGGCTCGCGAGCGTGCCGGCGAGCGGGTTGTTCACCTCGTGCGCCACCCCGGCGACCAGCGTTCCCATGGCCGCCAGGCGCGACGAGACCGCGAGCTGGGAGCGCAGCGCGCGCTCCTCGGTGACGTCCTGGGAGGTGGCGATCCCCATGAGGACGGCGCCGGTCTCGTCCCGCACCGGGGAGGCGCGGATCTCCAGGTCCCGGCCGTTCACCACGGTCTCGACGCGGCCGGACCGGCCCTGCAGGGCCTCGCGGTGCACGGGCTCGATCCGGGCCACCACCTCGGGCGGGAAGATCTCGGCGAGCGTGCGCCCCACGTTGGTGGCGGCGTCCCGGGGGATGGCGAAGCGGGTCCCGTCGAAGATCAGGAAGCGGAGGTCGTGGTCGAAGAGGGCGATGGCCCCGTTCGGGAAGCTGCGCGCCATCTCCCGGTAGAGCAGCTCGTTGCGGCGCGCGGTGGCGAGCAGGCTGCGGTTCTCGTCCAGCGCGGCGAGCAGGCGGTGGGCCACCTCCACCGTGTCGGTGACGTCCACGAACGCGCCCACCACGCCCCGCAGCGCTCCGGCCGGATCGCGCAGCGGCCGCGCCGCCCCGACGACGTGGCGGGTCGTGCCGTCCGCGAAGACGGCGTCGAACGCGACACCCTCCACCGGGACCCCGGTGCGCGCCGTCTCCTGCAGCGGCATCTCGTCGGGCACGAGCTCCACGCCGTTCCGGAGGATGCGCAGCCCCGGGAGCCGTTTCCCCTCGGGCGCGCCGAGCGACAGGTTGGCGCCCTCCGACGGCGCCCGGAAGAGCGCCTCGGCGAACCGGTTGCCCGTCACCCGCATGCAGGCGGGATCGTGGGCGATGAGCACGGCCGCCGGCACGGTGTCGAGCACTCCCTCCAGGTCGGCCAGCCGCTGCCGGGCCAGGTCGTTGGCGCGCAGGGCCTCCTGGCGGGCTTCCCGGGCGGCCCGCAGCTGCCGCAGGAGGTAGAGGAGGGTGCCGGCCATGAGCAGGAGCGCGACGGCCATCGTCACGCGGAGCCGGGTCATCGTGGCGGCGTACTCGACGGCGCGGGCGTCGATCTCGCGCCGGGCCTGCCCGAGCATGGTCGAGGTCACCACCCGGACCCGCAGGCGGTCGGGCAGCCAGTTGCCCGCGGCCAGCGCCGAGCGTGCGGCGTCCACCCCGCCGGTCCGGGCGGCCTCGAGCGCCGCGTCCTCGTCGGCGAAGCGCCGCTCGAGGATGGACGAAAGCTCGTCCACGCGGACGAGCTGCTGCGGGTCGCCGGCCACGAGCGCGCGGATCCCCTCGAGCTCGGTGCGTGCCCGGACCCGGTCGCCCCGGAAGAACTCCGGGTCGGTGGCCGGGAGGTCGAGGATGGAGCCCAGGACCTCGCTCGTGCCGCGCTGGATCCAGACCCGGAAGGCGGTGACCCGCTCCTCCAGCTCGAGCCCCCAGGTGACCCGGTCGTGGGCCGCGATGGTCGCGGCGAAGCCGAAGCCCATCACCCCGGCCACCACCAGGAAGGTGGCGAGCAGTCCCAGGATTCCCAACTGCTGGCGCCGGTAGAGCTGCAGAATCCCTCCCGGGAGCCATGGTAGCCCACGCGGAGCTTGCGCGGGGGGCCACCGGTGGGGTATCCGGCCCTGCCATGGGACGCATCTTCGAGACGCGCAAGGCCACCATGTTCGCCCGGTGGAACAAGATGGCGAAGGTCTTCACCCGGATCAGCAAGGACATCGCCATCGCGGTGAAGGCGGGCGGTCCGAGCCCGGACACCAACCCCGTGCTGCGCCGCGCCATCCAGAACGCGCGCGGCGCCAACATGCCGAAGGACAAGGTCGAGGCTGCCATCAAGCGGGCGAGCGGCCAGGAGCAGCAGGCCTACGAGGTGGTGCTCTACGAGGGCTACGCGCCCCACGGCATCGCGGTGGTGGTGGAGACCGCCACCGACAACGTGGTCCGCACGGTCGCCAACGTCCGGGTCGCCTTCAAGAACCACGGCGGCAACCTGGGCACCACCGGGAGCGTGGCCTTCCAGTTCCAGAAGATGGGCGTGTTCCGGCTCTCCCCGGAGGGCGTCGACCCCGAGGCGCTCGAGTTCGAGCTCATCGACCACGGTCTCGAGGAGATGGGCGAGTCCACCGGGGAGAAGGGGGAGCGCCAGCTCGTCATCCGCTGCGCCTTCGCGAGCTTCGGGCAGCTGGGGGCGGCGCTCGAGGAGCGGAAGCTGCCGGTGCTCTCGGCCGAGCTGGAGTACGTGGCCCAGACGCCGGTGGAGCTGCCCGAGGACAAGGCCAAGGAGGTCCTCGAGATGATCGACGCCCTCGAGCAGGACGACGACGTCCAGCGGGTCTTCCACAACCTGGCCTGAGGCCCCGCCGGCGCGCGGGGGTGGTCAGCCGCCCAGCAGCCGGCGGAACGCCTGCGGGTCGATGTCCCAGGAGCGCGGCCAGTCCCCCGCGCGCCAGGTGGCCTCGAGCCCGCCGTCGATGCAGATGAGCTGCCCCACCAGGAAGCGGGCCCGCTCCGAGAGCAGGAACTCGAAGAGGCTCGCCACGGCCTCCGGCGTCGTGAACGCGCCGAGCGGCCGGGGCAGCCGCTGGATGGCCGGCCCCTTTCGCGGGTCGGCGAGGTCCTTCTCGAGGAGCGGGGTCATCACCGGACCCGGGCAGACGCCGTTCAGCGAGATCCCCGCGCCCGCCCAGTCGGGACGCGGCGCCGTCTCGCGGATCCAGCGGCCCAGCGCCATCTTGCTCACCTGGTAGGCCAGTGCCGGCTGGGCCTCGAGCAGTCGCGCCGCCCGCACCGGGTTGCCGTCGAGGAGCGACTGCACCGCCGCGGCCGGGATGCCGGGCGTCACCAGGATGGAGTTCGAGACGGTGACGGCCACCCGGGCCCCGCGGGCGGCCGCGAGCGCCGGCCGCAGCCGGGCCAGCAGGTCCACCACGCCCAGGTAGTTGAGCCCGAAGACCAGCTCGGGCCTGGGGACGTCGATGCCGGCGTTGGCGGCCACCGCCTCGAGCCGCCCGCCGCAGGCCGACAGGATGCCTTCCGCCGCGCGGGAGCGCCCGGCGTCGGTGGAGAGGTCGCCCTCCACCTCGGCGCCCTTCCCCGGCAGGTCCACGCCGACGACGCGCCACCCCCGCGCCGAGAGCTCGGAACGGATGGCGAGACCCATCCCGGACTGCGATCCCGTCACCACCGCGGTGGGCATGGCGCAAGGGTAGCGACGGCGGGGCGGGGCGGAAGCGCCCCGTCGGGGCGAGCCCCGACAAGCCCGTCCCATCGGGGTAGACTGTCCCCCCTTTCACCGAGGTGACCGATGCGTCCGACGCGGAGACTCCACGACCTGGGCCAGAGCCTCTGGCTCGACAACATCACGCGAGACCTGCTCGACTCGGGGACGCTCGCCCGCTACGTGGACGAGCTCTCGGTCACGGGGCTCACGTCCAACCCCAGCATCTTCGAGCAGGCCCTGAAGCGGAGCCCGGCCTACGACGAGGCCATCCGGGCCGGCGTCCGGGCCGGGCACGGTCCGGAGGCGCTCTTCTTCGACCTGGCGCTCGACGACCTGGGTCGCGCCGCCGACGTGTTCCTTCCCGTCCACCGCCGGACGGCGGGGGTCGACGGGTGGGTCTCCCTCGAGGTCTCCCCGCTCCTCGCCTACGACACGGCGACGACCTTGCGGGTGGCCCGCGAGCTCCACGCGCGGGCCGCCCGGCCCAACCTGCACATCAAGATCCCCGGGACGCGGGAGGGGCTCCCGGCCATCGAGGAGGCCACCTTCGCCGGGGTGCCGGTCAACGTGACGCTCCTCTTCTCGCGGGAGCAGTACCTCGCCGCCGCCGACGCCTGGCTGCGCGGCGTGGAGCGTCGCATCGCCGCCGGCCTCGACCCCGACGTGCGCTCGGTGGCCTCGGTCTTCGTCTCGCGCTGGGACGTGGCGGTGTCGGCGACGGTGCCGGCCGAGCTCCGGAACCGGCTCGGCAACGCCATCGCCGGCCGGACCTACGCCGCCTCGCGGGAGCTGCTCGCCTCGCCGCGCTGGCTGCGCGCCATGAACGCCGGCGCGCGTCCGCAGCGCGTGCTCTGGGCCAGCACCGGCACGAAGGACCCGGCCGCGCCCGACACGCTGTACGTGAAGGCGCTGGCCGCCCCGTACACGGTGAACACCGTACCCGAAGGCACGCTGCTCGCCTTCGCCGACCACGGGGAGGTGGGGGCGCCGCTCCCGGCGGACGGCGGGAACGCCGAGGCGGTCGTGGCCGCGCACGCGCGGGCCGGCGTGGACGTGGAAGCGCTGGCGACCCGGCTGCAGGAGGAGGGGGCCCGGGCCTTCGTGAAGTCCTGGAACGAGCTCATCGCCGGGATCGCGCGGAAGGCCGGCCTGTCCGTGGGTGGTGCGGCTTGAGCCTGGGGCCGCTCCCGGATCGGCCGGCGTGGCGCGCGCTCCAGGCGCACCACGCGCGGGTGCGGGACCTGCACCTCCGCGACCTCTTCGCCTCCGACCCGGGGCGAGGGGAGCGGCTCACGGCCTCGGCGGCGGGGCTCCTCCTCGACCACTCCAAGCACCGGATCACCGACGAGACGCTGCGCCTGCTCGTCGACCTGGCCCGCGAGGCCGGCCTGCGCGAGCGGATCGACGCCATGTTCCGGGGCGACCGGATCAACGTCACCGAGGACCGGGCCGTCCTGCACGTGGCCCTGCGGGCGCCGCGGGGAAGCGTCCTCCGGGTCGACGGGGTGGACGTGGTCCCGGGCGTGCACGCGGTCCTCGACCGCATGGCGGCCTTCTGCGACCAGGTCCGCTCCGGCGCGTGGCGCGGCCACGGGGGCGCCCGCATCCGCAACGTGGTGAACGTCGGGATCGGAGGGTCCGACCTGGGGCCGGTCATGGCCGCTCGCGCGCTGCGCCCGTTCTCCGACCGGTCGCTCACCTTCCGCTTCGTCTCCAACGTGGACGGGACCGACTTCGTCGAGGCCACCCGGGATCTCGATCCCGGGGAGACGCTCTTCGTGGTGTCGTCGAAGACCTTCACCACGCAGGAGACCATGACGAACGCCCACACCGCCCGCGACTGGCTCCTGCGCGGGCTGGGCGGCGACGCGCGGGCGGTGGCCCGCCACTTCGTGGCGGTCTCCACCAGCGCCGACCGGGTGGCCGCCTTCGGCATCGACACCGCCAACATGTTCGGGTTCTGGGACTGGGTGGGCGGGCGCTTCTCCATGGACTCGGCCATCGGCCTCTCCACCATGCTCGCCATCGGCCCGGCCGCCTTCCGGGAGATGCTGGCCGGCTTCCACGAGATGGACGAGCACTTCCGCACCGCGCCCTTCGAGCGGAACCTCCCGGTCCTGAAGGCGCTCCTCACGGTCTGGTACGCCGACTTCTTCGGGTCGCAGACGGTGGCCGTCCTTCCCTACGACCAGTACCTGGAGCGCTTCCCGGCCTACCTGCAGCAGCTCGTCATGGAGTCGAACGGCAAGCGGGTGCGCCTCGACGGGACGCCGGTCGGCGTGGACACGAGCCCGGTCTACTTCGGGGAGCCGGGAACGAACGGCCAGCACTCCTTCTACCAGCTGCTCCACCAGGGCACGCGGCTCGTGCCGGCCGACGTGATCGTGGTGGCCCGGTCGCAGAATCCCGTGGGCCGGCACCACGACATCCTGGTGGCGAACGCGCTCGCCCAGGCCGAGGCGCTGGCCTTCGGGAAGACCGCCGACGCGGTGCGGGCCGAGGGGACGCCGGAGCGGCTCGTCCCGCACCGGGTCTTCGAGGGGAACCGCCCCACGAGCGTGCTGCTCGTCGAGGAGCTCACCCCGGCGGCGCTGGGGAGGCTGGTGGCCCTCTACGAGCACGAGGTCTTCACCCAGGGCGTGCTGTGGGGCGTCGACTCGTTCGACCAGTGGGGCGTGGAGCTGGGGAAGGTGCTGGCCCAGCGGATCCTGCCCGAGCTGGAGGCGCGGGACGAGCCGCCCCCCGCGCACGACGCCTCCACCCAGGCCCTCGTCCGGCGCTACCGCGCCCTCCGGAGGAAGTAGTGGCCCTCTCCCCCCTGGCTGGAAAGCCCGCCCCCGCGTCGATCCTCGTGGACGTCGAGCGCCTCCTCGGCGCCTACCACGATCGCGCGCCGGACCTCGACGACCCCGCCCAGCGGGTGGCCTTCGGGACCAGCGGCCACCGGGGCTCGTCGCTGCGTGGCTCGTTCAACGAGGCCCACATCCTGGCCACCACCCAGGCCATCTGCGAGTGGAGGCGGAGGGCCGGGACCGACGGGCCGCTCTTCCTGGGCAAGGACACCCACGCGCTCTCCGCGCCGGCCGAGCGCACCGCGCTCGAGGTGCTCGCCGCGAACGGGGTCGAGACGGTGATCCAGCAGGGGGACGGGGTCACGCCCACGCCGGTGGTGTCGCGCGCCATCCTGGTGCACAACCGCGGGCGCACCGGGCGGCTCGCCGACGGCGTGGTGGTGACGCCCTCGCACAATCCGCCCGAGGACGGCGGGTTCAAGTACAACCCCACGAGCGGCGGGCCGGCCGACACCGACGTGACCGCCTGGATCCAGGACCGCGCCAACGCGCTCCTCCGCGCCGGGAACGCGGGGGTCCGCCGGATCCCGTACGCCCGCGCCCGGGCGGCGCCCACCACGCGGGAGGAGGACCTCGTCCTCCCCTACGTGCGCGACCTCGGGAACGTGGTGGACATGACCGCCATCCGGGCCTCCCGGATCTCGCTCGGCGTGGATCCGCTGGGCGGCGCGGCGCGCCACTGCTGGGAGCCGGTGAACGCCGTCCACGGGATCTCCGTGGAGGTGGTGAACCCGGTGGTCGATCCGCGATTCGCCTTCATGCGCGTCGACCACGACGGGAAGATCCGCATGGACTGCTCGAGCCCGTGGGCCATGGCCGGGCTGGTGTCGCTGAAGGACCGGTTCCGCGTGGCCTTCGCGAACGACCCGGACGCCGACCGGCACGGCATCGTCACGCCGTCGGCGGGGCTCATGAACCCGAACCACTTCCTGGCGGTGGCCATCCGATACCTGCTCGGCCACCGGCCCGGCTGGAGGGCCGACGCCGCGGTGGGCAAGACGCTCGTCTCCTCCGGCATGATCGACCGCGTGGTGGCGGCGCTGGGGCGGCGCCTCATGGAGGTGCCGGTGGGGTTCAAGTGGTTCGTGCCCGGCCTGCTCGACGGCACGACCTGCTTCGGCGGGGAGGAGAGCGCCGGGGCGAGCCTGCTCCGCATGGACGGGACCACCTGGACCACCGACAAGGACGGGCCGGTGATGTGCCTGCTCGCCGCCGAGATCGCCGCGGTCACCGGCAAGGAGCCGGGCCAGCACTGGCGGGAGATCGTGGCGGAGCACGGCGCGCCGGTGTACACGCGCATCGACGCGCCGGCCACGCCGGAGGAGAAGGCCCGGCTCGCGCGGCTGTCGCCGGACATGGTGAAGGACGCCGAGCTGGCCGGGGAGCCGATCCGGGCGCGGCTCACCCGCGCGCCGGGGAACGACGCCCCCATCGGCGGGCTCAAGGTGGTGGCCGAGAGCGGCTGGTTCGCGGCGCGCCCGTCGGGCACCGAGGACATCTACAAGATCTACGCGGAGAGCTTCCGGGACGAGCGGCACCTCGCCGCCATCGTCGAGGAGGCGCGGGCGATCGTCGGGAGGGCGCTGCGTCCGTGAGGGCCCCCGGTCCGGGTGGGGAAGATCGGGCGGCTCGCCCCCGGTCGCGGGCGGGGCGCGTGTGGTCGGCGGGCGGCTGCGTGCGTACGCCCACGCCCCATCCGGCGAGCGGGGCGTCGTCGCGGGGACCGCCTCCTCGCCAGGCGGACGGGGAGGCCCCGGCGCGCCGCGCCTCCGCAGCGGGCGCCGGTCCGTCATCATCCGGGAGCGGCGTTCTCCGGCGCCGCCCACCTGCCTCGAGGCCGCG